>NZ_JBSGYY010000011.1:0-245960 GCF_053610705.1 Streptomyces sp. NPDC054872 | reverse complement strand
GTTGATAGGCCAGATCTGGAAGCCCGGTAACGGGTGGAGGTGACTGGTACTAATAGGCCGAGGGCTTGTCCTCAGTTGCTCGCGTCCACTGTGTTAGTTCTGAAACAACGAACAGTTGTGTCGGCTGAACGGCTACACCACTTAATTGAAGAGTGTGCTTGTTCGCTGCCCTGTTTGGGATCCCGCTTTGCGGCGGGATATTTCATAGGGTTTCGGTGGTCATAGCGTGAGGGAAACGCCCGGTTACATTCCGAACCCGGAAGCTAAGCCTCAAAGCGCCGATGGTACTGCAGGGGGGACCCTGTGGGAGAGTAGGACGCCGCCGAACAATTTTTGGAGGACCCTTGGTCCCAGCGTCCACGCTGGGACCAAGGGTCCTTTTTGTTTTTGTCGAAGCGCGCCGGCTACCCGGCTGCGCGAGAATGACTGCGGTACCGAAGACTAGGAGTCACCGATGTCCACCAACTCTCCCGACGAGCGACCGGAGCGCGGGCAGCGCAGCCGGGACGGTGGCGACCGGGGCGGATACCGTGGCGGCGCACCGCGTCGCGACGGCGACCGCAGCGGTGGCGGGCGTCCTCCGTTCCGCCGCGACGACCGCCCCACCTCCGGCGGTCCCCGCCGTGACGACCGTGACCGGGGCGCCCCCCGTCGCGACGACCGCGGTGGCAGCGGCGACCGTGGTGGCTTCCGTCGTGACGACAACCGTGGCGGCAGCGGTGACCGTGGTGGTTTCCGACGCGACGACAATCGTGGCGGCGACAACCGTGGTGGCGGCGACCGTGGCGGTTTCCGCCGGGATGACCGGCGTGACGATCGCGGTGGTGACCGTGGTGGCTTCCGTCGCGATGACAACCGTGGCGGCGGCGGTGGCGGCTTCCGCGGGCGTGACGACCGTGACGGTGGCGGGCGCCCTCCGTTCCGCCGTGATGACCGTTCGACCTCTGGCGGCCCGCGTCGCGATGACCGCCGTGACGGCGACCGTCCCGCGTTCCGTCGTGACGACCGCTCCACCTCCGGCGCCCCGCGCCGCGACGACCGCCGTGACGGCGATCGTCCCCCCTTCCGACGCGATGACCGCTCGACCTCTGGCGCCCCGCGCCGCGACGGTGACCGGCCCCCCTTCCGCCGTGACGACCGTCGTGATGACAACCGTGGTGGCGGCGACCGTGGTGGCTTCCGTCGCGATGACAACCGCGGCGGTGGCGATCGCGGTGGGTTCCGTCGTGACGGTGACCGTCCCGCGTTCCGGCGCGATGAGCGTCGTGATGACAACCGTGGTGGCGGCGACCGTGGCGGTTTCCGCCGGGATGACCGGCGTGACGATCGCGGTGGTGACCGTGGCGGTTTCCGTCGTGACGATCGCCGTGATGACCGCCGCGACGACCGGCCCCGCGGTGGCGACCGTCCCGCTTTCCAGCGCGACGACCGTCGTGACGACAACCGTGGTGGCGGCGATCGCGGTGGGTTCCGCCGTGACGAGCGTCGCGACGACCGTGGTGGCAGCGGCGATCGCGGTGGCTTCCGGCGCGACGACCGCGGCAGTGACCGTGGTGGCGATCGCGGGGGTGACCGTGGTGGTTTCCGTCGCGATGACAACCGTGGCGGCGGCGGTGGCGGCTTCCGCGGGCGCGATGACCGTGGACCGCGGCGCGACGACCGTGGTGGGCGGCCCGGTGGGTTCCGTGGGCGCGACGACCGGCGTGACGGCGACCGTGGTGGATACCGCGGCCGTGACGAGCGTGACCGCGAGCCGATCAAGCGGCTGCCGATCCCCGAGGAAGTCACGGGGCACGAGATCGACAAGGACGTGCAGCAGGAGCTGCAGAGCCTTCCCAAGGGCCTCGCCGAGGACGTCGCCAGGAACCTGGTGATGGTCGCGAACCTCATCGACGAGGACCCCGAGCAGGCCTACGAGTACTCGCGCGTCGCGCTGCGGCTCGCCTCGCGTGTCGCCGCCGTACGCGAGGCGGCGGGCTTCGCGGCGTACGCGACCCAGAAGTACAGCGAGGCGCTCGGTGAGTTCCGTGCTGCCAAGCGGATGACCGGCAGTGTCGAGCTCTGGCCCGTCATGGCGGACTGCGAGCGCGGCATGGGCCGGCCCGAGAAGGCGCTGGACATGGCCGGTGCGCCCGAGGTCCAGAAGCTGGACAAGCCGGGGCAGGTCGAGATGCGTCTCGTCGCCGCCGGTGCGCGGCGTGACCTGGGGCAGATCGATGCCGCCATCGTCACCCTGCAGGGCCCCGAGCTGGCGTCGAACTCCGTCCAGCCGTGGACGGCGCGACTGCGGTACGCGTACGCCGACGCGCTGCTCGCCGCGGGGCGTGAGGACGAGTCGCGCGAGTGGTTCGCGAAGGTCATCGAGTCCGACAAGGACGGCAGCACCGACGCGTCGGACCGTCTCGCCGAGCTGGACGGTGTCGAGTTCGTCGACGCGCTCCACGGCGACACGGACGCGCCGGTCCAGGAGCCCGCGGTCGTCGATGCCGTCTCCGTCGAGGAGGAGGACGAGGGCGTCGAAGAGTACTACGACGAGGACGACTTCGAGCTCGACGACGATGGTGACGAGGACCGCAAGGCCTGAGCACTGACCTGGTAGTACGACAACGGGCGGGATCCCCTCAGGGGTCCCGCCCGTTGTCGTATGTGTGTCCGTCTAAGTGCGCGCGCTTCAGAAGTCCAGGCTGCGCAGGACCAGGCCCGATGCAGGCTTGGGGCCGAAGGACGTGGACTTGCGGGGCATCGTGACCCCCTGGCGGGCCAGGTCGCGTACGACTTCTTCGCGGACCGGGTGCATCAGGACCGCCGTACCGCCGTCGCGTTCCGCCTTCTCCACGGTCGCCTCGGTGTCGTGGATGTACGCGATGTGCTCCGGGGCGTCCGGGATCCGCCAGATGTGATCGAGGAGCGTGGAGTGCAGGACCGTCGCGTCCAGGGTGCGCCAGGCCTCCGGGCGGTCGGCCGGGATCGTACGGGCGAGCAGCTCGGGGGACGGGCGGTCCACGAGGTGGAAGGCGCCGTCACCCACGAGGAGGAAGGCGTTGCCCTCGGCCGCCGCTTCGCCCAGGGCTTCGAGGGCACGTGGCAGGGGGCCTTCGACGGTGCGTGTGCGGAAGGAGTCCCCGAGAGCGGCGAGGGCGTCGGCGACCGGCAGCCTGTGCAGATAGCGGTGGATGGAGCGGACCCGGAGCGGGTAGCGCGCGGTGTCCACGAGGAGCACCAGGCCGTAGTCCCAGGCGCTGTCGGACGGGTGCTCGGAGCGCAGCCGGAGATTGGTCGCCCACCGGTGATGGCCGTCCGCGATCAGGGCCTGGTGATGAGAGAGATCTGACTGGATCTCGGCGAGGTCGGCGGGGTCGGTGACCGCCCACAGGCGGTGGCTGAAGCCGTCCTCCGTGGTCGTCGACAAGAGAGGCTTGTTCTTCACGGTGCGCTCGATGACGGCTGTGGCGCCGGTGGCGTCGCCGTTCGAGCGGTAGGTCAGGAGCAGCGGTTCCAGGTTGGCGCTCGTCGCGCGCATCAGGGCCGCGCGGTCTTCCACGACGTGCGGCATGACGCCTTCGTGGGGCAGGACGATGCCGTCGCTCGCCTCGGAGAGGCGGAGTGCGCCGATGACGCCGCGCTGCAGGATGCCGGCGTCGCGCTGCTCGTAGATGTAGAGGCTCGGCTCCGGGTCGGGCGCGAGGATGCCGTCGGAGAGCCAGGCGTGCAGGGTCTCGGCGGCCTGTTGGTTGCGGGCCGCCGGTGTGGTCGCCTGCGGGAGGATCAGCCGGACGATGTTGTGCGGGTCGGCGGACTCCAGGTGGAGCAGGCCGTCGGGCCGTACGACCACGTCGTACGGCGGGGACGTCACGGCGGCAAGGCTGCCGACCCGCTCGGGGTCGTAGCGCACGCCCCGGAACGGGATCAGGTCGAGGCCTTGGTCGTCGGTATGACCCGCTGTGTTCATTGCTGCATCGTATGTGTGTCAGTGGCATGAGCGATGATCGGGGGAGTGGGATCGATCGAGGAGCGATGCGTAATGAGCCAGACCGTCAGGACGCGGCCCGAAGGCAGCCGGAATGTGCTGAGCGAGGCGTATGACACGGCGCTGCTCGACCTGGACGGGGTGGTGTACGCGGGTGGCCACGCGATCGACCATGCCGTCGAGTCGCTCGGGACGGCCCGGTCAGGCGGCATGCATCTCGCGTACGTGACGAACAACGCGCTGCGCACGCCGGACGCGGTGGCCGAGCATCTGTCGGAGCTCGGCATCGCGACGGGGGCCGCGGACGTCATCACGTCCGCGCAGGCGGCGGCGCGGCTGGTGAGCGAGCAAGTGCCCGAAGGGGCGCGTGTGTTGGTGATCGGCGGGGAGGGGCTGCGGGTCGCGCTGCGGGAGCGTGGGCTCGAGCCGGTGGAGTCGGCGGACGACGGTCCTGTGGCGGTCGTGCAGGGGTACGGCGGCCCCGACATGGTGTGGGGGCGGTTCGCCGAGGCCTGTTACGCGATCGCGCGGGGTGTGCCGTGGTTCGCGTCCAACACGGACCTGACGATTCCCAGTGCGCGGGGGATCGCGCCCGGCAATGGCGCGGCGGTCGAGGTCGTACGCATCGCGACGGGTGCGGAGCCGCAGGTGGCGGGCAAGCCGTTGCCTCCGATGCACCGCGAGACGATCCTGCGGACGGGCGCCGAGCGGCCGTTGGTCGTGGGGGACCGGCTCGACACGGACATCGAGGGCGCGTTCAACGGCGAGGTGGACTCGCTGCTCGTCCTGACCGGGGTCACGGACGGCGCCCAGCTGCTCGCCGCGCCGCCCGAGCACCGGCCCACGTACGTGGACGCGGATCTGCGCGGCGTGCTGACCGGCCAGCCCGAAGTGACCCCGGAGGATGGCGGCTTCGGCTGCGGCGGATGGACGGCTTCGGCGCGGGGGCACGAGCTGGTGCTCGACGGCGAGGGCGAGGTCATGGACGGGCTGCGGGCGCTGTGCGCGGCGGCGTGGACGGAGGCGGGGGACGGCAAGTGCACGCTGGACGCGGGGAAGGCGTTGTCGCGGCTGGGGGTGTAGCCGCCCCCGGGAGCGTGCCGCTGCCCGATCCATGGCGGAGCCCCGGCCGGCGGGCGGACGGGGCTTCGGCAGGGCTTCGCGGCTTCGGGGCGGCTTCGGTCAGGGGCGGGCCAGGAGCGGGCCTGGGGGAGGTCAGGCCGTCTCGTTGCGGTCGATCAGCTCGTCCGTGGTGGTTCCCTTGCGCCAGTAACCGGAGAACGAGATCCGCTTGCGGTCGAAGCCGCGGTCGCCGACCAGGTGACGCCGGACCGTCTTGACGGTCGCGGACTCGCCCGTGACCCAGGCGTACGGAGTGCCCGAGGGCAGCTCGGCGGCGCGGATCGCGGAGGGCGTCGAGCCCTCCCCGGTGAGCCAGGTGATCTCGGCGTCGGCCTTCGTGGGCAGCTCCTGCTTGTCCGCCAGGTCGTGGACCTCGATCCAGACGCGGGTCGGCGTCCGGGGCGGGAGCGTCTCCAGGATGGCCGCGACCGCCGGGAGCGCCGACTCGTCGGCGGTCAGCAGGACCCAGTCGGTGTCCTGCGGCGGCCTGAAGTCGTAGGCGCCGTTCTCCTCCTCGACCGGGGCGAGCACGCCGATCCGCGCGCCGGGCCGAGCGGACCGCGCCCAGCTGGTGGCCGGTCCGTCGGAGGGCGAGGGGGTCGCGCCGTGGACCGCGAAGTCGACGATCAACTCGTCCGGATCGCGGCGCAGTTCACGCGTGGTGTACGTGCGCATGATGCCCCGCACGTCGGGGTCGAGGGCGCACCAGTCGGCGTACCAATTGGCCGCGTCGCCCTCCGTCGTGTCCGGCATGACGGGGGCGTCCTGACCCGGGTGCGGCAGGAACACCTTGATGCGCTGGTCGCGGCCCGCCGATGCCATCCGCGCCAGGTCGTCGCCGCCGAGGGCCACGCGGATCATGGAGGGGGTGACGTACTCGGTGCGCAGTACGTGGGTGTCGAAGAAGTGGTACGGGGATTCGGACATCAGGTGAGCCTCTTCGACTTCTCGATGGCGGCGGCGAGTTGTTCGAGCACGGGGGCGAAACCGGCGTAGCTGTAGCGCTCTTCCATCGACCAGGGCACGGTCTGTCCGGCCTTGACGGCGGGGAGCAGCTCCCAGGTGGGTTTCTTCGCGAGCTCCTTGGGCGGCAGGGCGCTCGACCGGTTGTCCATCATGATGAGATCCGCGTGGTATTTGTCGGCGTTCTCCCAGCTGAGGAACTCCCAGAAGCCCCATTCGTCGCTCTTCTTGCCCTCGACGAACTCGACGCCGAGATCCTTGAAGTAGTTCAGGTCGCAGTAGGAGTCCGGTACGGCGACATAGAACTGGTCGGCGTCGCCGGTCATCGCGAGGACCTTCAGGCCGCGGTTGGCCTTCGCCGCCTTGCGCAGTCGGCGCTCGGCCTTGTCGAAGCGGGCCTTGGCGGCGCGTACCTTCTCCGAACCGAGGTCTCCGCCGAGCGCCTCGGCGAGTTCGGTGTAGCGTTCGAGCGGCTCGAGGAGTGAGGCGCGGGCGCCGTTGATGCCGACCGTGGGCGCGAGCGCCTCGATCTTCTTGGTGCTGTCCGCGGGCACGAACCAGAGGGCGGGCGGCGGGAACATGTTGCTGACCAGGAGATCGGGCTCGAGCGCCGCGTACTTCTCGATGCTGAACTGGTTGAAGGACTCACCCAGGCTCGTCAGTTTGTCGACATCGAGCTCGCCTGCCTGGGGGTTGGGCTTGCCGTCCACCGGCTTGGAGGGGCCGAAGACCCCGGTGCAGGTGACGCCGTAGTCATGCAGGGCCGCGGCCGTGCTGATGTAGGCGACGATGTTCTTCGGGGCGTGGTCGAGCTCGGCGGTCTTGCCGCGGTCGTCCTTGAAGCTCCAGGACTTCGAGTCCGTGCTCTTCCCGGCCTTCTTCTCCTCGCTCCCGCAGGCGCTGAGCAGCGCGCCGAGGCCGAGGGCCCCGCCGGAGGCCAGCAGACCGCGGCGGGACATGCCTCTGGAGGCGAGGGGGCGGTGGGCGATGGGCATCAGGCTGCCGCCTTCTTCGACTTGTCGACGGCTGCCGCGAGCTGCTCGATGAGCGGGGCGTAGCCGGCGTGACTGAACTGGGCCTCGTTCGACGAGGAGATGACCTGGCCCGCCTTGACCGCGGGGAGTTTCGCCCAGGTGGGCCCGGACTTCTTGAGCTGGTCGGGCTGGAGATTGCCGGTCAGCGCGGCGGCCGCTCCGATGTGGGCGACGATCCTGCGCGGGCGTCCGGCGGGCTTCGCCGTCGGCACGCGGTGGTCCTCGAAGCTCCAGCCCGTGCCGCCGCCTGACGATTTTGCGTCGCCCTCGGGGCCGCCGCATGCTGTCAGGAGCCCGCCGATGCCGAGGGCGCCGCCGGCGCCGCCGAGCACACCACCCCGGTGCGGACCGGGAGGTATCGGGCGGCGGGCACGCATAGGGGGTGCCTCTCTCGTCGAAGTCAAGTGCGAGGGTAGGCTAACCTAACCTGGTGTTGGTCGACAGTCCCCCCGAAGCCAGCGCGGAGACCGCCCCCGCGCCACCCAACCGCCGCGCGATACGCAGCGCCGGGCTCCTCGTCTCGGTCTGTGTGCTGCTGCTCGTCGTCGTGGCGAGCATCGCGGTCGGTGCCAAACAGATGTCCCTGGACCAGGTCTGGCACGGGCTCTTCCAGGACACCGGGACGTACGGCGATGTCGTCGTCGGAGAGCGGCTCTCGCGGACGCTGCTCGGCGTGCTCGTCGGCGTGGCCCTCGGCCTCGCCGGAGCCGTACTGCAGGCGCTGACGCGCAACCCGCTGGCCGACCCGGGACTGCTCGGCATCAACCTCGGGGCATCGGCCGCCGTCGTCACCGCCATCAGCTTCTTCGGGGTCACCTCGCTGAGCGGCTACGTGTGGTTCGCCTTCGCCGGAGCGGCAGTCGTCGGCGCCGCCGTCTACGCGCTCGGCGGGACCCGCAACGCGACGCCCGTACGGCTCGCGCTCGCCGGTACCGCGCTGAGCGCCGCGCTCTACGGCTATCTGCAGGCCGTGATGATCACGGACAACGCCGCGCTCAACAAGATGCGCTTCTGGACGGTCGGTTCCCTGGCCTCGGCCAAGACCGAGACGATCCTCCAGGTCCTGCCCTTCCTCGTGATCGGCATCGTGCTGGCCCTGGGCCTCGCCCGGCCGCTCAACGCCATGGCCATGGGGGACGACACCGCCCGAGCGCTCGGCGCCCACCTGAACCGCACCCGCGCCCTGTCCATGGCCGCAGCGACCCTGCTCTGCGGGGCGGCGACCGCGGCCTGCGGGCCGATCATGTTCGTCGGCCTGATGGTGCCGCACGTCGTGCGTTCCTTCACCGGGCCCGACATGCGCTGGATCCTGCCGTACGCGGCGATCCTCTCGCCGGTCCTGCTGCTCGGCGCCGACGTCATCGGGCGTATCGTCGCGCGCCCCGCCGAGCTGCAGGTCGGCATCATCACCGCGTTGATCGGCGCCCCGGTCTTCATCTTTCTCGTACGACGGCGGAGGCTGGCCCAGCTGTGAAGGCGATACGCACCCGGGGCGGGCTCAGCTTCCGCCTCGACGTCCGCACGGCCGTGGTCGTCGCCGTGCTCATCCTGGCCGCGCTCGCCGCGAGCGTCGTCCTGATCGGCACCGGCGATTTCCCCATCCCCGCCGCCGACGTCATCCGCACCCTGCTCGGCAACGGGGACGCCGGCCAGGAGTTCATCATCAACGACCTGCGCCTGCCGCGGGTCCTCGTCGGCCTTCTCGTCGGGGCCGCGCTCGGGCTCGGCGGCGCGATCTTCCAGTCCATCTCCCGCAATCCGCTGGGCAGTCCGGACATCCTCGGCCTCGGGCAGGGGGCCACCGCGGGCGCGCTCATCATGATCGTCCTCTTCCAGGGCACCGCGGTGCAGGTCGCGGGCGGGGCGCTCGTGGGCGGTCTGGTGACCGGCTTCGCGATCTATGTGCTCGCCTGGAAGCGGGGCGTGCACGGCTTCCGGTTCGTGCTGGTCGGCATCGGCGTCTCCGCCTTCGTCACCGCGATCAACGGCTATCTGCTCACCAAGGCGGACATCGTCGACGCCGCCCGCGCCGTCGTCTGGATGACCGGCTCGCTCAACGGCCGCGACTGGGAGCAGGTCTGGCCGCTGCTCGTCCTGAGCGCCGTCCTCGTACCGCTCGTCATGACGTACGCGCGTCCGCTGCGGATGCTGGAGATGGGCGACGACGTCGGCTACGCGCTCGGCGTCCCCGTCGAGCGCACCCGCATCGTCCTGATGGCCTCGGCCGTGCTGCTCACCGCCGCGGCCACGGCCGCCGCGGGACCCGTCAGCTTCGTCGCGCTCACCGCGCCGCAGCTGGCCAGGCGGCTCACCCGCTCGCCGGGGCCGAACCTGATGCCCGCGATGTTCATGGGCGCCACCCTGCTGGTCGTCGCGGACTGGGCGTCGCAGCGGGCCTTCGGCGCCGACCAGCTGCCCGTCGGCGTGGTCACGGGTGTGCTCGGCGGCATCTACCTGCTGTGGCTCCTCGTCATCGAGCGCAAGGCGGGGCGGATATGAAGACGCGTACGGCCGTGACCACGAAGACCTCTGATACCTCTGAGAGCACCGACAGGCAGGAGCGTGCCGCAGTGAACCGGCTCATCGCGGACGACGTGACCCTTGGCTACGACCAGCGCGTCATCGCGGAGAAGTTGTCCGTCGAGATACCCGACAACTCCTTCACGGTGATCGTCGGCCCGAACGCCTGCGGCAAGTCCACGTTGCTGCGCGCCCTGTCGCGGATGCTCAAGCCCTCGGCGGGCCGCGTCCTGCTCGACGGCAACGTCATCCAGTCGATGCCCGCGAAGAAGGTGGCACGGACGCTCGGCCTGCTTCCGCAGTCGTCCATCGCGCCCGACGGCATCACCGTGGGCGACCTGGTGGCGCGCGGCCGCTACCCCCACCAGGGGCTCCTTCGCCAGTGGTCGGCGGAGGACGAGCGGATCGTGAACGAGTCGATGGCCTCGACCGGCGTCGCCGAACTGGCCGATCGCTATGTCGACGAGCTCTCGGGCGGCCAGCGCCAGCGCGTCTGGATCGCGATGGCGCTCGCCCAGCAGACCCCGCTGCTTCTCCTGGACGAGCCGACGACGTTCCTCGACATCCAGCACCAGATCGACGTCCTCGACCTGTGCGCCGACCTCCACGAGGAGCAGGGACGCACGCTCGTCGCCGTCCTGCACGACCTCAACCACGCGGCTCGGTACGCCACCCACCTCATCGCCCTGCGCGACGGCGAGGTCATCGCCGAGGGCGCGCCGGCCGATGTCGTCACCACGGAGCTGGTGCGGGACACCTTCGGGATGGACTGCCAGATCATCGACGACCCGGAGACCGGGACACCGCTCGTGGTGCCCGCGGCGCGCCGCGGCCGCAAGAAGCCCGTCGAGTCGGCGGACGCGGCCGGCACGGCGGGCGTGGGGGCTAAAGCAGCGACCTGAGGCGGAGCATGTCGCGCAGGCCCGCCTCCAGCTTGACCCGGCCGGAGGCCCAGGCCTTCGCGAAGTTCAGCTCGCCGTCGACCAACGCCACCAGATCGTCACCGGACAGGGCGAGGCGGATCTCGGCCTTCTCGCGAGGAGCTCCGGGAAAGGTGTCGAGCACCGTGATCCGGCCGTTCTCGAGACGGCCCGTGAAGGTCACGTCGAGATCGGTGATGCGGCAGCTGAGCGAGCGGTCGAGCGCGGCGGCGCCGCGCACGCCGTCGTCGGCGCCCGCCAGGTTGTCCGAGAGTGTGTCGAGCGCCGTGCGGCACTCTTCGATCGTCGCCATCGTGATCGACGGTACCGCAGCGCTTCGCGGTAGCGTCGTGGCATGAGCGACTCGTTGCCGGGCCCCGAGCCTGAGCCGGAGACGTACGACCCCGTCGGCCCCGCGCCCCTCGGGGTGGAACGTGCCCCGACCGGTGACGCGGAGGTGGACGGCCTGCTCCGGCGTCTCGGCGATGCGGACCACCTCGCTACGGACGGCCACATCGAGGTGTACGAGGATGTACACCGGGGACTGCGTGACGCGCTGACCGCGCTCGACGCACGCCCCGGGCCGCCGGCGCCCTCGCCCATGGGGACGCCCGCGGCTTCGTCCCCGCACGCACCCCCGTACTCACCCTCGTACAACAGGAGCTGAACAGAACGTGGCAGGAGTGGCACGCCGCCGCCTCGACGCCGAACTGGTCCGGCGCAAGCTGGCGCGCTCGCGCGAGCACGCCAGCCAGCTGATCGCCGCCGGGCGGGTGACCGTCGACAAGAACACCGCGACGAAGCCCGCCACGCAGGTGGAGACCGCCGCGGCCATCGTGGTCGCGAACGACGAAGGCGACCCCGACTACGTCTCGCGCGGCGGCCACAAGCTGGCGGGCGCGTTCGCCGCGTTCGTCCCGCAGGGCCTGGTCGTCGAGGGGCGGCGCGCGCTCGACGCCGGCGCGTCCACCGGCGGTTTCACCGATGTGCTGCTGCGCGCGGGCGCCTCCGGCGTCGTCGCCGTGGATGTCGGATACGGCCAGCTCGCCTGGTCGCTGCAGAGCGACGAGCGGGTCACCGTCAAGGACCGTACGAACGTACGCGAGTTGACGCTGGAGGCCATCGACGGCACCCCCGTCGACCTGGTCGTCGGCGACCTGTCGTTCATCCCGCTCGGTCTGGTGCTGCCCGCGCTCGTGCGCTGCGCCGCCCCGGACGCCGACCTGGTCCTGATGGTCAAGCCGCAGTTCGAGGTCGGCAAGGAGCGCCTGGGCAGCGGCGGTGTGGTGCGCAGCACGGCGCTGCGGGCCGACGCCGTACGCGGTGTGGCGCGCCAGGCGTGGGGGCTCGGGCTCGGTGTGCGTGGCGTGACCGCGAGCCCGCTGCCCGGACCTTCCGGGAATGTCGAGTACTTTCTGTGGCTGCGTGCCGGGGCGCCCGAACTCGACCCGGCGGACGTTGACCGTGCCGTGGCGGAGGGGCCCCGTTGACTCAGACCCGAGCTCGTACTGTTTTTCTGCTCGCGCACACCGGGCGGCCGGCTGCCATCCGCAGTGCCGAACTCGTCGTCCAGGGGCTGCTGCGCAGCGGCATCGGCGTACGCGTCCTGGAAGCGGAGGCGGCCGATCTGCCGCTGCCGTCCGAGGTGGGCACGGTGAAGGAGGCCACGCCGCAGTGCCTCGACGGCTGTGAACTGCTCGTCGTGCTCGGCGGTGACGGCACGCTGCTGCGCGGCGCCGAGTTCGCCCGGGCCTCCGGGGTGCCGATGCTCGGCGTGAACCTGGGCCGGGTCGGCTTCCTCGCCGAGGCCGAGCGCGACGACCTCGACAAGGTCGTCGACCGGGTGGTGACGAAGGCGTACGAGGTCGAGGAGCGGATGACCGTCGACGTCGTCGTGCGCAGCAACGGCGATGTCGTGCACCGCGACTGGGCGCTGAACGAGGCCGCCGTGCAGAAGATGTCGGCCGAGCTGATGCTCGAGGTCGTCCTGGAGATCGACGGGCGTCCGGTCACCGGCTTCGGCTGCGACGGCATCGTGTGCGCGACCCCCACCGGATCCACCGCGTACGCCTTCTCCGCGGGCGGGCCCGTCGTGTGGCCCGAGGTGGAGGCGCTCCTGATGGTGCCGATCAGCGCCCACGCCCTGTTCGCCAAGCCCCTGGTGACCTCGCCGGACTCGGTCCTCGCCGTCGAGGTCCAGCAGCACACGTCGCACGGGGTGCTGTGGTGCGACGGCCGGCGGACCGTGGAGCTGCCGCCGGGCGCGCGGGTCGAGGTGCGCAGGGGTGAGGTGCCGGTGCGGCTCGCCCGGCTGCACCACGCCTCGTTCACCGACCGGCTCGTGGCCAAGTTCGCCCTGCCGGTGTCGGGGTGGCGGGGGGCGCCGCAGTAGCGCTCCGCTGGGGGTGCGGTCATCACCTGCGGGCCCGGTGGGGGCTGGCCGCGCAGTTCCCCGCGCCCCTTCCGGGGCGCTCGTGGAGCTGCCCCGTCTTGGCCCTTCCCGTCACGTCGCGCCGACCACGGAGATTGCTCGTCTCCGCAGGACCGACGCGACCGGCAGCCCCGTCGCCAGCAGAGTGAGCAGCAACGTGCCCGCCGCTACCCCCGTCGGCACGGCCCACGGCAGGTGGGGGAGCGACGAGCCGAAGGCCGTGCTGAGGATCGGGGCCAGCGTGCCGAGCGCGATCGCGGTGCCCAGCAGCAGCGCCGTCCCCGCGACGACCACCGCCTCCCAGGCCGCCATCGCCCGCACCTGAGCTTGCTGACTGCCCACCACCCGCAGCAGGGCGACATCGCGGCGACGCTCGAAGGAGATCATGGCGAGGGTGTTCGCCGCGGCGATCGCGGCGAAGCCCGCGTAGAGCCCGGTGCCCACGTAGTCGAGCCAGACCTCGCCCGTGCTGCCCGCCGAGCCCGTGTGGTGCTGCGCCGTCGTATGCATGCCGATCTTGGTCAGGCCGAAGCCCACGACCAGGACGAGCGGCACGACAGCGGCGGAGAAGCGGCGGGGCTGCGAGCGGATGTTGAGCATGGCGAGGCGCGCGCTGCCGCCGAACCGGCCCACCAGCGCGGAGACCAGCCAGGCCGCGGGCCCGATGATGCGCGGACCGAGCAGACCCGCGCCGACGCAGAAGAGGATCAGGACGAGGAAGGCCCCCTCACCGGCCTCGTCCGCCGGCTGCTTCGACAGGAGCACGGCAAGGGCGCAGGCCCCCACGATCGCGACCACGCCGAGCGGCGCCCGCAGCATGCCGAGGCCCCTTCGCCCGGTCGCCGCCTCGCTCAGGGCGCGGGCCGGGCGCAGCAGCGAGAACCGCAGCGCCGAGAGGAACGCGGCCAGCGTCGTCGTCACCACCGCCACGCCGAGGCACACCGGCAGGGCGACCCAGCCGAACCGGAAGCCGGCCTCGGCGGGGAGCAGCCCGTGCGACACCATGCCCGCGTGCCACCAGCGTGCGACGAAGCCGCCGACGACGAAGCCGACGAGCGCCGCCGGGACCGACGCGGCGAGCGCCTGACCCGCCACCGCCCGGCGGATCTGCCGGGGCCTGGCGCCGATGGACCGCACCAGGGCGAGCTCACGGTGTTGCTGGGTGACTGCCGTGCCCATGGTCGACGCGACCACGAATATCGACATGTAGATCGATCCGATGAGCAGGACCAGGGCCATGTCCCCGACGCCGTTCTCGGTGATCTGTCCGCGGGCCCGCGCGGAGAGTCCGTCCGTACCCGTCGTGCCGAGCATCATCGTCGACGCGCTGACCACCGTCGCCGCGAAGAGCGCGGCCACCGCCGTGCCCACGAAGGCCGGACGATGCGCCCGCAGCGCCGCCTGTGCCAGTCCCGTTCCCATATCGATCATGGTGAGGCCCTGGGTCCCCCACGCACCAGGAGGCTGTCAGGAAGATCGGGGTGGGGTAATCCCCACCCCGGAAAACCCCACCCCCTGCGAGTGACAGCGTCCGTTCGGTCCGCCTTTGCCACCTGCGTCTTCGTGGAAGGAAGGGGGAAGGAGACCAGGGGCCGTCGCACACCTGGCCCATGACCTCGTAAGGTCGTGTCCGTGTTGGAGGAGATGCGGATACGGTCGCTCGGAGTCATCGACGACGCAGTGGTCGAGCTGTCGCCGGGGTTCACCGCGGTGACCGGCGAGACCGGTGCGGGCAAAACGATGGTGGTCACCAGCCTTGGCCTGCTGCTCGGCGGACGTGCCGATGCCGCCTTGGTGCGGATCGGCGCCAAGGCCGCGGTGGTGGAAGGGCGGATCACTGTGCCCGCGGATGCCACGGCTGCCGTGCGCGCCGAGGAAGCGGGGGCCGAACTCGACGACGGGGCGCTGCTTATCAGCCGTACGGTCTCGGCGGAGGGGCGCTCGCGTGCGCACCTCGGCGGCCGTTCGGTCCCGGTGGGCCTGCTGTCCGAGCTCGCCGACGACCTCGTGGCGGTGCACGGTCAGACGGATCAGCAGGGCCTGCTCAAGCCGGCCAGGCAGCGCGGGGCCCTCGACCGGTACGCGGGTGACGCGGTCGCCGTGCCGCTGGCCAAGTACACGGCGGCGTACCGCAGGCTGCGTGCCGTGACGACCGAGGTCGACGAGATCACCACGCGCGCGCGGGAGCGGGCCCAGGAGGCCGACCTGCTGCGTTTCGGCCTCGAAGAGGTCGCGGGCGTCGAGCCGCGTGCGGGCGAGGACACCGAACTGGCCGCCGAGGCCGAGCGGCTCGGCCACGCGGAGGCACTCGCCTCCGCCGCCACGTCCGCGCACGCCGCGCTCGCGGGTGTTCCGGAGGACCCGGAGGGTGTCGACGCCACGACGCTCGTGGCGGGCGCGCACCGGGCGCTCGAAGCGGTGCGGTCGCACGACCCCGCGCTGGCCGCCCTTGCCGAGCGGATCGGCGAGATCGGGATCCTGCTGGGCGATGTGGCGGGAGAGCTCGCGGGTTACGCCGACGACCTCGACGCCGATCCCCTGCGCCTCGCGGCGGTGGAGGAGCGGCGGGCCGCGCTCACCCAGCTGACCCGGAAGTACGGCTCCGACATCGATTCCGTGCTCGCCTGGGCCGAGGAGGGGGCCGCACGGCTCACCGAACTCGAGGGCGACGACGACCGCCTGGAGGAACTCACCGCCGAGCGGGACGCGCTCCGCGGCGAACTCGCGGGACTCGCCCAGGCGTTGACCGACGCACGCCAGGAGGCCGCGTCGCGGTTCGCGGCGGCCGTCACCGCCGAGCTGGCCTCGCTCGCGATGCCGCACGCGCGCGTGACGATCGAGATCACCAGCACGGAGGTGCCGGAGGGCGGGGACGGTGTGCCGGTCGACGGGCGCTTCGTCGCGTACGGCCCCGCGGGCGTGGACGAGGTGGAACTCCTCCTCGCCCCGCACCCGGGGGCCCCGCCGCGGCCGATCGCCAAGGGCGCGTCCGGCGGTGAGCTCTCGCGTGTGATGCTCGCCGTCGAGGTGGTCTTCGCGGGCACGGATCCCGTGCCGACGTATCTCTTCGATGAGGTCGACGCCGGTGTCGGCGGGAAGGCCGCGGTCGAGATCGGCCGCAGGCTCGCCCGCCTCGCCAAGTCCGCGCAGGTCGTGGTCGTGACGCATCTGCCGCAGGTGGCGGCGTTCGCGGACCGGCAGTTGCTTGTCGAGAAGACGAACGACGGGTCCGTGACGCGGTCCGGCGTTCTCGTGCTCGAAGGCGAGGACCGGGTGCGGGAACTGTCCCGGATGCTGGCGGGCCAGGAGGACTCGGAGACCGCGCGGGCGCATGCGGAGGAGTTGCTGGCGACGGCTCGGGGGGACGGGTAGCGGGCTGGGGCCCTTCTCTGACGGGGCGCCTTTCTCTGGCAGGGGCGCCTTCAGCGGGCATGCCTTGGGCACCGTGACTCAGATGCCTCGCCGAGTTCGTCCTCAAGCGCCGGACGGCTGAGATTCCAGTCCCCGGCGCCGTGATCAGCTCGTACGTCGGTGGGTCGGCGGGCGGGCATTTCAGCCCCCGTACCCTGATCCGAATGATCGACAGCAAGCGCGCCCGGCGCCTCCCGGCTCTCCTCACCGCGGCCGCCGTCACCCGCGCCGCCACCACCGCGCTGCGCTCCCGCGCCCCCGGCGGCCCCGAACGCTGGCAGCGGAAGAACTACGCGGGGCGGGCGGTGGAGTTGTACGCCGGGCCGGCCGCCGCCCTGGGTGCGGCGGCCGGAGCCGCCGTGGCGCTGCCCGCCAGGACCCGTGCCGCGGCCGCGCTCGCCGTGCTCGCTGCGGGGGCCTGCGGGGCCTACGACGACGTGGTGGGCGAGGCTGATCCGCGCCGGGGCTTCCGTGCGCACCTGGGCGCGCTGCGGGACGGCGAAGTGACCAGCGGGGCCGTGAAGTTGTTCGGGGTGTCGGCGGCGGGGCTCGCCGCGGGCGCGCTGCTCAAGGAGCGGCCGGTGGACAAGCTCCTCGCGGGCGTCGTGATCGCGGGCGCGGCCCATTTCGTCAACCTCGTGGACGTACGCCCGGGAAGGGCGGCCGGAGCGGTGATCGCGCTGGGGGCGCCGGGGTTGCTGCGCCAGGGCGCCGCCGGAGTCCTCTCGGCCGCCTCCGTGGGAGCCGCGGCGGCCGTGCTGCCGGACGACATCGGGGAGCGAGCCATGATCGGCGACGCGGGAGCACACGCTCTGGGTGCGGCACTCGGCCTCGCCGTCACCACGGGCAACGGCCGCGCCGGGCTCGCGCTGCACGCTGCGGGTGTGGTGGCGGCGGCCGCGTACGGCGAGAAGGTCAGCGCGGTCGCGAGGGCCGTGCCGCCGGTGGGCGGGGGGAGTGCGCCGTCATGAGAGCGCGGGAGTGCGCGCTTGGGGCTTGAGGTCCGGTGTCCATCGCCGCAGACGGGTCTCGGGGCGTTCCGTGGCGTGGGGGAGCGGGGTTCGATGGGCGTGCTGACCTCCTTGGTGCCTTTTTGGGTGCCTCCTTGGGTTCCTCCTTGGCGGGGTCCTGTCAGTGGCGGAGTCTCGGAAGTCTTTCGTTCGGGGTCTGGTCGCTGCGAAGATGCGAGGGCCGTAGGTCGTTCGCGGTGCTGAATCCTCGTTGTCCTCACCCGTGTGGGTGATCCGCGTCAGGGAGTTGCCCGCCCTGACACGGAAGAGACCTTTCGGCGGTGCCGGAACGTCCGTACGGACTGGCATCCTTGGCGCAGCCCCCGACGCCTACCCAGGAGCCCCGGCTACGTGAGCCACGTGAGCAGCCACTCACCGCACGGTCAGACCCCGATGCACACCGTGCAGGTCCTGGGCGGTGGTAGCGCGGGCAGCAGTGCCCACGTCAGGTCGCTCGCCGCGGGCCTCGCGGCGCGGGGCGTGCGGGTCACGGTGTGCGCCCCCACCGAGGCGGCCGACGCCTACGACCTCACGGGCACCGGCGCCCGGCACGTACACGTACCCCGCAGCAGCGACCCCGCGTCCGTCGCCTCCCTCCGCGTGGCCTGCGCCGACGCCGACCTGGTGCACGCGCACGGCCTGCACGCCGCGCTCCGCGCCGCCCTCGCGCTCACCGGCCGCCGTACCCCCCTCGTCGTCACCTGGCACACGCGCGCGCACGCGGACGGCGCGCGCGCCCGCCTCCTGCGCCTCCTGGAGCGACGTGTCGCCAAGGCCGCTGCCGTGGTCCTCGGCACCTCGTCCGACCTCGTCGATCGCGCCCGCAGCAGGGGCGCCCGGGACGCCCGACTCGCTCCCGTCACGTTCCCCGCGCCGCGACCGGTCACCGGGGCGGGGGACGATGCCGAGGACGCCGAGGGACTGCGCCACAAGGCGCTCGCCGAACTCGGCGCCGTCGGAAGGCCGTTGATCGTCACGCTCGGCACGCTCGAACGGCAGCGTGGCTATGACGTCCTCCTGCAGGCCACGCGCGCGTGGCGCCACCTCGACCCCTTGCCGCTCCTCGTCATCGCGGGCGAGGGGCCGGAACGCGGCGCCCTGCAGCGCCGCATCGAGAACGAGGGCCTGCCGGTCCGGCTCGTCGGGCGGCGCGACGACGTACCGGAGATGCTCGCCGCGGCCGACCTCGTGGTGCTGCCCAGCAGCTGGGAGTCCCGCTCCGTGCTCGCCCAGGAGGCCCTGCACGCGCGCGTGCCGCTCGTCGCGACCGCGGTCGGCGGCATCCCCGAACTGGTCGGCGACGCCGCCGTGCTCGTCCCGTACGGCGACGCCGAGGCCCTGGCCACCGCCGTCGCACGCCTCCTCGCCGACCCCGGGCTCAGGGAGCGGCTCAAGGACAAGGGCACGGCACAGGCGGCGACGTGGCCGACCGAGGACGAAACGGTCACCCAAGTCCTCAGCGTCTACGACGAATTGACGCGGCCGTTCGGCCTGTAGACCAGTAGACCTGTAGACCGGTAGGCCTGGCGCGGGGCCGGTCCGCTACGCCACGTGCCTGCGTGCCCGCAGCGCCAGGCTCAGCGCGAGCACCGTCTGCGGGTCGTCCAGGTCCGTGCCGAGGAGCTCACTGATCCGGGCGAGACGGTTGTAGAGCGTCTGACGGTTCAGGTGCAGTTCGCGCGCCGTCTCCGCCTTGCGTCCCGCATGCGCCAGATACGTCTGCAGGGTGGGCAGCAGCGGCGGCTTCGAGCGCAGGTCATGGGCGCGCAGCGGGCCGATCGCACGGTCCACGAACGCCGCGAGCGCCGAGTCGTCGTAGTTGTGCAGGCGCCACAGGAGCAGGTCGATGTCCAGGCGCCGCGCGTCGTACCAGGGGCGGTCGATGAGGCCCTGCGCGGCCGTCGCCGTCTCCGCCGCGTGCCGGAGCCCCGCCGAAGCCGCCGCCCAGCCACCCGCGACCCCGACCACCACGACCGGCGGCAGCGCCCCGGCCCGCTGCATCCCCGCCCGCTCCACGCCCGCCCGCAGCGCGGCGGCGACCCGGTCTGCCACCGCGGTGCGCTCGGACTCCGAGCGCAGCCCCAGAAGCAGCGGGACTCGCCCCTCGACCGGACGTACGCCGAGCAGCACCGGCACCCCCACCGCCGCGAGCTCCTCCGCCACCGCCCGCGCGAGCACCGCCCAGCCACCGCCGGGCGGCAATCCGTCCGCAAGCCGCATCACGACCGGCAGCAGCGGACTCTCGCCGGGCTTGAAGCCGAGCACCCGCGCCTGGGCGGGCGCGTCGTCGGCCAGGATCCGCCCCTCCGCCAGATCGGTCAGGAAGTCGCCCCTGCCCCGCGCGGCGAGCTCCTCCTCCTGGCGCGCCTGCATCAGGACCACCGCGAGCGAGCCCGCGGCCCGCTCCGCCGCGATCCGGTGCACCGGAAGCAGCGCGGACTCCACGGCGAGCAGCACGAGGCGGGCACGCACCGAGCCCGACCCCGGGCCGCCGCCCGGCACGTCGACGAGCAGCGCGCCCGCGGGCGGCCCGGCCCGGTCGACGGTCCGGCCCCGCAGCCCCTCCCACACCTGGAGCGGATCGGCACACTCCGTGCCCGCCCCCGCGGCGTACAGAAGCTGCCCGTCCGGCGACTCCAGGAACACCGGATTACCGCTGAAGTCCGCGAGGACGCGCAGCACTTGAGGCACCCCGCCCCCGCCGAGCAGCGCCTCCGTGCAGCGCCGGTGGACCTCCTCGGCCCGCTGGAGCAGCGCGTAGTGGCCATTGACGATCTCGGTGTGGATCTCTTCGGTGACCGTCACGAAGGGCACCTCCCGGTGCAGCTGCACCAGCGGAAGACCCGCGGCGCGCGCCGTCTCCACGATCGCCGCGGGCAGCCGCGTGAAGCGCGGGCCCAGCTCGACGACCAGGGCCGCGATGCCGCGCTCGGCGAGCTTGCGCACGAAGACGCGCTGCTCGGCGGGGCGCGCACCGAGACCGAGGCCCGTGGTCAGGAGCAGCTCGCCGCCCTTGAGGAGCGAGGCGATGTTCGGCACCTCGCCGGCGTGCACCCACCGCACCGTGCGCTGCAGCCGCTCGGCGCCCGCGACCACCTCGGGCAGCCCGCCGCGAAGACCCGGAAGTTCCAGGGCACGCTGCACGGTGATGCCGCCCTGAGTCCCCTGCGTACCCTGACTTTCCATGGGCGGACGGTACCTGCGCACACGCGCGGGGAACATCTCCGACCGGTCACGGGAATGATCAGGCCCGCTCATACCCCGACAACTCGGCGTCCCGGAAAGCAGATTGCGCGACCCCCTGTCGGCTGTGGCGTCCATCACGCCGCGGCAGGGTGCCGAACGCACGGACGGCGACGGGGGAACCCGTCGCCGTCCGGACCTGAAGGTCCTCGCTAGCCGCCGTACGCCCCGCTGGCCGTCAGCCGCAGTGCCGTGTCGATCAGCGGCACGTGGCTGAACGCCTGCGGGAAGTTGCCGACCTGGCGCTGCAGCCGCGGATCCCACTCCTCGGCGAGCAGACCCAGGTCGTTGCGGAGCGCGAGCAGCTTCTCGAAGAGCTTGCGGGCCTCGTCCACCCGGCCGATCATCGCCAGGTCGTCCGCCATCCAGAACGAACAGGCGAGGAAGGCGCCCTCGTCGCCCTCGAGGCCGTCCACGCCCGCGTCGTCACCGGCGGTGGGGTAGCGCAGGATGAAGCCGTCCGACGTCGAGAGCTCCCGCTGGATCGCCTCGATCGTGCCGATCACACGCTTGTCGTCGGGCGGCAGGAAGCCCATCTGCGGGATGAGGAGCAGCGAGGCGTCCAGCTCCTTCGAGCCGTACGACTGCGTGAACGTGTTCCGCTCCTTGTCGTAGCCCTTCTCGCAGACGTCCCGGTGGATGTCGTCGCGCAGGTCGCGCCACTTCTCCAGGGGGCCGTCCGCGTCACCGGACTCGATGAGCTTGATCGTGCGGTCGACGGCGACCCACACCATCACCTTGGAGTGCACGAAGTGGCGGCGCGGTCCGCGGACCTCCCAGATGCCCTCGTCGGGCTGGTCCCAGTGCGTCTCCAGATACCGGATCAGCTTGAGCTGGAGCAGCGAGGCGTAGTCGCTGCGGGCCAGGCCCGTCATGTGTGCCAGGTGCAGGGCTTCGGTGACCTCGCCGTACACGTCGAGCTGGAGCTGGTGCGCGGCGCCGTTGCCGGCCCGGACCGGCGTCGAGTCCTCGTACCCCGGCAGCCAGTCGAGCTCGGCCTCGCCGAGCTCCCGCTCGCCCGCGATGCCGTACATGATCTGCAGGTTCTCGGGGTCGCCCGCCACCGCGCGGAGCAGCCACTCGCGCCAGGCGCGGGCCTCCTCGCGGTAGCCGGTGCGCAGGAGCGAGGAGAGCGTGATGGCGGCGTCGCGCAGCCAGGTGTAGCGGTAGTCCCAGTTGCGGGAGCCCCCGATGTCCTCCGGCAGCGACGTCGTGGGCGCCGCGACGATGCCGCCCGTGGGGGCGTACGTCAGGGCCTTCAGGGTGATCAGCGAGCGGACCACGGCCTCGCGGTACGGACCGTGGTACGTGCAGTGGTCCACCCACTCCCGCCAGAAGTCCTGCGTCGCCACGAGGGCGTTCTCGGGCTCGGCGGGCGGCGGCGGCTCCTTGTGCGAGGGCTGCCACGAGATGGTGAACGCGACCCGGTCACCGGGCGAGACCGTGAAGTCCGAGTACGTCGTGAGGTCCTTGCCGAAGGTCTCGGCCGACGTGTCGAGCCACACGGAGTCGGGCCCCGCGACGGCCACGGTCCGCTCGTCGACCTTGTGCACCCAGGGCACGACCCGGCCGTACGAGAAACGCATCCGCAGGGCGGAACGCATCGGCACCCGGCCGCTGACGCCCTCGACGATCCGCACCAGCTGCGGGGCGTCCGTGTCGCGCGGCGGCATGAAATCGGTCACGCGGACCGTGCCGCGCGGGGTGTCCCACTCGGATTCCAGGATCAGCGAGTCGCCGCGGTACGTGCGCCGCGCGGCTGTCGGCGGTGGCGCGTCGGGGCTGTGAGCGGGCCCGAGCCGCCAGAATCCGTGCTCCTCCGTGCCGAGCAATCCGGCGAAGATGGCGTGAGAGTCGAAGCGGGGCAGGCACAGCCAGTCGACTGTGCCGTCCCGGCAGACCAGGGCAGCGGTCTGCATGTCTCCGATGAGTGCGTAATCCTCGATGCGCCCGGCCACGTGCATCTCCAGTCAAACGGCCACGTCGCCCTCTCGGGGCGCTCGCTACTACGGTCAAGGGTTCGCTGTGAAACGAACTGCGCGAGCCTCTTGTTCCAAGAACGGTAGGGGGTGATTGCCGTTAGTCGGTCCGGCTCGGCAGCGAGTGTCCGAGCAGGATACGACGCACCCCGGTGATCTGCGCGCCGCTCCCGGCAACCAGCCTGCGCCGAACGGGTGAGCGGCTGGTGAGGGAGGTGTGACGGGGGTGTCCGAGCGTGGCCGGAAGCAGCCTCGTCCGGTCGCTGATACCCTGGTAGCCCGTGAGCCGGTGGTCATCGAACCCCCGAACCGCAGCGACGGCACCTCCTCCACATCCTGGGACGAGGCCGGTACGCACCCTTCGAACCGCGACCACGGGAGCCCCCTCTTGGCCATGCAGACTCGATCCTCTGCGTCATCGACGACCAAGCACATCTTCGTCACCGGGGGTGTCGCCTCTTCCCTCGGCAAGGGTCTGACTGCCTCGAGCCTGGGTGCGCTCCTCAAGGCGCGCGGCCTGCGCGTCACCATGCAGAAGCTCGACCCGTACCTCAACGTCGACCCCGGCACGATGAACCCCTTCCAGCACGGTGAGGTGTTCGTCACGAACGACGGCGCCGAGACCGACCTGGACATCGGCCACTACGAGCGCTTCCTGGACGTCGACCTCGACGGCACGGCCAATGTCACCACCGGCCAGGTCTACTCGCAGGTCATCGCCAAGGAGCGGCGCGGCGAGTACCTCGGCGACACGGTGCAGGTCATCCCGCACATCACGAACGAGATCAAGCACCGCATCCGCCGCATGGCCACCGACGACGTCGACGTCGTCATCACGGAGGTCGGCGGCACGGTGGGCGACATCGAGTCGCTGCCGTTCCTGGAGACCGTCCGCCAGGTCCGCCACGAGGTCGGCCGCGACAACGTCTTCGTCGTGCACATCTCGCTGCTGCCCTACATCGGCCCCTCCGGCGAGCTGAAGACCAAGCCGACCCAGCACTCGGTCGCGGCCCTGCGCAACATCGGTATCCAGCCGGACGCCATCGTGCTGCGCGCCGACCGCGACGTGCCGACCGCCATCAAGCGCAAGATCTCGCTGATGTGCGACGTCGACGAGGACGCGGTCGTGGCCTGCAAGGACGCGCCGTCGATCTACGACATCCCGAAGGTCCTGCACACCGAGGGCCTGGACGCCTACGTGGTCCGCAAGCTGGACCTCCCGTTCCGCGACGTGAACTGGACCCAGTGGGAGGACCTCCTGGACCGGGTGCACAACCCGAACCACGAGGTCACCATCGCGCTGGTCGGCAAGTACATCGACCTGCCCGACGCCTACCTCTCGGTGACCGAGGCGCTGCGCGCCGGCGGCTTCGCCAACCGCGCCCGCGTCAAGGTCAAGTGGGTCACCTCCGACGACTGCAAGACCCCGGCCGGCGCCGCCAAGCAGCTCGGTGACGTCGACGGCATCCTGATCCCCGGCGGGTTCGGCGAGCGCGGCGTCAACGGCAAGGTCAGCGCCATCCAGTACGCCCGCGAGAACAAGGTGCCGCTGCTCGGCATCTGCCTCGGCCTGCAGTGCATCGTCGTCGAGGCCGCCCGCAACCTCGCGGACATCCCCGACGCCAACTCCACGGAGTTCGACGCCGCGACCGCCCACCCGGTCATCTCGACCATGGCGGAGCAGCTGGACATCGTCGCCGGTGAGGGCGACATGGGCGGCACGATGCGCCTGGGCATGTACCCCGCGAAGCTCGCCGAGGGCTCCATCGCCCGCGAGGTGTACGACGGCAAGGAGTACGTCGAGGAGCGCCACCGTCACCGCTACGAGGTGAACAACTCCTACCGCGCCGAGCTCGAGAAGAAGGCCGGCATCCTCTTCTCCGGCACATCCCCGGACGGCAAGCTCGTCGAGTACGTCGAGTACCCCCGCGAGGTCCACCCCTACCTGGTCGCCACGCAGGCGCACCCGGAGCTGCGCTCGCGCCCGACCCGCCCGCACCCGCTCTTCGCGGGCCTGGTGAAGGCGGCAGTCGCACGGCAGGAAGAAGCGCGCCAGACGGGCAAGTAACACAAGAGCGATACGGTTGCCGGGGTACGAGCCTGCAGAGGCGCGTGCCCCGGTTTCTGTTTGCACGTGTGGGAGGACAGGGCGACATGACGATCAAGGACACCGCCGAGGAATGGCAGGTCACGGCGACGAAGACGCCCTTCGTGGGGAACAAGACCTCGGTTCGCACCGACGACGTGGTCATGCCCGACGGGTCCGTCGTCCACCGTGACTACCAGGTGCACCCCGGCTCGGTCGCGGTGCTCGCCCTGGACGACGAGGGCCGCGTCCTGGTCCTGAGCCAGTACCGCCACCCCGTCCGCCACAAGCTGTGGGAGATCCCGGCAGGCCTGCTCGACATCCCCGGCGAGAACCCCCTGCACGCCGCCCAGCGCGAGCTCTACGAAGAGGCGCACGTCAAGGCCGAGGACTGGCGTGTCCTGACCGACGTCTACACCACGCCCGGCGGCTGCGACGAGGCCGTGCGGATCTTCCTGGCCCGCGACCTCTCCGAAGCCGAGGGCGAGCGCTTCGAGGTCTCCGAGGAGGAGGCCGACATGGAGCTGGCACGCGTACCGCTCGAAGAGCTCGTACGCGGTGTGCTCGCCGGTGAGCTGCACAACAACTGCCTGGTCGTGGGCGCCCTTTCGCTGACCGCCGCGCTGAGCGGCGACGGCGTCGACGCGCTGCGTCCCGCCGAGGCGCCCTGGCCCGCGCGCCCCTTCGAGGCCTGAGAAGGTTCCGCTGCCACCCGGCAAAGCCCTCCGGTGTGACGATCTGCTGATCCGATCGGGGGACTTGTGCGTGCCGCTCGCCAGGGGAGACACCAGGGCCTGAACTAGGCTCTGGAAGCGTCCCGACCGGAGTCCCGGCGGGTTCGCGCGCAGGCGGACGGAGCATGACCCGTGACGGATCAGGCGGTCGACACGGACGGTGCGGCGGTGGGTGGCGCGGTGCCGCGGCCCGCTCCGGCCCGGACTCCCGAGGACAGTCAATTCGTCGGCCGGCGCAGAGAGTTGAAAGAGCTGCGCGCCGACATCGACCGCGCCGGGCTCGACACCATCGCGGGCCGCAAGGCACCCCGGGCACGCGTGCTCCTCATCGCGGGCCGTCCCGGATCGGGCCGCTCCGCGCTCGCCGAGGAACTCGCCCGGCAGGTCGCCGACGACTACCCCGACGGGGTGCTGCGCGCCCACCTCACCGAACCCGACGGCACGCGCGTGCCCACGGAACGCACCGCCCGGGAACTCCTCGACGCCCTGGACGTCCCCGCCCCGCCGGGTGCCGACGAGGACGAGCTCGCCGAAGTGCTCCGCGAAGCCCTGTCGGGCCGCAGGGCCCTGCTGCTGCTCGACGGTGCCGCGGACGCCGAACAGGTCGACCCGCTGCTGCCGGACGCCCCCGAGTGCCTGGTCGTCGCCGTGTCGGAGGGCCCGCTCACCGGAATCCCGGACGTGCGGCCCTGCACGCTGGGCGGGCTGGACACCGCCGCGGGGGTCGAACTGCTCTCCCGCGCGGCGGGCCCGGTGCGCATCACCGTTGACCCGCGCTCGGCGGAGAGCCTGGTCGAGGCCTGCGCCGCGCACCCCGCCGCGCTCGTCCTGGCCGGCGGCTGGCTCTCCGGGCGGCCCAAGGCGGCCGTCGCCGACCTGGCCAAGCAGGTGCACGACCGGCCCGAGGACGAGTCCACCGCGGGTGCCCTCGCCCGCATCTTCGAGCTCTCGTACACCTCGCTGCCGGGGGCGGCCGCGCGGATACTGCGCTATCTCTCCCTCGCCCCGGCCGGCTACCTCGACCCGCACACCGCGTCCGCGCTCGCGGGCTGCTCGGTCTCCGCGGCCCGCACGACCCTGGACGACTTCGTGAAGCTCGGCCTGGTCAGGGCCGTGGATTCGCCTCTTCCGCAGTACGAGCTGCCGGCCTGCCTGCTGCCGCTGCTCCGGGCGCGCACCGAGAGCCAGGACCGGCCCGCCGAGGTGCAGCTCGCGCGGGCCAGGATGCTGGAGCGGACCGTACGTCTCCTCCAGTCCTGCCGGGCGGTCACGGAGCCGGACGGCTCGGGCGCCCGCAAAAAGCTCGCCGGACTGCCGCGCGCCCTGCGGTTCCCGAACCCGGCGGCCGCCGCCGAGTGGCTGCGCATCCGGCAGCCCGCCCTGCTCGCCGCGGCCCGCCTCGCGGTCGCCGACGGGGAGCTCGACACCCTCGCACGGCGCCTGATGGCGGCCCTGACGCGGGCCCTGGTCGCCCACCGGGGCACGGAGGACGCGGCTCCGGAGCTGTACGGCGTGCACCGGCTCGTCCTCGATGTCGCCGAGCGGCGGAACCTGCCCCGCGAGAAGGCGGCGGCCCTGCTGAATCTCGCGGATCTGGACGCGCGGACGGGACGGACACACGAGGCACTGGCGCGATATCGGCTCGCCCTGGACGCGGGACGGGAAGCAAATGACCCGTACGCGACCGGTCGCGCGATGGAATCCGTAGGCGGTGCCTACCAGGAGCTGGGGGACTGGTCGCGGGCCTCCGACTGGTTCGGGCGCGCGCTCGCCCATCGCCTCGCGCGGGACGAGCGCACCGACGCCGCCCGCCTGTACGGCCGCATCGCGACCGCGCACACGTACGCGGGCCGTTACGGCGAGGCGCTGCGCAACTGGAGTTCGGCGGTCACCGGCTACCGCAAGGCCGGTGATGTGGCGGGCCAGGCAAGGGCGTTGAGCGAACTGGCGCGGGTGCAGGAGTACGCGGGGCGGCCCGAGGAGTCGCTGCGCACCTGCCAGGAGGCCGTCGACTGGGCGCGGCAGGCCGGTGACGTACGTCTCCAGGCCGCGCTGCAGCTCAGGCTGGCCGACACCCTGGACCGGCTCGGCGACCCGGCGGCCGCCCGGCTGCACCGCAGTGCCGCCGAACGCATGCTGGGAACGGGATCGGAGGAGGTCACCGGGCTTGCATCACAAGCTGGAGCAACACCTTCCGCCTACGAAATCCGTAGCACTTCCGCAGAAGATTGATGCATTGAAAGGCTAGACAGAGAGAAGTCCTTCATTAGACTGGCTCCGCCGCGTACTTCCGTGGTGTCTCCGATGCGCCCTCTTGTGTATCGGTATGCAGTGCTTTGCCCGAAGAATCCCTGAGCCAAGAGGACCGTGATCGACGTGAAGGTCGGCATCCCCCGCGAGGTCAAGAACAACGAGTTCCGGGTGGCCATCACCCCCGCCGGTGTGCATGAGCTGGTGCGCCACGGCCACCAGGTCGTCATCGAGCGGAACGCCGGTGTCGGCTCCTCGATCACGGACGCGGAGTACGTCTCCGCGGGCGCGGTCATCCTGGACACCGCCGACGAGGTCTGGGCCACCGCCGACCTCCTCCTGAAGGTCAAGGAGCCCATCGCCGAGGAGTACCACCGCCTCCGCAAGGACCAGACCCTCTTCACCTACCTGCACCTGGCCGCGTCCAAGGAGTGCACGGACGCGCTCCTGGAGTCCGGCACGACCGCCATCGCGTACGAGACAGTCGAGACCGCGGGCCGCGCCCTCCCGCTGCTCGCCCCGATGTCCGAGGTCGCGGGCCGTCTGGCCCCGCAGGTCGGCGCCTACCACCTGATGGCCGCCAACGGCGGCCGCGGTGTCCTGCCCGGCGGTGTCCCGGGTGTCGCGGCCGGCAAGGCCGTCGTCATCGGCGGTGGCGTCTCCGGTTGGAACGCCGCGCAGATCGCCATCGGCATGGGCTTCCACGTGACCCTGCTCGACAAGGACATCAACAAGCTCAAGGAGGCGGACAAGATCTTCGGCACGAAGATCCAGACCGTCGTCTCCAACGCCTTCGAGCTCGAGAAGGCCTGCCTCGACGCCGACCTCGTCATCGGCGCCGTCCTCATCCCGGGTGCGAAGGCCCCGAAGCTCGTCACCAACGAGCTCGTCTCGCGCATGAAGCCGGGAAGTGTCCTTGTCGACATCGCGATCGACCAGGGTGGCTGCTTCGAGGACTCGCACCCGACGACGCACGCCGAGCCGACCTTCCCGGTCCACAACTCGGTGTTCTACTGCGTCGCCAACATGCCCGGCGCGGTGCCCAACACCTCGACGTACGCGCTGACCAACGCGACGATGCCGTACATCGTCGAGCTGGCGAACCGCGGCTGGGTCGAGGCGCTGCGCCGTGACCACGCGCTCGCCCTGGGTCTCAACACCCATGATGGCCAGGTCGTTTACAAGGAGGTCGCCGAGTCGCACGGCCTCGCGCACGTCGAGCTGGAGACGCTCCTCGGCTGAACCTGACCGCTTTCGTCAACGAAAGTCGTCAATCTCACGCCCACGGCCGGACCTTGAGAGGGGTCCGGCCGTATGCGTATGTCCGTGGACATGGTCAACTCGCCTTGAACGTAACCCTTTAACCGATTCGCACACCCCGGAATCGCGCCGAAGACACGCCGCACACCCTTGACATGGGGGCGTTCGATTGCCGACACATCGGGCCGGGTCCGGCGGATTGTGTTGCTGCGGACCGGTGACACGCCATAGAGTCGCCAACCGTCGGCATGGTGCCACGCTGACCTATCGAGAAATTTCCTGGTCACCAAGGAGGTAAGACGACTTGTGAATGAGTCGACATTTGCTCCCGGGGGTGGTCAACCAGGAACCTCTGAGCGGGGCCAAGGACCCGTGGGGCTCGAGGCTGTCGGCTCCGTCGCTGTCCGCACCTTCGCAGCCCGCCAGAACCCCCAGCAGGCACAGCCGACTGGAGCGACCCAGTCGACACCGTCTGCACCCCAGAGCATGGATGGCCATCACGTGAACGCCATGGCCGGCGACCGGAGTGGCGAGAACACCACCCACACCCAACTCGCCGACTACGAGGAACTGCCCCAGGGGCACTTCTACGACCCTGACGCCGAGTACGAGCCCGATCCCGAGTACGCGGCCACGCTGGCCCCGGACGCGGCCCGTCAGCGCCGTGAGCGCATCGGTCCCACCGGACGCCCGCTGCCGTACTTCCCGATCCCGGGTCCGCTGACCGATCACGGTCCCGCGAAGATCATCGCGATGTGCAACCAGAAGGGCGGCGTGGGCAAGACCACGTCGACCATCAACCTGGGTGCCGCGCTCGCGGAGTACGGACGCCGGGTCCTGCTGGTCGACTTCGACCCGCAGGGCGCCCTCTCGGTGGGCCTCGGGGTGAACCCGATGGAGCTGGACCTGACGGTCTACAACCTGCTCATGGAGCGGGGCATGTCGGCCGACGAGGTGCTGCTGAAGACGGCGGTCCCGAACATGGACCTGCTGCCCAGCAACATCGACCTGTCCGCCGCCGAGGTGCAGTTGGTGAGCGAGGTCGCGCGCGAGTCCACGCTGCAGCGGGCGTTGAAGCCGCTGATGCAGGACTACGACTACATCGTGATCGACTGTCAGCCCTCGCTCGGTCTGCTCACCGTGAACGCCCTGACGGCGGCTCACAAGGTGATCGTGCCGCTCGAGTGCGAGTTCTTCGCGCTGCGCGGTGTGGCCCTGCTGACGGAGACCATCGAGAAGGTCCAGGAGCGGCTCAACCCCGACCTGGAGCTCGACGGCATCCTGGCCACCATGTACGACTCCCGCACGGTGCACAGCCGTGAGGTGCTCGCGCGGGTGGTCGAGGCCTTCGACGATCACGTGTACCACACGGTGATCGGACGCACGGTCCGCTTCCCGGAGACCACGGTCGCCGGTGAGCCGATCACGACGTACGCATCGAACTCGGTCGGCGCGGCCGCTTATCGCCAGCTCGCCAGGGAGGTGCTCGCCCGGTGTCACGCCGAGTGAGTCTGCCGGGGGCCGACGAACTGTTCCGTACGACCGGGGGGATGGCGCTGCAGTCGTCGTCCCCGCGCCGCCAGGCGAACGGCGAGGCACGGGTGCCGGCGCCGGCCGGCGAGAGCGACGAGACCGCTGCCGGTGACGCGCTCGGCAGCGGCGCGGAGGGAGACGGCGGCGACGCCGCCGAACACGGCGCCGCCGACGCGGAGTCGGGAGAATCCCGCAGCCGGTCGGCCCCCGCCGAGGGCCGTACCGCCCAGGGGCAGGGCCAGGAAGGCGCCGCCGCGTCGGGTGGCGGCCGGTCCGCGAACTCCTCCTCCACGGCACAGGCGCGGCGGCGCGCACGGGCGGCCAACCGGCGGCCCAGCGGGCGCGAGCGGCACGACGAGAAGATCACCGTGTACGTGTCCGCCGAGGAGCTGATGGACCTGGAGCACGCGCGTCTCGTGCTGCGGGGCGAGCACGGGCTCGCGGTCGACCGCGGGCGCATCGTCCGCGAGGCGGTGGCCGTGGTCCTCGCGGATCTGGAGTCGCGCGGGGACGCGAGCATTCTCGTACGACGGTTGCGCGGGCGGTAGCGGTAGCGTTCCCGCCGATGCCCCTGAACGACGATTCCGCACCGGCCGCGCGTCGGCGTGCCCTGGGGCGTGGGCCCGGCGCGCCTCCCGCGGAGCCCGCGCCGGAGCCGGATCCGATTCCCGTGCCGGAGCCGGAGCCTGAGCCTGAGCCGGAGGCGGCCCCCGAGCCGGAGCCCGAGCCCGACGACGGGCGGTTCAAGGTCCGTCTCGCCAACTTCGAGGGCCCCTTCGACCTGCTGCTCCAGCTCATCTCGAAGCACAAGATGGACGTCACCGAAGTGGCGCTGTCCACGGTGACCGACGAGTTCATGGCGCACATCCGTGCCATGGGACCCGACTGGGACCTGGATCAGACCACCGAGTTCCTCGTGGTCGCCGCCACTTTGCTCGACCTCAAGGCGGCCAGGCTGCTGCCCTCCGCCGAGGTCGAGGACGAGGCGGATCTCGCGCTGCTCGAAGCGCGGGACCTGCTCTTCGCGCGGCTGCTCCAGTACCGCGCGTACAAGCGGATCGCCGACATCTTCAGCGAGCGGCTCGAGGAGGAGGCGCGGCGCTATCCGCGTACCGTCGGGCTCGAGGCCCACCACGCGGATCTGCTGCCCGAGGTCGTCATCAGCATCGGCGCGGAGGGGTTCGCCCGGCTGGCCGTGAAGGCGATGCAGCCCCGTGCGAAGCCGCAGGTGTACGTCGACCACATCCATGCCCCGCTCGTGTCCGTGCAGGAGCAGGCCGGGGTGGTCGTGGCCCGGCTCCGGGAGCGGGGCGAGCTCAGCTTCCAGGTCCTCGTGGAGGACGCGGGGGACACCCTCACCGTCGTCGCCCGCTTCCTCGCGCTCCTTGAGCTGTACCGCGAGAAGGCCGTGGAACTGGACCAGGAGGCCGCCCTGGGCGAGCTGCTGGTGCGGTGGACCGGCGGGGACGGCGACGGACAGCCGACGGTGACCGACGAGTTCGACCGCGCCCCGGAGCCGGTGAGTGAGGAGAAGGCCACATGAGCCCCACGAGCGCGGAGAGCCCCGCGGGCGACCTGGCGGGCGCCGTCGCCGATCTGGAGCTGCGGCCCGCCCTGGAGGCCGTCCTCATGGTCGTCGACGAACCCGCCACCGAGGAGCACCTCGCCAAGATCCTCGACCGGCCCCGGCGGCAGATCGCCGACGCCGTGCGGGAGCTGGCCGACGAGTACACCGTGCAGCGCAGGGGCTTCGAGCTGCGGCTCGTGGCGGGCGGCTGGCGGTTCTACACCCGGCCCGAGTACGCCGCCGCCGTGGAGCGCTTCGTGCTCGACGGGCAGCAGGCACGGCTCACCCAGGCGGCCCTGGAGACCCTCGCGGTCGTCGCGTACCGCCAGCCGGTCAGCCGTTCCAGGGTCTCCGCGGTGCGCGGAGTGAACTGTGACGGCGTGATGCGGACGCTCCTCCAGAGGGGTCTGGTGGAGGAGGCGGGCGCGGAACCCGAAACAGGTGCGATCCTGTACAGGACGACGAACTACTTTCTGGAGCGGATGGGCCTGCGCGGCCTGGACGAGCTCCCGGAGCTCGCGCCCTTCCTCCCCGAGGCGGAGGCGATCGAGGCCGAGACGCTGGAAGGCGTTCCGTCGTTCGATCCGGACGCACCCGATGCGCCGGGTGACGAGTACACCGAGAGCACAGACGACTAACGGAAATTTGATGCGAAGCAGCAACGGCAGGAACAGCAGCGGAAACAACGGCGGGAGCCGTGGTGGCAACAGCGGCAGCCGTGGCAGCAGCGGTGGGCGCCCCAGCAGCGGTGGCCGACCGAGCAGTGGTGGCCGCCCGAGCGGTGGCGGCCGCGGCAACAGCGGTGGCGGCCGCGACTACCGGGGCTCCGGCAACAGCCCCGACCGGCAGGGTCGCGGCGCCGGTGGCGCGCGTGACGACCAGCCGCCGAAGCGCGAGAGCAAGCCCCGTCCCGAGGAGCGTCGCTACGACGTAGGCGGCGACGCCTCCCGCAAGGGCCGTGGCGCTGCCGCGCGCGGTGGCGCCAAGGGCGGCCCCAGGGCGCCTCAGAGCTCGGACCGGGGCACGCGGCGCGGCGCGGGAGCACCCGCGACGTCCCGTGAGTACGACGCGCGGCAGGAAGAGCGCAACCGCGAGCGTTACGCGGGCAAGCCCAAGGTCAGCCCGCCCAAGACGTTCCCCGGCGCCGAGCAGGAGGGCGAGCGGCTGCAGAAGGTCCTCGCCCGTGCGGGCTACGGCTCGCGCCGTGCCTGCGAGGAGCTGGTCGAGCAGGCCCGCGTCGAGGTCAACGGCGAAATCGTCCTCGAGCAGGGCCTGCGGGTCCAGCCCGAGCGGGACGAGATCAAGGTCGACGGCCTGACGGTGGCGACGCAGTCGTACCAGTTCTTCGCGCTGAACAAGCCCGCCGGTGTCGTCTCCACCATGGAGGACACCGAGGGGCGGCAGTGCCTCGGGGACTACACGAACAACCGCGAGGCGCGGCTGTTCCACGTGGGGCGGCTCGACACCGAGACCGAGGGTGTCATCCTGCTCACCAACCACGGTGAGCTGGCGCACCGCCTCACGCACCCGAAGTACGGCGTGAAGAAGGTCTATCTCGCGCACATCGTCGGCCCGATCCCGCGTGACCTGGGCAAGCAGCTCAAGGACGGCATCCAGCTCGAGGACGGGTACGCCCGCGCGGACCACTTCCGCGTCGTCGAGCAGACCGGCAAGAACTACCTGGTCGAGGTGACGCTGCACGAGGGCCGCAAGCACATCGTGCGCCGCATGCTCGCGGAGGCCGGCTTCCCGGTCGACAAGCTGGTGCGGACGTCCTTCGGGCCGATCGCGCTCGGCGACCAGAAGTCGGGTTGGCTGCGCAGGCTCTCGAACACCGAGGTCGGCATGCTGATGCAGGAAGTCGACCTCTAGGCCCCACCGAAGTCGCACCGGGCGGCCGGTCCTCGCATACGCGGGGGCCGGCCGCCTTTGTGTCTTGCGGGGCCGACACCCCTCCCTTTATAGTCGTGCTGACCATTAAGGGGGTGAGGGGCCATGCAGGGCTACGACAAATACGCCTTCGAGCCGTTCGCCGTCACCGTCGACCTCGCCGTCTTCACCGTCCGCGCGGGCCGCCTGCACGTGCTGCTCGTCGAGCGCGGCCAGGAGCCGTACGCCGGACGCTGGGCGCTGCCCGGCGGATTCGTGCTGCCCGACGAGTCCGCCGAGACGGCGGCGGGACGCGAGCTCGCCGAGGAGACCGGCCTCACCGACAGCGCCGGACTCCATCTGGAACAGCTGCGCACCTACAGCGACCCGGACCGCGACCCGCGGATGCGCGTCGTCTCGGTCGCCTACGCGGCCCTCGTCCCCGATCCGCCCGCGGTGCGCGCCGGCAGCGATGCGGCCCGCGCGGAATGGCTGCCGCACGGCACCCATGGCCCGCTCGCCTTCGACCACGACCGGATCCTGGCCGACGCCCACGACCGCGTCCGCGCGAAGTTCGAGTACACCGGCCTCGCCACCGCCTTCTGCCCGCCCGAGTTCACCCTCGGCGAGCTGCGGCAGGTCTACGAGACGGTGTGGGGCGCCGAACTCGACCCGGCCAACTTCCGGCGCAAGGTGCTCGGCACGTCCGGCTTCGTCGAGGCGATCCCCGGCGCCGCGCGCCTGACCGGCGGCCGGGGCAAACCTGCCGCCGTCTACCGGGCCGGCCCCGCCACCTCCCTGCACCCGCCCCTCCTGCGCCCTTCGACCGTCCCCTCGGAAGGAAAGCCCTCATGAAGCGTGCCGCCACCGGATCCCTCATAGGCCTCGCCCTGGGGGACGCGCTCGGCTTCCCGACCGAGTTCAACGACGTGCCCTCGATCCTCGCCAAGTGCGGTCCCTGGCGGGAGATGGAGCTGCCCAGGCCCGCGATCGTCACGGACGACACGCAGATGACGCTGGCGCTCGGCCGCGGCCTGCGTACCGCCATGGAGCGAGGACTGCTCGGGCCGAAGCGGCTGGAGCGGCCGGTGCGCGAGGAGTTCGTGGAGTGGTACCAGTCGCCGGAGAACAACCGCGCGCCCGGCAACACCTGCCTCAAGGCCTGCTACCTCCTGAAGACCGGCAAACCCTGGGAGGAGGCAAGCCAGATCCACTCCAAGGGCTGCGGCGCCAACATGCGCGTCGCGCCCATCGGGCTCGTCCCCGGCCTGAGCGACGAGCAGCGGGCAGGCGCGGCCCAGCTGCAGTCCGCGCTCACCCACGGCCACCCGACGACGCTCGCCGCCTCCGACCTGACCGCGCACGCCGTGCGGCTGCTCGCGGAGGGCGCCGAGCCGACGGGGCTCGTCGGACTGCTGCGCTCGTACGCGTACGAGAACCGGGAGACCTACCACGGGCGCTGGCTCGGCGAGCTGTGGACGCGGGACGACGACCCGACGCCGAGGATGTTCATCGCCCGCGGCTGGGACGAGTGCCTGGCCGTCCTCGAGCGACTGGAGGCCGCGTTGAAGCATGCCAACCCGGAGACGGACCCCTGCCTGGCCACGGGCGCGGGCTGGATCGCCGAGGAAGCGCTCGCCACTGGGCTGCTGTGCTTCCTGCAGTTCGTGGACGACCCCGTGACCGCCCTGCGCCGAGCAGCCTGCACCTCGGGCGACTCCGACTCGATCGCCTGCCTCGCCGGCGCCTTCGCGGGGGCCCACCTGGGCGCGGACGCCTGGCCCGCCGAGTGGGCCGAGCGCATCGAGTACCGGGGGGAGCTGCTGGAGCTGGGGGCGCTCTGGGACGGGGCGGCCACGAACGCCTAGACCGCTGCCACCGCCGACGCCCGGCGTACGCGGAACAGGAAGTCCTCGACGCGGCGGCGATCCGGCTCCGGCGGCAGGGGGGTGCGCGCGGCCGCCGCCTCCGCCTGGTCCGCGAGGCGGTGCATCCAGGACTCGACATCCCGCCATGAGACCTCGCCCCGCTTGACCGCGAGCAGCGGCTCGCGTTCGGCGCCGACATCGATCGTCAGCTTCCCGGTGCGCAGCAGATCGCGGCAGCTCGTGAGGAGGCGCAGCAGGTGCATCGCGTGCTTCCAGCGGGGCGCGCCGTGCAGGCGTACGTCCGCCTCCAGCTTTCTGTGCTGGCCCAGCGCATAGCGGGCGAACGTGTCGTGGGCCTGGCGGGACAGGAACGCCTCGCGCAGGGCCAGGAGCTCGCGGCCGGTGTCCGTCACGTGTTCCACGAGGGGGGAGTGCAGGCACTCCAGGACGTTCGGGTTGGCGCGCAGGGCCAGTTCGCAGAAGCGCTCCAGCTCCCAGCTGAACTGTTCCTCCGCCGGTCCGTCCACGTGTGTGGGCGGCTTCTCGAAGCGCCAGAAGAGCGGTGTGGGGGCCAGGAAGACGCCCCTGCGGTCGGTGTCGCTGCCGTCCGTGGCCAGGCCGAAGGCGCGCGAACCCATCACGCAGGCGTAGAGGGTGTGGTCGCGTACGAGGTCGAGGCCGGTGGGGCGGTTCATGCGGTGAGCGTACGGCGGGGCCCTAGCCGAGGGTGATCGATTTTCCGGTGACGTTGATCTTCTGCGGGGCGAGCGGGCGTGGTGCGGGACCGCCCGCCACCGAGGCGTCCGCCACGCGGTACTTGCTGCCGTGACAGGCGCAGTTGATGGTGCCGTCCGCGACCTCGCTGACCGTGCAGCCCGAGTGCGTGCAGACCGCGGAGAAGGCCTTGAAATCACCCTCCTCGGGCTGGGTCACGACGATCTTCTTGTCCTTGAGGACCTTGCCGCCGCCGACCGGGATGTCGGAGGTCTTGGCCAACTCCTCCGCCTTGGGCGGGGGTTCGTCCTTCCCGCCGGATTTCGAGGGCCCGGCAGAGGTGGCCTCCGACTTCGGTGGCTCCGGCTCCGCGCCCTCGTCGCCGTACTTGCTGCAGCCGGCGGTCAGCGCGACCAGGCCGCCCGCGGCGAGGACGGTGCGCCGTGACGGCGGTGTGTCGCTCATGTCGTCACCCCGAACGTACGGAAGAACCACAGGGCCGACGTCCACCAGACCACCGTGAGGACCACGAACACCAGACCGCCCATCACCGGAAGCAGCCAGCCCGGCAGCTTCTCCGAACGCAGCAGCAGCATCTTGGCGCTGAACGCCCCGAAGAAGAAGCAGCCGAGCAGCGAGTGCCACATCACCCGGGACGAGTACGTCTGGTAGCCGAGGGCGTAGAGGCAGTGGACGGCCACGGGGACCGACACCAGGAACGCGATCCGGCCCGACCAGCGGTGCAGCACCGACGACCAGGACGGCCCCGGCAGGCGCCCGTACACCATGAGCGCCGAGACGATCTGGACCAGCGCGAAGGCGAACGCCGTGGTGCCCAGCCAGGCCTTGACCGCGCTGGTGCTGCTGAACCCGGACAGGTTGAAGGCGGTGCCCGCGGGGTCGTGCGACTTGCCGTACACCCCGAGGCCGACTGCCACCGCCCCGGCGACCAGAGCGGGGACGAGATAGCGCGCCGGATGCGGACGGCGGTGGTCACCCGCGCCCGGGGGCGGGCCGAAGCCGCCCTGGGTCGCGGCGTTCGGATCGACGCTCATGGCGGCTCCCTGGTCGGGGCGGAGCGGGGGGCAGGGCTTGTGAAGGCTTCTCAGGGCTCGACGGGACGGGCGGTGAGACGGTCGCCGTCGACGATGACGACGCCGGTCTCCGGGTCGAGGCGCGGGGCCGGCTGCGGCTTGCCGTCACGCTTGACGATGCCGACCTGCCGCCCGTCGGGCAGGACGATCCAGCCGCCGTCGATCTCGGCGCCGCGCACCTCGGTGGTCGCGCGGTACAGACCGGACGGCTTCTTCGCCCTGGCGGCGGTGAAGTCCCGTGGCTGTTCGCCGATCTCGACCTCGCCGGTGACCGCGTTGCCGGCGAGCGTGCCCTCCAGCTTCGCGCCCTTCTTGCCGGTGAGGCGCATGGAGCCGTCGTCCTCGACCTCGCCCTTCAGCCAGGACTCCACGTCGCGGCCGTTGCAGTAGTACGCGATGGCCTTGTCGTCACGGATCGAGAGGGAGATCGCGGCGGCGTCGTCGGCCGTGCGGCCCGCGTACTCGGACTTGCCCTCCGGCTTCTGAGCGGGACTCTTCGACGGACCCCTGGTGGGCGCGGGCGTGCTCTTGGTGGGCTTCGCGGGAGTGGGCGCGGGGGATGCCGCGCTGCCGGGCGAGTCCCCTCCGTACGACGAATTGCCCGTCCCGGTCGTCGCGTTGAGCGACAGCATGAACAGGGCGAGCAGCAGCCCCCCGAGAAGCGTGTAGAGCGGACCTGAGCGCTTCATGCGGCCTCCCCCGAGGCGTGGGCCTTGCCGGCCCCTCCATGCAAGCGGACCGGGCCCCCGGCGTCCATAGTTGAACGTCCACCAATCGGGCCAAGTGGCGACAGGGGGCGATTCGGGTGACATTGGCATGGTCTGAGGTCCGCGCCCTTCGAGGCGCCGACCCGGCCACTCACTCGAAAGGCGCGACCATGGCGGGTAACGATCTGGGAAGCCTTCTCGGCGGTCTCCTCGGCGGCGGCCAAGGCGGCGCAGCCGGTGGCTCCGGAGGCGGCAACGTCCTCGGCTCGCTGATCGGCGGCCTCCTCGGCGGCGGCGGCGCGGCCGGCGGTCAGGGCGGATCCGGCGGCAGCAACCCGCTCGGCAGTCTGATGGACATGATCACGAAGTCGGGCCTGGTCAACCAGGAGCAACTGGACTCCTGGGTCGGCACGGGCGACAACCAGCCGCTGAGCCCGGACCAGGTCAAGCAGGCCGTCCCCGACGAGACCCTGGACCAGGTGGCCGGCGACGCGGGCGTCAGCCGCGACGAGGCCGCCGACCAGATCGCGCGGCAGCTGCCCGAGGCCGTCGACAAGATGACCCCGGACGGACAGGTACCAACGGGCTCGCTCGAGGACATCATCAGGGAGCAGAAGCTCTGAGCCCACCCGGTCAGGAACGCGGCGCCCGTCTCGGCAGACGGGCGCCGCGCACTCGTCCTCCGGGCGCTGACTACCCTTGGTCCGCACAGCAGTCATGACACGCGAGCGAGGAGCAGCACAGTGGCGGTACGAGCGGTCCGGGGCGCCGTCCAACTGGAGCGGGACGCGGCCGACCACATGGACGAGCAGGTCAGCGAGCTGCTCACCGCCATCCTCGAGCGGAACGCGCTGACCCAGGACGACCTGATCAGCATCTGGTTCACCGCGACACCCGATCTGCACAGCGACTTCCCCGCGGCGGCCGCGCGCAAGCTCGGCATCGTGGACGTCCCGCTGATCTGCGCGCAGGAGCTGCAGATCGACGGCGCCATGCCACGGGTCGTCCGCGTCCTCGCGCACATAGAGTCCCCCAAGCCCCGCGCCGAGATCACGCACGTCTACCTCGGTGCCGCGGCCACCCTGCGCAAGGACATCGCCCAGTGAGAACCGCCCTCGTCATCGGCACCGGCCTGATCGGCACCTCCGCCGCCCTGGCCCTGGCGTCGCGCGGCGTGACCGTGCACCTCGCCGACCACGACCCCGGTCAGGCCCGCACGGCGGCCGCGCTCGGCGCCGGGACCGACGAAGCCCCCGAGGGACGGGTCGACCTGTGCGTCGTCGCCGTGCCGCCCGCGCACGTCGCGGCCACGCTGGCCGACGTCATGCGGCGCGACGCGGCCCGCGGCTACCTCGACGTGGCGAGCGTCAAGGGCGGCCCGCGCCGTGAGCTGGAAGCGCTCGGCATCGACCTCACCCCGTACATCGGCACGCACCCCATGTCGGGCCGTGAGCGCAGTGGCCCGCTCGCCGGCACCGCGGACCTCTTCGAGGGGCGGCCCTGGGTCCTCACGCCGACCCGCGACACCGACACCGAGGTACTCAACCTCGCCCTGGAGCTCGTCGCCCTCTGCCGTGCCGTGCCGGTCGTCATGGACGCCGACGCGCACGACCGGGCGGTCGCGCTCGTCTCGCACATGCCGCACCTGGTCTCCAGCATGGTCGCCGCCCGTCTGGAGAACGCCGAGGAGACAGCGGTACGCCTGTGCGGCCAGGGCATCCGTGACGTCACGCGCATCGCCGCGTCGGACCCGCGGATGTGGATCGACATCCTGTCGGCCAACCCGGGGCCCGTCGCCGATCTGCTGTCCGCCGTCGCCACCGATCTCGACGAGACGGTGACCGCGCTGCGTGCGCTGCAGTCGGCGGACGACGCGAAGCGGCGCGAGGGCGCCGCGGGCGTCGAGAGCGTCCTGCGGCGCGGAAACGCGGGACAGATCCGGGTGCCCGGCAAGCACGGGGCGGCACCGACCGCGTACGAGGTCGTCGCGGTGCTCATCGACGACCAGCCGGGGCAGCTGGCGAGGATCTTCGCCGACGCCGAGCGGGCCGGGGTGAACATCGAGGACGTCCGCATCGAGCACGCGACGGGCCAGCAGGCGGGGCTCGTACAGCTCCTGGTGGAACCGAAGGCGGTCCCGACCCTGACGGCAGGCCTGCGCGAGCGAGGCTGGTCGATCCGCCAGTAGCCTGCCGCAGGGCTTCGGGCCGGTGGGCGGGAAAGGACCCGCCGCGGAGCGGGCGGGACAGGAGCAGCCCACCGGGCAGTAAGAGGCAGTGGCGGAAGCCAGTAACCTTGTCCGGGGCAAGGAACGCCGCCCCGCTCCAGCCCCGTGCACACAGAAAGGTGCCCGCACCCCGTGGAAACCGTGGAAACCGCCCCGGCATCAGTGATCGTCGCCATCGACGGGCCCTCCGGCACGGGCAAGTCGAGCACCTCCAAGGCCGTCGCCGCCCAGCTGGGCCTCAGCTACCTGGACACCGGTGCCCAGTACCGCGCGATCACGTGGTGGATGGTGCACAACGGCATCGAGCTGACGGACCCGACCGCCATCGCCGCGGTCGCGGGCAAGCCCGAGATCATCTCCGGCACCGACCCGCTCGCCCCGACCATCACGGTCGACGGCACGGACGTCGCGGGGCCGATCCGCACCACCGAGGTCACCTCGAAGGTCAGCGCCGTCAGCGCCGTCCCCGAGGTGCGTACCCGCATCACGGAGCTGCAGCGCACCATCGCCGCCTCCGCCGAGAAGGGCATCGTCGTCGAGGGGCGTGACATCGGTACGACCGTCCTGCCCGACGCCGACCTGAAGATCTTCCTCACGGCCTCGCCGGAGGCCCGCGCCGCCCGCCGCAGCGGCGAGCTCAAGGGCGCCGACGTCGCCGCGACGCGAGAGGCGCTCATCAAGCGGGACGCGGCCGACTCCAGCCGCAAGACGTCCCCGCTGGCCAAGGCGGGCGACGCCGTCGAGGTGGACACCACCGAGCTCACGCTGCAGCAGGTCATCGAGTGCGTCGTCACCCTCGTCGAGGAGAAGCGGGCGGGGAAGTGACCGCGGCGCCGTCGGAACGGGGTGCGGAGGTCGGCCGCCGCATCGGCGTCGGCCTCATGTACGGCCTGTGGAAGCCCCGCGTCCTCGGCGCCTGGAAGGTTCCCGTGACCGGCCCGGTGATCCTGGCCGTCAACCACTCCCACAACGTCGACGGCCCGATGGTGATGGGTACGGCACCCAGGCCGACGCACTTCCTCATCAAGAAGGAAGCCTTCATAGGCCCCCTGGACCGCTTCCTGAGCGGCATCGGGCAGGTGAAGGTGGACCGTGAGATCGCCGACCGCACGGCGATCACCCGGGCCCTCGGCGTGCTGGACGGCGGCGGCGTCCTCGGGATCTTCCCCGAGGGCACCCGGGGCGAGGGCGACTTCGCCTCGCTGCGCGCCGGCCTCGCGTACTTCGCCGTACGGAGCGGGGCGCCGATCGTCCCGGTCGCCGTCCTGGGAAGCACGGAGAAGCGCGGACGGTTGTTGAAGGGGCTGCCCCCGCTGCGCAGCAGGGTCGACGTCGTCTTCGGCGACCCCTTCGAAGCGGGCGACGACAGCGGACGGCGTACGCGCAAGGCGCTGGACGAGGCGACCGTGCGCATCCAGGAGCGCCTCACCGCGCACCTGGCGGACGCCAGGCGCCTGACCGGGCGCTGAGCGAGACTTTCAGTAGTGGACCGTCGCGAGGCGGGCCACCGATCACGAATACGACAGAGGTACGGACTTCATGAACGACCAGATCCAGCCCGAAGGCTCGCCTGAACACGAGCACGGGGCGCTTGGCGATGCCGAGTACGCGGAGTTCATGGAGCTCGCCGCGGAAGAGGGCTTCGACCCCGAGGACGTCGAAGGCGCGATCGGCGACGCGGGCCACGGCCCGCTGCCCGCCCTCGCGGTGATCGGCCGCCCGAACGTCGGCAAGTCGACTCTCGTCAACCGCATCATCGGCCGCCGCGAGGCCGTCGTCGAGGACCGCCCCGGCGTGACCCGCGACCGCGTGACGTACGAGGCGGAGTGGGCGGGCCGCCGCTTCAAGCTCGTCGACACCGGCGGCTGGGAGCAGGACGTCCTCGGCATCGACGCGTCCGTGGCCGCCCAGGCGGAGTACGCGATCGAGGCGGCCGACGCGGTCGTCTTCGTCGTGGACGCCACCACCGGCGCCACCGACACGGACGAAGCCGTCGTGCGCCTCCTGCGCAAGTCCGGCAAGCCCGTCGTCCTGTGCGCCAACAAGGTCGACGGCCCCTCCGGCGAGGCCGACGCCACCGCTCTGTGGGCGCTCGGCCTCGGCGAGCCGTACCCCGTCTCCGCGTTGCACGGCCGCGGCACCGGCGACATGCTGGACGCCGTCCTGGAAGCCCTGCCCGAGGCGCCCGAGCAGTCCTTCGGCGGCGGCATCGGCGGCCCGCGGCGCATCGCGCTCATCGGCCGTCCGAACGTCGGCAAGTCGTCGCTGCTCAACAAGGTGGCGAACGAGAACCGCGTGGTCGTCAACGAGATCGCGGGCACCACCCGTGACCCGGTCGACGAGCTCATCGAACTCGGCGGCGTCGTCTGGAAGTTCGTGGACACCGCGGGCATCCGCAAGCGCGTCCACCTCCAGCAGGGTGCCGACTACTACGCATCGCTGCGCACGGCCGCCGCCGTCGAGAAGGCGGAGGTCGCGGTCATCCTGATCGACGCCAGCGAGTCGATCAGCGTCCAGGACCAGCGCATCGTCACGATGGCCGTCGAGGCGGGCCGCGCCATCGTCGTCGCGTACAACAAGTGGGACACCCTCGACGAGGAGCGCCGCTACTACCTGGAGCGGGAGATCGAGACCGAGCTCCTCCAGGTCGCGTGGGCCCCCCGGGTGAACGTCTCCGCCGAGACCGGCCGCCACATGGAGAAGCTCGTTCCGGCGATCGAGGCGGCTCTCGCGGGCTGGGAGACGCGCGTCCCGACGGGCCGCCTCAACGCCTTCCTCGGTGAGCTCGTGGCCTCCCACCCGCACCCGATCCGCGGCGGCAAGCAGCCCCGCATCCTCTTCGGCACGCAGGCGGGCACGAAGCCGCCGCGGTTCGTGCTGTTCTCGTCCGGCTTCATCGAGCACGGCTACCGCCGCTTCGTGGAGCGCAGGCTCCGTGAGGAGTTCGGCTTCGAGGGCACGCCGATCCACATCTCGGTGCGCGTGCGCGAGAAGCGCGGCCGCAAGAAGTAGGCACGGATGGACCAAGGGGCCGGGCCCCGCCTTCGCAGAGAAGGCGGGGCCCGGCCCCTTGCACGTGGTGCGGGTGGTGCGGTGGTGGCTCAGAGCCCCCTGCGCGGCCCCGGCGGCAGCGCAGCGGGGAACTGCTGGTGCACCGTGCCGTGCTGCTCGTGGCCGTAACGGGAGACGTGCAGCTGGCTGAAGGTGTTGTTCCGGGGGTCATGCCGGTCACCGACGCGGTGCATGCCGTACGGCGAGCCGCCGAACGACGTGAAGCCCAGGTCCTCCTCGCCGGTCCGGTCTCCCGGAAGGGCCTTGAACGACCTGCGGTACTCCGAGTAGAGCGCGTCGTAGATCGGTGTGGCCGAGTGGTCGCCCCCCGGGTCCTGCGCCGAGCGCATGGACGGGATGGGGGTCTGGTACGCGGGCCGGGGACGGGAGGGGTCGTATGTGTGCACGTATGTGCCAACGACCCCGTGCTCGTACGGATGCGGGGGCCGCGCCGCTTTCACGGGGCGCCGGGGGCATGACCGGCGCAGCCGGGACCCGGGGCGTGACGGCGGCGCGGCCCGCACGGGCTCAGGTGCCCGCGAGCGGCATCGCGGCCGCGACCAGACGCCCGTGCGTCGCCGCCTTGTCCAGGGCGCCGCGCAGCAGGTCCTCGCGGGGCTGGCGGCCGATGGAGCCGACCGGCGCCGCGAACAGGAGCACCGACTGCAGCTTGTTCGCCGCGGATCGCCACGCCTCGGTGACCTGCAGCGGGTGGTGGGCCTGCCACCAGGCGACGGGGGAGCCGCCGCCGGCGGCGGGCTGGAGCACCGCGTGCAGCTGGCCCGCGGCGAGCAGCACCGACCAGCCGTGCAGCACGGGAGGTACGCCGTCGAGCGAGGCCGCCGGCGTGAATCCCTGCTCGATCAGGAGCTGCAGGAAGTCGTCGCCACCGCCGGGGGCGGACCCCGGGCGGGCGATGGCGCCGGTCGGCTCGACGACGAGGGCGGGCCACAGCTCGCCCTCGATGAGAACGAGACCGCTGGTCACGCCGAGGACCGCCTGGTCGGGCACTCCTTCGGCGGGAGCGGGTCCCGCGACACCGGCGAGGCCGGTGCCCTCCTCGCCGGTGATCGAGCGCACGGCACCCTGCAACTGCTCCTCGGAGACCTGGACGATCTGGGAGGGCAGGCAGGTGGCGTGCGCGAAGGCGAGCACGGCGGTCTCGTCGCCGATGAACAGGACGGTGCTCGTGCGTTCCTGCTCCGTGTCGCCCGGGGTCCGGCAGGACGTGCAGTCGTAACTGCCCGGGGCGTTCTCTCCGGCGAGCAGCCGGTCTGCTTCTTCGTCGCCGATCTCGGCGCGTACGTCGTCGCCGACGTCGAGCATGCGCGGCACGGGGGGCTCCTCGGAATCGTTGCGTGCGGACCGGGGGTGCCCGGCTCATAAGGAGACAACGGGCGATCAGTGGCGCAAGTCACGCGCGAAGGCGAACGGAATCGAACCATCCGCAGCGGAGGGTGAGTTGCCCGACGGAATCTGTCACTCCGCGACAACATCTGCCGCGTACAGGCAAGTTACGTCGGTGAGCTGGGTCACAGATCACCATGTGGACAGGTCGACAAATCATGAAATCAGTGAATTAAATGGCTGGCTTGAATTGGCTGATACTCCCGGTAACGGCCAACTGGCCTGGAATGACAAGGAGTTGGTTGATATCGGGGCGAGGAGGCACCTAGATTCCACCGCCGTGTGCAGCGAGCACCGCTCGGGTACGTCCGCCGGCCGCACCAGGCAGCCAGCTCAAGCACCACGGCACGAACGTGCCGAACTCCGGCGGACGGGGTGAGCGGGCCTCCGGCGCCAGACGCGCGCGGAGGTCCGGGTCACCTGGGGGACCCCGGGTCCTTCGAGAGGGATATTCATGTCCGCACGTCCCAAGTGCGTTCGCAGGACAGCAGTGATCGGCGGAGCGGCTCTGCTCGCCCCGCTGGGACTGCTCACCGCCACCGGCCAGGCCGGAGCGGCGGACAGCGGAGTGTGGGATCGCATCGCGCAGTGCGAGAGCGGCGGAAACTGGAGCATCAACACCGGGAACGGCTACTACGGAGGACTGCAGTTCTCCGCGTCCACCTGGCGGGCGTACGGCGGAGGTGCCTACGCGGCGACCGCCGACAAGGCGTCCAAGGCGCAGCAGATCGCTGTCGCCACGAAGGTCCAGCGGGCCCAGGGGTGGGGCGCTTGGCCAAGCTGCTCGGCGCGGGCGGGCGCGTCCGGCGGCGCGCCGGGGGCGGCAGCCGCTCCGGCGGCCCCCAAGGCGGCCAAGGCCCCGCAGGCCCCCAAGGCACCCAAGGCACCCAAGGCGGCCGAGCAGCGGCCCGCGAAGCCGCAGAACCGTACGCCGAGTCATGCCGACCGGGGATCCGGGCGAGGTGACTACACCGTTCGGCAGGGGGACACCCTCAGCCGGATCGCGGCCGCGCACGGCGTCGGCTGGCAGAAGGTGTACTCCGCCAACAAGGCGGTCATCGGCGGGAATCCGAACGTGATCCTGCCCGGGCAGCGGCTCGACCTCTGAGTTCCGTCCCTCCGAGGCGTGGCCCCACCTGGTCGTCCGACCGGGTGGGGCCACGCCCGGTGGCGGCGCGGCACGGCTCCTCGCCGCGGTGGCGCTGCCTAGCTTGGGCGGATGCATCCGATGCCGATCAAGAGTCTTAGGTCGCTGTGGCCCGCTGGTCTGGTCATCGCCGCTGTCACCTCGCTGCTGCTGCCCGCGTCCGCGACCGCGCACCCCGCTCCGGCCCGGCCCGCGCCCCTGTCAGGCGCCGGTACCGCCGAGGCGCTCGACTGCTCCCGGACCGGGGGCCCCTGGAACTGCCTCGCGCACTGCGAGAGCACCGGCCGGTGGCATGTGAACACCGGAAACGGCTTCTACGGAGGGCTGCAGTTCCGGCAGTCCACCTGGGAGGAGCACGGCGGGCTCAAGTACGCGCCGCGTGCCGATCTCGCCACCAAGAAGGAGCAGATCAAGGTCGCCGAGGCCGTGCTGCGCAACCAGGGGTGGAACGCCTGGCCCGTCTGCTCCAAGAAGATCCCCAAGGAGATCCGGGACGGCTACGTCGTCGTGCACGTCGTGAAGGCGGGGGAGACGCTGAGCTCCATCGCGCGGAAGCACAAGGTGCGGGGCGGCTGGCAAGCTCTGTATCAAGCCAACCGCAAGGCCGTGGGAAGCCGGCCTGACAGGCTGGGCGTCGGCACCAGGCTGGTCATTCCGGGGAAGTCCCCGGCGAAGCCCGAGGCCACGAAGCCGGCCAAGCCGGAGAAGCCGGCCAAGCCGACGAAGCCCGGAGGCACTGCGAAGCCCGGGGGGACGGCCGAGCCCGCGAAGCCGTCAGAGGCGGCCAAGCCTTCGGAGTCTGCGGAGGCCCCCAAGCCGTCGGAGCCCTCCAAGCCGTCGGAAACCTCCAGGCCCGCGAAGACCCCCAAGCCCGCAGCGACCCCCAAGCCTTCAGCGACCCCCAAGCCCTCGAAGGCCGCTGAGCCCGGCGGGGCTGCCGAGCCTGCCGCGAGTGCTGAGCCCGTCAAGACCGCCTCCGTCGGCTGAGTTCCGTTGCCTCGCCGCTGAACACGACCTCGCCACGGCGTAGTTCGTGCACCACCACTGCCGTCCGGCCCGCGTTCCCGCGCAGGCCGGGCGGCAGGCGTTGTTCAGCGGTCAGTACGCAGGCGTGCGCGCTCAGGCCCAGCAGGAGGTCGTACGTACGCGAGGCGACGGAGGAGGACATCCCCTGGGTGGGTTCGTCGATGAGGATCACCCGGGCGTCGGTCGTCAGGAGGGCGCGGGAGAGCGCCAGCATGCGTTGCTCGCCGCCGGAGAGGGTGCCCGCGCGGCGGGAGAGGAGAGGGCGTAGTTCGGGGTACGCGTCCAGGGCCGGGGTGAGGTCGGGGGCGGCCTGGGGGCCTGCGAGACCGAGGTTCTCGGAGACCGTGAGGTGGCTGAACACGGCCGGCCCGTCCGGTACGAAGCACAGGCCCCGCGTCGCGCGTTCGTGTGCGGTGAGCCGGGTGACGTCCGCTCCGTCCCATGTGACGGCCCCGGCGGTGAGGCGCGCCGTACCTGCCAGGGCGCGCAGCACCGTGGTGCGGCCCGAGCCGTTGCGGCCCAGGAGGACGGTGAGGCCGGGGGCGGGGGCGGCGAGGGTCACGCCGTGCAGTGCTTCGAGGGGGCCGTAGCGGACCCGGGCCGCGTGCAGTTCGATGCCGGTTCTCATGGGGTCGCCCCGCGGAGGACTTCGGTCGGAGGGCCTGAGGCGACGATGCGGCCCGCCGCCATGACGTGGACGGTGTCGGCCAGGTCCGCGATGAGGTCGATGTCGTGTTCCACCACCAGGAGGGCCATGCCGTCGGCGGCCAGGGCGCGCAGGACGCGGGCCAGCGCTGCCACCTCGGCGGTGTCCAGGCCTGCTGCCGGTTCGTCGAGGAGGAGGGTGTGGGGGCGGCCCGCCAGGGCTCGGGCCAGCTCCACCCGTCTGAGGGTGCCGGTGGGGAGGTCCGCGGCGGGGTGATGGCGGGTCGCGGGGTGGTGGAGGGAGAGGAGGCGCAGGGCTTGGTCGGTGGCGGGGGAGGCCGTTCGGGGGTACGTGGACCTCGTCTGGTCCGCCCCTACTTGCACGTTCTCCGTGATGGTCAGGGACGGGAACACCGCCAGCTGCTGGAACGTGCGGGCCAGGCCCAGGCGGGTGCGGGCGTGGGCGGGTGTACGGGTGATGTCCCGGCCCGCGAAGGTGATGCGGCCCGTGGCGGGGCGGAGGGTGCCCGCGAGGCAGTGGAAGAGGGTGCTCTTGCCTGCGCCGTTGGGCCCCACCACGGCGGTGATGCGGCCGGGGGGCACGGTGAGGTCCACGCGGTCGAGGGCGATGAAGCCGTCGTAGGCGGCCGTGATGCCGTGGGCCGTGAGGGGGTGCTGCGGGGGCGGCCCCGTGCGGACAGGGCCGCTCGGCGAAGGGACCGTCCCGGTAGGCCCGCCCTCGCGGTCGTCCGGCGGCTGCGGGGTTGCTCCGGCGCTGGAGTGCGGCGAGCTGCGCTCCGGGCGCACATACAGGGGCGTCTTCTCGGGTCGGGGCGTTCCCTTGGGCTGGGCCGTGTCCTCGGGTCGGCTCGTCTCCTCGGCCCGAGCCGTCTCCTTGGGGCGGGTCGTCCCTTTGGGTCGGGGCGTCTTCTCGGGCTGGGTCGTCCCTTTGGGGCGGGGCGTCTGCTCGGGCTGGGCTGTCTCCTCGGGCCGGGTCGTCCCCTCGGGCTGGCTCGTCCCCTCGGGCCGGCTCGTCCCCTTGGGCTGGGCCGTCTCCTTGGGTCGGGTCGTGTCCTTGGGCTGGGCTGTCTCCTTGGGTCGGGCCGTCTCCTTGGGTCGGGTCGTGTCCTCGGGCTGGCTCGTTTTCTCGGGCTGAGCCGCCCCCTCGGGCTGAGCCGTCCCCTTGGGCCGGATCGCCCCCTCGGGCCGAGTCGTCCCCTCGGGTCGAGCCATCCCCCCGGACCGGATCGCCCCCTCGGGCCGAGCCCTCCCCCCAGGCCGGACCAGCGTCGGCGGTCCAGTGCCGCCTCCCCGGATGCCGTCGGTGCTCTCGTCGGTCGTCGGCGTGTCGCGAAGTGATGGGGTGGGGGGCCCGTGGGGGGTGAGGGCGGTGTGGGTCCGTTGTGCCAGGGGGGTCAGGGACGGGCGCCGGTCCAGGCTCGCGGTGGCGGTTCGCAGCGCTTCGTAGGGGCCGCCGGGGAAACGGCCCGTCAGGACCGCGAGGACGCCGATCAGGGCGGCGGCCACCCCGCCCTGCGTGCCCGCGTCCAGGCCCACCAGAAGCGCCGCCGCCACCAACGCGCCCAACAGGCTGTCGGCGCCCAGGACCACCACCGCAGCGAACCAGAGGAGCCCGCGCACGGGGTCGTACGCGGCGGGGTCGAAGGCCCGCAGGCCCATGCCCAGCATCCCGCCCCCCAGGGCCGCAAGGCCCGCGCCGGCCACGAACGCCGTGAGCTTCAGGCTGCGTACCGGAACCCCCGCGGCCGACGCCCCCGCCTCGTGATCCCGCATCGCCGCGAGCGCGCGCCCCATGCGGCCCCGGCGCATACCGGCCGCGAAGAGCAACGCCGCGGCCAGCAGGAGCAGTTCGAGGACGTAGTACGCGCGGTCGCCGTCGAAACCCGCAGGGCGGTCGAGGGCGAGGCCCGCCGTCGCGTACGGCTGGGCGAAGACGAAGCGGCTGACGCCGACGCCGACCGCGAACGTCGCCAGGGCGAGCGCGAGGCCGCGGCGGCTGATCGCGGGCCAGCCGGTGAGGAGGCCTAGGGGAGCCACCAGGAGGACGGCCACGGCCAGGGCGGGCAGGTGGGGAAGTTCGGGCAGGCCGGGGAAGCGACCCGCCGCCAGGAGCGCGGTGAAGAGGGCGCCCAGACCCGCGTACGCCGCCTGGCCCAGGGAGATCTGGCCGCCCCGGCCGGTGACGACCACCAGGGAGAGGAGGACGACGGCAAGGGCCGGGACCTGCACCGAGGTCGTGAGGTCCGAGCCCGCGAAGCCCAGGGGGATGAGGAAGAGGACCGCCGCCACGATCCACGCGCCCGGCGGCGTCGGGAAGCGCGCCGTCGCCGTGCGGGGGAGTGTGCTGTGCGAGCCGATGCCCGGCAGCACGAGGGCCGCGACCAGCAGGGCCACCACGAAGAGGTTCGCGCCCAGCGCCTGGAGCAGGGGTTCCGCCCAGCCGGACGGATGCAGGCGGGTCAACTGGCTCTGCGCCACGCCGAGTCCGAGGGCCACGGCGATCGCGACGAACAGGCTCCGCATACGGGCCGCCACCGCCACCGCCACCACTTCCATCACGAGGAGCGGCATGCCGTAGGGGTCCAGGCGTACGAAAGGGGCGAGCAGTACGCCGGTGAGTCCCGCCGTGAAGGCGCCGAACGCCCAGCCCGCCGACGCCACCCGGTCCGCGTCGATGCCGCTGAGGACGGCGAGGGGACGGTTGTCGACCACGGCCCGCAGCCGGCCGCCGAAGCGTGTCCAGCGGGTGACCGCCCAGACGGTCGCGGCGAGGGCGGCCGTCACCGCCAACTGCGCCCAGGGGTCCGCCGACACGAGGGCGGGCGCGTCCGCTCTCGCTCCCGGGCCCCAGATCAGTGCGGCGCCCCCGACCAGCAGGATGAAGACGCCGATGGAGGCCACCAGGGTCTGGGCCGGGTCGCCGCCCAGGACGGACAGGGGGCGGAAGACCGCCTTCTCCAGGAGCAGGCCGATGGCCGGAGCGACCAGGAGGAGGGTGACCGCGGTGGCCGCCGGCAGGGGCCAGTTCCACTCCACCGTCAGCTGGCGCAGGACGTACGCGCAGATCATGGCGATCGCGCCGTGCGCGAAGTTGAGGACACCGGTCGCGCGGTACGTGACGATCAGGCCGATGCCGGTGAGGGCCGCCGCGCTGCCGACCGCGAGCCCGGCCAGCGTCAGGTCGTAGCTCAGGGAGGCCACCGGGTCATCGCTCCGGAGACGGGGCGATCGGGGTCTGCTGCGGTTCGCAGATGGGGCACGGGCTCAGGTCGCCGGTCGCGAGAATGTGGGCGTCCGCGGGGACCGCTTCGGGTTTTCCCGCCACCAAGGGGCAGTCCGCGCGGTGCCAGAGGGTGCCGCCGGGGACCATCAGCAGGTCGCCGCTGGTCGCCACCGTGGCCGGTCGCTCCGTCGTGGCGGCAGGCGAACCCGCCGTCACCAGGAGCTCGTACAGCTCTTCGACGCGGGCCGTGGCCAACGTGCTTCTGCCGTGCGCGAAGAGCACCGTCCCGGCGACGATCAGGGCCGCGCCGGGCACGGTGCACGACGCCAGATATGGGAGCTGCCGTTCGGCGAAGCGTTCGCCGGACGTGCCGTACCAGCCGACCACGCAGAGCACCGCACCGGCGGCGAGGGCGGCGAAGGCCACCCAGAGCACGGGGCGCACCGCACGGAGCCGGGCCGAACGGACTGTCTGATCCGGTTGAGCCGCCCGCATCTGCGCCCCCTGGGACACGTTCGTAGCGTCGGTGGGCTGTCCATGTCAGCCGATGGCTTGCACTATGCCTTCTGCAAGCTGACCCTGAAAGCTCCGGGCGAGGACGGCCCGGACCGACACCCGGTGGTGAGCCAGATGGTTTTCTGGACCAGCCCCAAGCGGGGGAGCGATCTCAGGCGGGGAAGGGTGCGGAGCGCGGCCCTCGCGGCAGCCGCGGTCCTGCTTGTCGCCCCGGCCGCCGTGGCATGCGGTGACGACAGCGGTGGTGGCGGCGACAGCGATCCGCCCGAGCCGTCCACGGACAGGACGAGCCAGGAGGCCTCTTCGGAGGCGCCCGAAGAGGACGAGCCCGCAGGGGACGCGCCCGAGGATCCGGCGGCGGCCGAGAAGGAGGTCAAGGAGAACTTCGAGAAGTTCTTCGACCCTTCCGTCCCCCTGAAGGAGAAGGAGGCCGTCCTGGAGGACGGGGCGAAGATGCGGGGCGTCCTGGAGAGCTTCAACGGCGACGAGCGCGGCAAGCAGGTCAGCGCCGACGTCAACAAGGTCGAGTTCAGCTCCGCGACCGAGGCGGACGTGACGTACGCCCTGACCCTGAAGGGCGCCACCGCGCTGCCCGACGCCTCGGGCACGTCCGTCAACGAGGACGACACCTGGAAGGTGTCCGTCAAGACTCTCTGCGCCCTGGTGAAGCTGAGCGGCAATGAGTCGCCCGGTCCGGGCTGTTGAGGCCTGTGCCGTAGCCGCGCTGCTCGTGGCGGTGGCGGGGTGCGGCAGCCGGCTCCCCGAGAGCGACTTCGAGGGCAGGAGCACGGCGCCCGCCCCGCCGGGGGCGCCGGTCCGGGTCGGCATCATCACCAGCGCGACGAGCCCGGTCGGCGGCTCCGCCTTCACCGGGCCCCGGGACGGGGCCAAGGCGTACTTCGAGCGGCTGAACGCGCGCGGCGGGATCGACGGACGCAAGGTCGAGGTGCGCACGTGCGACGACGGCGGCAGCGGCGTCGGCAACAACGAGTGCGTGCACGAGCTGGTCGAGGAGGAGCACGTCGTCGCGCTCGTCGCCACCAGCTCCCTCGACTACGCCGGCGCCTCCCGCGTCTCCCGCGCACGCGTGCCCGACATCGGCGGCCAGCCGATCGGGTCCGCGTACGACACCTATCCGCATCTGTACGGGATCTACGGCAGCCTCGCCCCGCGCGACGGGAAGCCCGGCTGGGACGGCAGGCTGATCGGCGGGACCGAGGTCTACCGCTACTTCAAGCGGGAGCAGGGGGCACGGACGGCTGCCGTCGTCTCCTACAACCAGGCCGCGTCCGCCGCGTACGCCCGTCTCGTCACTCGTGGCCTGAAGGCCGAGGGCTACAAGGTGGTCACCGAGCAGGTCGACTTCGCGCTGCCCAACTTCCGCGCGGCGGCGGCCGATCTGAAGGAGCAGGGCGCCGACCTCGTCTTCGACGCCATGGACACCCACGGCAACGCCCAGCTGTGCGAGGCGATGGACGACGTGGGTGCCGACGTCACCGCCAAGGTCACCAACATCCAGAACTGGACCTCGACGGTCGCGGACGACTACAAGGACGCCCCGCGCTGCCGCAACGCCCTGTGGGCCACCGGCGCGAGCCGCAACTACGAGGACACGGGCAGGCCCGCCGTACGGGAGTTCCGCGACGCCATGAAGGGGTACAAGGAGCTCTCGCAGTGGCAACTGGAGGGCTGGGCCGCCGCCATGTGGTTCACGGACGCGGCGAAGTCGTGCCGGGACGACGTCACGCGCGCATGTGTCGACCGCTTCATGAACCGCGACGAGTCCTACACGGCGCGTGGGCTGCTGCTCCCGGTGAGGTACGAGGAGAGGGCGCGGCCGCCCGGCACCCGTAGGACCTGTGTGTCGGTGGCCCGCTGGAAGGACAGTGAGGGCTGGGTCACACAGGGAGACATGGACGACAACTGCTTCGACGTGCCGCAGCTCTCCTACCAGCCATGATGCGTGTAGCTAGCAGGAAAGTTCCCGGAAGCGGATATCGATGGCACAACTGTTCAAGAACAAGGTGATGATGAAACCCAACCCTCTGGCCGTAATCCCCGTCTAACCCTGCGGTAGGCGGACGAGAAGGACTGTCCGCGGGGAAGCGTGGGATACGGGGACGCATGCACATCTCTTTCCTGATTCACAACGCGTACGGCATCGGCGGGACGATCCGGACGACGTACAACTTGGCGAACACGCTCGCCGAGCAGCACGACGTCGAGATCGTCTCCGTCTTCCGGCACCGCGACGATCCCGTGTTCGCGCCCGACTCCCGCGTCAGGCTCAGTCACCTCGTCGACATGCGCAAGGAAAGCCCCGGCTACGAGGGGGCGGCCGCCGACGCCCTGCGGCCCGCAAGGACCTTCCCCAGTGCGGAAGGTCGCTACGACCAGTACAGCGCCCTCACCGACCGGCGCATCGCCGAGCATCTCTCCTCGGTCAGCGCCGACGTGGTGATCGGAACGCGTCCCGGCCTGAACGTGCACCTCGCCCGCGAGACCGCGCGCGGCCCGCTGCGGGTCGGCCAGGAGCACCTCACCCTCGACAGCCACTCCAAGGAACTGCGCCGCCAGCTGCGCAGCGTCTACCCGCGCCTCGACGTCCTGACCACGACGACCGAGGCCGACGCCCGCGCCTACCGCCGCATGATGCGTCTGCCCGGAGTCCACGTCCAGGCCGTGCCCAACCCCGTCCCCGCGCCCGGCATAGAGCCCGCCGACGGCAACCAGAAGTGGGTCGTGGCGGCGGGGCGCCTCGCCCCCGTCAAACGCTACGACCTGCTGATCCGGGCCTTCGACCAGGTGCGCGCCCAGCGCCCCGACTGGCGGCTGCGGATATACGGCGGCGGCAAACAGAAGGACAAGCTGCGTGCCCTGATCGACGAGCTCGGGCTCTACAACCACGTCTTCCTAATGGGACCCGCCCACCCCATCGAGCCCGAGTGGGCCAAGGGCTCCATCGCGGCGGTCACCTCCAGCCTCGAGTCCTTCGGCATGACCATCGTCGAGGCGATGCGCTGCGGGCTGCCCGTCGTCGCCACCGACTGCCCGCACGGACCCGGCGAGATCATCGACAACGGCGTCGACGGGCGCCTCGTCGAGGTCGGCAACCCCGACGCGATAGCGGGCGGCCTGCTCGAACTGATCAACAACGACACGCTGCGCAGGCAGATGGCGGGCGCCGCCCTGGAGGACTCCGAGCGCTTCGACCCGGTCCGCATAGCCGAGCGCTACGACGCGATGTTCACCGGGATGATCGCCCGCGGCAGCTCCTTCGGCGGCCGGATGCGCGGCTCGCTGCACCGCACCCGCGGCGCCCTCCTGAACGGCGCCTACGCGGTACGGGACATGGGACATGGGGCACCGACCAGCGGCATACAGACGAAAGGATCCACCGCATGACGGCCTTGGCCACCTCGGACGCCTCATCGCCCTGCGACACCGGTGCCGATCAGGACGTCGCCGCGGCCCCGCGCGCCGACTGCATAGCCGACTCCGCGGGCGGTCTGACCTTCGACGTCACCGACCCCGGCGGCGAGGGCGCCGCCTACCTGCTGCTGCGCCGCCGTGACGCGGCCTCCGCCGACGAGGACGTACGACTGCCGCTGTCCCCGGCGGCCGACGGCCGGCTGCGGGCCGCGCTGCCCAGCAGCGTCGAGCTGGCCGAGGGCCGCTGGAACGCCTACGCGGAGGTCGGCGGCGCCACCCCGCGCCGCCTGGCGCCCGGCGTCAACGACCTGCGCTCGCTGGTGGACCGCGCCCCCAGCGGCGCTCGCGGCCACATCGCCGTCCGCATTCCCTACGCGACCAAGCAGGGCAACCTCTCCGTACGCAGCTGGCTGCGCGCCCCGCACGCGGAGATCGGCGAACTGGAGATCGCCGGCGCCGCGATGACCGCGCAGGGCCGCGTGTACGGCACCGCGCTGACCGGCGCCGCCTACGCGGAGGCGACCCGCCGCGCCGACCCCGCCGAGGCCGAGCGGTACGAACTCACCGCGGACGGCGCACAGTTCAGCTTCGGGCTGCGGTGTGACGTGCTCGCGGACAGCGGCGCGGGCCCCTGGGACCTCTGGCTGCGCCCGGCGGGGGAGAGCGGGCCCCGGATCCGGCTCGCCCGGCTCCTGGACGACATCCCGGACAAGAAGCAGATCTTCACCTACCCGGCGGTCCGGCTCGACACCGTGGCACACGGCCCGCTGGAGGCGGGGCCGTACTACACGAACGACAACGACCTCTCGGTCCGGATCCGCGAGGCGAACGCCGTCGCCGACTGAACCAGGGGCACGTCGTCGAGAGCTGATGTCATCGCGGACCGTGGCTGTCCGCGACGCCGGGCACAATCGGCCCCATGTTGGAGACCTCCGCACGGCTGCTCCGCCTGCTCTCGCTGCTGCAGGCCCACCGCGACTGGTCGGGCGCGGACCTGGCCGACCGGCTCGGCGTCACCCCGCGCACCGTACGGCGTGACGTGGACCGGCTCCGCGAGCTCGGCTACCCCGTCAACGCCAGCCCCGGCACGGGCGGCGGCTACCAGCTCGGAGCGGGCGCGGAGCTGCCCCCGCTGCTCCTGGACGACGACGAGGCGGTCGCGGTCGCCGTCGGCCTGCGCACCGCCGCGGGGCAGGGCATCGAGGGCATCGGTGAGACCTCCGTACGCGCCCTGACCAAGCTGGAGCAGGTCCTGCCGAGCAGGCTGCGGCGCAGGGTGGGAGCGCTGACGGCGTTCACCGTGCCCATGTTGCGGACCCCGCGTCAGCAGGCCGTCGACCCCTCCGTCCTGACCGAACTCGCCCACGCCTGCCGGGACGCGGAGCGCCTGCGCTTCGACTACGTCGACCACGGCGGCGGTACGACCCGCCGCACGGTCGAACCGCACCGCCTCGTCTGCACCGAGCGCCGCTGGTATCTCGTCGCCTGGGACGTCGACCGCGACGACTGGCGCACGTTCCGCGCGGACCGCATCACGCCGAGGCCGCCGCACGGACCGCGCTTCGCGCCGCGCACCCCGCCCGCCGACGACCTCGCCGCGTACGTCTCCAAGGGCGTCTCCACCCGCGGGTACGCCGCCCAGGCGGTGTTCCGGCTCCTGGTGCCCCTGGAGGAGGCGGCCCAGCGGGTCACCCCCTCGGACGGCACCCTGGAGGCCGAGACCGAGGGCAGCTGTCTGTTGCGCACGGGGGCCATGAGTCTGGACGTCATGGTGATCCATGTGCTGCTGATGGGCTTCGAGTTCGAGGTCGTCGAGCCCGCGGACTTCACCGAGCGGATCAGCTCGGCGAGGGACCTCCTGAGCCGGGCCCTGGACCGGGGTGTTCGGTCTGCGGGTCCGGATACTGCGCCTGGGGCGGATGGAACGCCGCGAACTCCGGATGGTGCAGGTCGAACGCCGGGGACTCGGAGCGGATCCGGGGCAGCGTGACGAAGTTGTGGCGGGGCGCCGGGCAGGCGGTGGCCCACTCCAGGGAGCGGCCGAAGCCCCAGGGGTCGTCGGCCTCGACCTTCTTGCCGTATTTGGCGGTCTTCCAGACGTTGTAGAGGAACGGCAGCGTGGACATGCCGAGCAGGAACGCCCCGATGGACGAGACGGTGTTGAGCGCCGTGAAGCCGTCCGCCGACAGGTAGTCCGCGTAACGCCGTGGCATGCCCTCGGCGCCCAGCCAGTGCTGGACGAGGAACGTCACGTGGAAGCCGACGAAGAGCGTCCAGAAGTGGATCTTGCCGAGTCTCTCGTCGAGCATCTTCCCGGTGAGCTTCGGCCACCAGAAGTAGAAGCCGCCGAAGGTCGCGAAGACGACGGTGCCGAACACGACGTAGTGGAAGTGCGCCACGACGAAGTACGAGTCGGTGACGTGGAAGTCGAGTGGCGGCGAGGCCAGGATGACGCCGGTGAGCCCGCCGAAGAGGAAGCTCACCAGGAAGCCGACCGACCAGAGCATCGGGGTCTCGAACGACAGCGACCCCTTGAGCATCGTCCCCGTCCAGTTGAAGAACTTCACGCCCGTGGGGACCGCGATGAGGAAGGACATGAAGGAGAAGAAGGGCAAAAGGACCGCGCCCGTCGCGAACATGTGGTGCGCCCACACGACGACGGAGAGCCCGGTGATGGCCATCGTCGCGCCGATCAGGGGCAGATAGCCGAAGATCGGCTTCCTGCTGAACACCGGGATGATCTCGGAGATGATCCCGAAGAACGGCAGCGCGATGATGTAGACCTCGGGGTGCCCGAAGAACCAGAAGAGGTGCTGCCACAGCAGCGCGCCGCCGTTCTCCGATGCGAAGACCATGGAGCCGAGGCGCCGGTCCGCCTCCAGGACGAGCAGCGCGGCGGCAAGGACGGGGAACGCGAGCAGCACCAGGATCGACGTGAACAGTACGTTCCAGGTGAAGACGGGCATCCGGAACATCGTCATCCCCGGCGCCCGCATCCCGATGATGGTCGTCAGGAAGTTCACCGAGCCGAGGATCGTGCCGAACCCGGAGAGCGCGAGCCCCATGATCCACAGGTCGGCGCCCACCCCCGGCGAGCGCTCCATGCTGTTGAGCGGCGCGTAGGCGAACCAGCCGAACGACGCGGGGCCGCTGGGCACCAGGAGCGAGCCGAGCACCATCAGGCCGCCGAAGAGGAACAGCCAGTACGACAGCATGTTGAGCCGCGGGAAGGCCACGTCCGGGGCGCCGATCTGGAGCGGCATGATCTCGTTGGCGAAGCCCGCGAACGTCGGCGTCGCGAACAGCAGCAGCATGATCGTGCCGTGCATGGTGAACGCCTGGTTGAACTCCTCGTTGGTCATCAGCTGCAGCCCGGGACGGGCGAGCTCGGCCCGCATCATCAGGGCCATCAGACCGGCGACGAGGAAGAACACGAACGACGTGATCAGGTACAGGTGACCGATCTTCTTGTGGTCGGTGGTGGTCAGCCAGTCCACGAGAACCCGGCCCGGAGTCCTCTGCCGGACCGGCGGTGCCGCCGCGCTTGCGGTCTCAGTCCCCATCGCTCGCCCCTTCGCCGTCACGCCGCCGGTCCTGTTCGAAGCACCCGCCATGATGCTCGCGTCACACCCGGATCCGACAGGGGGCGTACGGGCCCGCTGTGCTGGAATCTTGAATTCCCTATGTGTCGTCACATCTCGCCGAGCGCCCTGGATTCGGAAAATGAGGGGGTCACGAAATGGCGTGCCGGTGACCTGTCCACCGCGCTATTGAGGTGCTATCGGGGCCCCACGGAAGAGCCCGCGGGAAATCCGCTAATGGCATGGGAACAACTCCGGAACCGCCCGTACGTGTGACGGAGTTAAGGCGAAACGGGCGTCGTGATCCTGTGACAGAAGCGTGACCGGAGAGGTACCGGTGACGCATGGTGTCCGGCTACGGCCTTCCGCGGCCGCCTCGCGCCGCCTAACGTGGCGGCCATGGCACCTATTCCGACCCCTCCCGCCGAACCCCAGGACAGCTTGGACGCCTACGTCGGTCTCGCGGCCGAGGGCGCCGAGCGGCAGGCCCGCGAGCGTGGCTGGTCCACCGTCAGGTCGTTGCCGCCGGGGGCGATCATCACCATGGAGTACCTCGCGGGGCGGCTCAACTTCGAGGTCAAGGAAGGCGTCGTGGTCCGCTGCTGGAAGGGCTGACCGCCCCGGCGGCGCACGGCGACGGCACGGCGAAAGGCCCCGGTTCCTGGACGGAACCGGGGCCTTCGCGGTGCGGGGGATGGGTTGTGCGTACCGGCCCCCGCTGTCCTGGGATCAGCCGCCCGCGACGGGGCGGGGCGACGTGGCGGCGCGTGTGGCGCGCTCGGAGTGCGGCGGGCGGCGGCTGCCCGCCGGGGTGGCCGGGCTGCGCTCGGAGCGCGGTGTGTGCGGGCCCGGGGCGAGGTAGGCCGGGGCGCGGGCGGGGCGCGCGGCGCCGACCGGCTCGCGCAGCGGGGGCTCGTCGGCCGGGGCGGGCGTGGGCTGCGGCACCCTGGCCGGTGCGGGGGTGGCCGGCCCGGCGAGACGACCGGTGCGGCGGGAGCGCCACAGGTCCCGCAGGCTGAAGATCCAGCCCTCGACCTGGGTGAGCAGCGGCTCCACCCAGGGCAGCGCGAGCAGCACGAGCAGGCCCGCCGCCCAGCCGAGGAAGACATCGCTCAGCCAGTGCGTGCCGAGGTACACGGTGGTCAGGCCGACACTGAGGGAGACCACGGCGGAGAGCGCCGAGAGGTAGCGGCGGGTGCGCGGGGTGGAGGCCATATAGGCCAGGATTCCCCAGGTCACCACGGCGTTGGCGGTGTGGCCGGAGGGGAATATATCGCCGCCGAGCCACATCTCGTTGGCGCCGATCGTGGTGGCGTAGTGCGGGCCGAGGCGGCCCATGCCGATCTTGGCCGCGCCGACCGTGACGTTGAGGAGCAGCAGGGCGGCCCCGAACGTCAGGAGCGGGCGGATCGTGTGCTGGCGCCAGGAGCGCCAGCCGAGCCAGGCCGCGACCATCACGGCGGTCGGGCCGCGCTGGCCGAGGACCACCCAGTAGTCGAGGAAGGCGTGGATCTCGGGCCACTGCTGGTAGGGCCGGAAGAACATGACCTGCCAGTCGAACCGCACCAGCCACGAGGTGGCAAGCACGGCGACCACGATCGCCAGGTAGAAGGCCAGGGTCGCGCTGAAGAGCACGATCCTGTGCCTGCTCATCCTCGGCAGATCGAGGCCGGCCGGTCGTTCCGGCTCCCGGTCGAGACGGGCGAAGACCCGGTCCAGACGGGTGAGGTTTCGTTCGGTACGCACCCAATCGACGTTACAGCGAGTGAGTGCGGGACTAGGCCGAATCAGTGGCTTTGTGATGACGATGTGATGTGGCATTGATCTCAGACGGGGGTTTATTCCTTTGGTTTTCCTATTCCGAGATCAGGCCCTTACCGAATTCGTTGATCATTGGCCCGACCGTTTTATGACCCTTATTAATTCGTTCACCGGGGGCTGGTGCGGAATTTTCCTGACGCTCACCGGACCCCTGGAAACGATCATGGCGGACCCGAGCCGTTCAGCCAGAACGCCCCGTACACCGCGCTCGCCGCCGCCACCACCCCGAGCACCGGCGCCGACCTGGACGTACGCAGCGCGGCGAGCGCCACCGCGATCGGCAGCAGCAGGGGGAAGGCGGGCAGCAGGAGGCGCGGCTTCGAGCCGAAATAGCCCGTGGCGCACAGGGCGAGCGCCACGACGATCCCGCAGTACACGAGGAGCGGCAGCGGCTGCTTCCGCCGTACGCCGATGACGTACAGCCAGACCACCAGGGCGACCCCGACGATCAGGCCGACCCCCGCGAGGGCCCCGGGGAACGCGGTGAACTTGTCGCCGACGAAGCGGGCGAAGGCGTAGCCGAAGTCGAAGCCGTTGCCCCAGCCGGCCTGGACGTCGAGGTAGCCGAGGACGCCGTCGCCGGTGCGGTGGCCGACCCACAGGACGTAGCCCGCGGCGCCGAGCGGGGCGAGGACCGCCCCGAGGATCATGCGCGGGTCAGGCCTGCGGTCCCGGTACAGGCGGACGGCGGCCGTCACCCAGATCGCGGCGACCACCGCGGCGCCGACCGGCCGGGTCAGGCCCGCGAAGGAGGCGAGCACGCCCGCCCACACCCAGCGTCCGGTGAGCACCGCGTACAGCGACCAAGCCGCGAGCGCCGTGAACAGCGACTCGCTGTACGCCATCGACTGCACGACGCCGACCGGGAGCACCGCCCACAGGGCGACCGCGCAGACACCGGCCCGGCGCCCGTACAGATGGTCGGCGATCGCGAAGATCCCCGCGGCGGCGCAGAGCGAGGCGAGCCAGCTCACCACCAGGCCGGCATCGGCGTACGACAAGGGGCTGATCGCCGAGACGAGACGCTCCAGCCACGGAAGGAGCGGGAAGAACGCGAGGTTCGAGTGCACGCTGCCGTCCGGGAGCGTCACCTCCCAGCCGTAGCCGTGCTCGGCGACGCGGGTGTACCAGAGCGAGTCCCAGCGGGCGGTGAGCAGCGTGTGGGCGCTCTTTCCCGCGGCCGCGCTCCACAGAGCGAGCACCGCGAGCCCCAGGGCACGCACCCCGGCATAGACGAGCAGCGCGGGCGCCGCACGGCGCAGCGCGGTGCCCGCACGGGCGCCGTAGGACGGCGGGGTCGGGCGTTGGTCCAGGTCGGTCACGGGCTCGATTATCGGCGCAGGCGGGAACCGGCCACCCTGCCGGGGGCGTGGTCCATGCGTGGGCAGCGTGGCGTACGCCACACGGTCTCCGCGCAACCGTGAGAGGTCCGCCACGCGCCACAGCCGTGAACTCGCGTACTCTGACGGCTCACTCGCCTTTCGTTGCCGCCAGCTGGGAGATCACGTCCCGCGGGGCCGCCGATGCGAGGGATCACTGGGAGGTATCGCACATGTCGGGTTCAACCACGGCCACCGCTCCTTCCGGCCGTCGGGTACCCGGGTCGCAGGGCGGCGCCAACCGCTGGCTGGTGCTCGTCGTCCTCTGCGTAAGCCTGTTGCTCGTCGCCGTCGACGCCACCGTTCTGCACGTGGCGGTGCCCGCCGTCACCGAGGACCTGAAGCCCGGTGGCATCGAGCTGCTGTGGATCGTGGACATCTATCCACTGATCTGCGCCTCGCTGCTCATCCTCTTCGGCACGCTCGGTGACCGGGTGGGCCGCAGACGGGTGCTGCTCCTCGGCTACGCACTGTTCGGCGTGGCCTCGGCGGTGGCGGCCATGGCGGACAACGCCCAGGTGCTGATCGCGGCCCGCGCCCTGCTGGGCGTCGGCGGCGCGATGATCATGCCCGCGACGCTCTCGATCCTCCGCCAGGTCTTTCCCGACCGGCGTGAGCGCGCCGTCGCCATCGGTGTCTGGAGCGCCGTGGCCGGCATCGGCGCGGCGGGCGGCCCGCTGCTCGGCGGATTCCTCCTCGAGCACTTCTGGTGGGGCTCGGTCTTCCTGATAAACATCCCGCTGATGCTGGTCAGCCTGCCCATCGGGCGCCTGCTCCTTCCCGAGTCGACGGGCGACCGCGACGGGCCGTGGGACGTGATCGGCGCGCTGATGGCCGCGGGCGGCCTCTTCGGCATCGTCTTCGCGGTGAAGCGGGCGGGCGGCGGCGAGTCGCCGTTCGGCATGACCACCCTTCTCTCCTTCTTCCTGGGCGCGGCCCTCCTGGTGGGCTTCGTCCGCAGGCAGCGGCGGCGCAAGCATCCGCTCATCGACCTCTCGATGTTCGCGCGGCCTGCGTTCAGCACCTCGCTCGGCTGCATCGTGCTCGCGATGCTCGCCCTGGTGGGCCTCGAACTGGTCGCGGCGCAGTATCTGCAGCTGGTGCTCGGCCTCTCCCCGCTGGAGACCGGCATGCGGCTCGTGCCGCTCACCGTCGCCGCCATGGCCGCGGGCCTCGCCGGATCGAAGCTCCTGCACCGCTTCGGCCCGCGCACGATGGTCGCCTCCGGCTTCACGCTGACCGCGGTGGCCGTGGTGGTGCTCACCGGCATGGGTGACCAGGCCAACGATCCGCTCCTGCTCGTCAGCTTCGTGCTGCTGGGCCTCGGTCTGCAGACCACGCTCTTCGGTTCGTACGAGTCGATGCTCAGCGAGGCGCCCCCGGCGCAGGCGGGCGGCGCCGCCGCGATCGGCGAGACCTCCTACCAGCTGGGCGCCGGCATCGGCATCGCGCTGCTCGGCAGCGTCATGAACGCCGCATACGCGCCGGGCCTCTCGTCCGTCCAGGGCGTGCCCGCCAAGGAGAGCGCCGCCGCGAGTCACTCGCTCGGCGAGGCGTACGAGGTCGCGTCGGGCCTCGGTGGCGGGGCGGGCGCGGCGCTGCGCGACGCCGCGCGCGAGTCCTTCGTGCACGGGCTGCACGTGACGCTGCTCGTCAGCGCCGGGCTGCTGCTGCTCGGCGCGCTGATGGCGCTGAAGCTGCCGCGGACCATGGAGTGCGGGGCGTCCGCGGAGCTGCCCGAGCAGGAGGTGCCCGAGAAGGGGGCGTCCGAGAAGGGAGCGCCCGAGCAGGGGGTGCCCGCTCCCCGGGGCGAGGCGGGGGTCCCGGCGGAATCCGTCCGCTGACGTGCTTCCGCGTCCTTCGGCCGGGGAATTCCCTCATCCGTCGGCCCTTGTTCCTGCGTGACCCCGCGTCGTAACGTCAACGCGAGCCGTAGTAACTACCACTGCTAGTTTTGCGCCGCCGGAGGCCCGAGATGTCCGCACGCAGCCGTACGCCCCTGCCGCCCTTCGACCCCACCGACCCCCTCGGCCTCGACGACCTCCTGGAGCCGGAGGACCTCGCGATCCGCGAGACCGTCCGGACCTGGGCGGCCGACCGCGTCCTGCCGCACATCGCCGACTGGTACGAGAAGGGCGAGCTGCCCGGCATCCGCGAGCTCGCCCGGGAGCTCGGCTCGATCGGCGCGCTCGGCATGTCCCTGGAGGGCTACGGCTGCGCGGGGGCGAGCTCCGTCCAGTACGGACTCGCCTGCCTGGAGCTGGAGGCCGCCGACTCCGGCATCCGCTCGCTGGTCTCCGTGCAGGGCTCCCTCGCCATGTACGCCATCCACCGCTTCGGCTCCGAGGAGCAGAAGCAGCGCTGGCTGCCCGGCATGGCCGCGGGCGAGATCATCGGCTGCTTCGGTCTGACCGAGCCCGACCACGGCTCCGACCCGGCGTCCATGCGCACCTTCGCCAAGAAGGACGGCACCGACTGGGTGCTCAGCGGGCGCAAGATGTGGATCACCAACGGTTCGGTGGCCGGGGTCGCCGTCGTCTGGGCGCACACCGACGACGGGATCAGGGGCTTCGTCGTCCCCACCGAGACCCCCGGTTTCTCGGCGCCCGAGATCAAGCACAAGTGGTCGCTGCGCGCGAGCGTCACCAGTGAGCTGGTGATGGACGAGGTACGGCTGCCCGCCGACGCGGTGCTTCCCGAGGTCACCGGGCTCAAGGGCCCGCTGAGCTGTCTCTCCCACGCGCGCTACGGCATCGTCTGGGGAGCCATGGGCGCCGCCCGCTCCTCCTTCGAGGCGGCCGTCGAGTACTCCAAGACCCGCGAGCAGTTCGGCAGGCCCATCGGCGGCTTCCAGCTCACCCAGGCCAAGCTCGCCGACATGGCGGTCGAGCTGCACAAGGGCATCCTGCTCGCGCATCACCTCGGCCGGCGCCTGGACGCGGGCAGGCTCCGTCCCGAACAGGTCAGCTTCGGCAAGCTCAACAACGTGCGCGAGGCGATCGAGATCTGCCGCACGTCCCGGACGATCCTGGGCGCGAACGGGATCTCGCTGGAGTACCCCGTGATGCGGCATGCGACGAATCTCGAATCGGTGCTCACCTATGAGGGCACCGTCGAGATGCATCAACTCGTGTTGGGCAAGGCGCTCACCGGTCTTGACGCCTTCCGGTGAGCGGCCTCGCCCGCTAGCTCTGGTTGAAGAAGCCGTCCGACGGACGGCTCGTGGCCTCCCCGTTGACAATCTGCGTGTTGGCGGGGGTGAGCAGGAAGACCCGCGTCGCCACGCGCTCGATGGAGCCGCGCAGTCCGAACGTCAGGCCCGCCGCGAAGTCCACGACGCGCTTGGCGTCGCCGGGCTCCATCGACGTGAGGTTGATGATGACCGGGACACCGTCCCGGAAGAGCTCGCCGATGCCGCGCGCGTCCCGGAAGCTGTCCGGGGTCACGGTCCCGATCCGGCGTCCTTCCTCTTCGGCGGCCTCGGCGACCACCCGCACCCGCGGGTCGGTCACCCAGGCTTCGCCGGGCCCCTCGGCCCCGTCGTCGTCGTAGCCGTCGTAGTAACGCTCGTCATTGTTGTTGTCGTCGACGAGGCCAAGCCAGGCACTCGCCTTGCGCACCGATCCCATGGACGCCTCCTCTCACAGCGGGCTTTCTGCGTTCCCTGTCCCCATGTTCGTCCATGATGCGGATAGTGCGCCAAGTGGATAGTCGCCGCGCGGGGTTTTCGTGACGGTACTGGTGCAGAGTCAACACGCCGTAAACGCGTGATACCCCAAGGGTCGGGCTGTGTACGGCTGCTGACAGTGAGTGAAATATGATTCTTCACGGCGTATGGGTGACGACCAGTGCGTACGGGTGAACGGACCCCTCGATACGATGCCCGAGTTGATCGAAGACGGGCTCACGGGGGAGTCGCATGTTCGGAATCGTCAGGCCCTGCAGCCATCGTCTGGGCGAAGGCCTCAAAACGCAATGGATGGCGCACCTCTGCGGCCTCTGCCTCGCACTGCGCGGTGATCACGGGCAGTTCGCCCGCGTCGTGACGAACTACGACGGCCTGATCATCTCGGTTCTGACGGAGGCTCAGGCGCAGGAGTCGACGGGGTGGCGCCGCACCGCGGGCCCCTGTCCGCTGCGCGGCATGCGGACCGCCTCCGTCGCGCAGGGCGAGGGCGCACGGCTCGCCGCCGCGGTCTCGCTGGTGCTCGCGTCGGCGAAGGTGCGCGACCACGTCGTGGACGGGGACGGCCTCTTGGCGCGCAGGCCGGTGGCCGCCGCCGCCCGCAAGGTCGCACGCAGCTGGGACCGGGCAGGCGCCCGCACCGGCGCCGATGTGGGATTCGACACGGCGGTCCTGCTCGACGCCGTCGAACGGCAGGTCGGCATCGAGGGCTTGGCGGGCCCCGGCACCTCCCTGCTCACGGTCACCGAGCCGACCGAGACCGCGACCGCCGCGGCCTTCGCGCACACCGCCGTCATCGCGGGCAGGCCGGGCAACGCCGAGCCGCTGGCCGAGGCCGGGCGGCTCTTCGGCAGGCTCGCGCATCTCCTGGATGCCGTGGAGGACAAGGAAGCTGACGCCGCGTCGGGCGCCTGGAACCCCCTGACGGCCACGGGCACCGGCCTCGCCGAGGCCCGGCGGCTCGCCGACGACGCCCTGCACGGCATACGGCTCGCGCTGCGCGACGCCGAATTCACCGACGGCAAGCTCGCCCACATGCTCCTTGCCCATGAGCTGGGACGTTCGGTGGACCGCGCCTTCGGGACCGACGCGTGCGGACACGCACACGAGGTGACGGCCCATCAGGGCGGCTCCTTCGGACCGCCGCCGGATCAGGGCGGGCCGTACGGGCCGCCTCCCTCCAGCGGTCCGTACGGCCCGCAGTCCCCGTACGGAGGTGGCAATCCGTACGGAGGCGGGGTGCCGGGTGCCCCCGGCGGTCCAGGCGGCTTCGGTGGCGGGCCCGGGCCCGAGCCGCAGCCGCCGAAGCCGGGGAAGCGGGGCTTCTGGGCGGGGTGTGCCGTTGCCATCGGGCTGTGCTGCACCTGCAAGCTGTGCTGTGCGGATTCGTACGAGGGTCCCTGGTCCCGCAAGAAGCGGGAGGGGTGCTGCAACAACTGTGGTGACAGTGGGTGCTGCTCCTGTTGCGAGTGCTGCTCCTGCTGCGACTGCGGGCTATAGGTACTCGGCGGAATTTGCTTCGTCTGCGGGTTTGTGGGGGCTTGTCGCGCAGTTCCCCGCGCCCCTTCGGGCGCGGACCTGACCGGCAGTCAGTCCTTGATCTCCGGGGGTGAGATCCGGGACTCGTCGAGCGCCGAGCCCTGGGTGCCCCACTTCTTCAGGATGCGGTCGTACGTCCCGTCCTTGATCAGGCGGTTCACCGCCGCCTGGAAGGCCGGCGCCAGCCTCGTGCCCTTCTTGAAGGCGAAGCCGACGTCGAGGCGGTGGTACTCGCCGAGGAACTTCAGCCCCTCCTGCTGCTCGACCGCGTAGCGCAGGCCGTTGATCGTGGACATCACCACATCGGTGCGCCCCTGCTGGAGCGAGCCCCAGATCGCGCCCTGCTCGGCATACGTCTTCACGCTGTAGGGCTTCTTGCCCGCGTCCTCGCACACGTGCTTGTTGTCCTCCAAGGTGACCTCGAAGGTGGTGCCCGCGCCGGTCGCCACGTTCAGACCGCACAGCTGCTCGAAGTCGGTGACCTTCTTCAGCTTGCTGTCGTCGCGGACGGCGAAGCCCTGGCCGTCGTTGATGTACGTGACGAAGTCGATGGTCTTGCGCCGCTCCTCGGTCACGCCGAAGTTGCCGGTGCCCAGGTCGTACTTTCCGCTGTCCAGGGCGGGCAGGATCGCCTCGAAGCTCGCGGCCTCGCGCTTCAGCTTCAGGCCGAGCGTCTTGGCGACGGCCTCCGCGAAGTCGGCGTCCTGCCCGACGATCGTCTTGCCGTCCTCCAGATAGGTGTTGCCGGGCGGGCTGCCGCCGACGGCGGTCGCGAGACTGAGGGTGCCCCGCTCGCGTACGTCCGGGGGCAGGAGCTTCGCGGCCGCCGCGTTCTTCTCGACCGAGGAGACCACGTCCCGCGTGGGGATCTTGTCGCTGTTGCCCGCGGGCGCCGCGCCGCCGGTGGTGTCGGCTGAGCCGCCGGAACCGCAGGCGGTGAGGGCGAGGGTGGCGGCGGTGATCAGGGCGAAGGCGGCGGGGATGCGTCGGGAGTACGGGGGCTTGCTCATGGCGTGACGGTCTCCATCAGGCAGCAGGGCAGGGCGAAGCGGACGTGCGAGGGGAGGGGGTGCCGCTGCTCATGGCGGTACAGCAGTGGCGTACGCGTGTGAAGGCGGGGTCAACGGCGCGCGGGCGCACGGGAGATGCAAGGCGGGAGAGACCCGGGAACAGAGAAGGGCTCAGCGCGCAGGGGGTCGGCTCAGAGAGTCGTCGAACACGACGCGGACCACACGCGACCGAAGTCGATGTGGGAGCGCGTGACCAGCCACTGCTGCGAATGCATGGGGGCAAGTGGAGCAGGCATCCGTTTCCGCGTCAACTGCTCCGAGACGTAACGCTCACATCCTGGACGGCCTTGACAGGGAGCATGAACCGCCCCTTAGTCTCAAGGCGGATCGTGCTGAGGGGCTCGGTCCGCGTGAAGGCATCACCTCCCGTATCCACGGAGCCTTCGCCATGTCTTCCGACACGCTCACCAAAGCCGCGTCAGCCCCTCCTCAAGATCCCCCACCTGATGTGCCGCGCATCGTGCCGCAGCGCCGTGCCGGGCAGTGGGTGGCCGCCGCCGCGGTCCTCGTGCTCCTCGCGCTCGCCGTCAACTCCGTCGTCCGCAACGACGCGTTCCAGTGGGACGTGGTCGGCGACTACTTCACCTCCGCGTCCGTGCTGCGCGGCCTGTGGCTCACCCTCTGGCTGACCTCCGTCGTCATGGTGCTCGGCTTCGCGCTCGGCGCGATCCTCGCCATGGGGCGGCTCTCGTCCAACCCCGTTCTGCGCGGCGTCAGTTGGGGCTACGTGTGGCTCTTCAGGTCGATGCCGATCCTGGTGCAGCTGCTGTTCTGGTTCAACATCGGGGCGCTGTACCCGTACCTCTTCGGCATCAAGACGGTGAATCTGCTCGGGCCGATCACCATCGCCGTCATCGGGCTCACCCTGCACGAGGCCGCGTACGCCGCCGAGGTGGTGCGCGGCGGGATCCTCTCCGTCGACCGCGGGCAGATCGAGGCCGCGCAGGCGCTCGGGCTCAGCCGGTGGCGCAGATGGCGGCGGATCGTCCTTCCGCAGGCCATGCGCTCCATCGTGCCGCCCGCCGGGAACATGCTGATCGGCACGCTCAAGGGCACGTCCATCGTCAGCGTGATCGCGGTGCAGGACCTCCTGTACTCCGTGCAGCTCGTCTACCACCGCACCTACCAGGTCATCCCGCTGCTCCTGGTCGCCACCATCTGGTACGTCGTGATCACCTCGCTGCTCAGCATCGGGCAGTACTACGTGGAGCGGCACTACGCACGCGGTTCGGAGCGCACCCGATGAGCCTGACGGAGCGCAAGCCGGCCAGTGACACGGCGAAGGACGACTTCGGCGCGCTGAAGGTCGTTCCCGTGCGCCACCCCTGGCGCTGGGCGGCCGTCGTCGCGACGGCCGTCCTGGTGGCCCAGTTCGTGCACGGACTCGCCACCAACTCCGGCTGGGAGTGGGGGGTGTTCGCCGAGTTCTTCACCGCCGACGTGATCCTCAAGGCGGTGTGGGTCACCCTCCAGCTCACCTTCTACGGCACGGCCCTCGGCTTCGCGCTCGGCATCGTGATCGCCTTCATGCGGCTCTCGGCGAGCCCGTTCCTGCGCGCGGTGGCCTTCGCCTACATCTGGGCGTTCCGCTCGATCCCGCTGATCGTGCAGCTGCTCTTCTGGTTCAACCTGGCCTATCTCTACAAGGAGTTGCAGTTCGGGATCCCGTTCGGGCCCGGCTTCTTCTCCTTCGACACGATGGGGCTCGTCGGCGCGATGAGTGCGGCGGTCCTCGGGCTCGCCCTGCACCAGGCCGCGTACGCCGCCGAGATCGTGCGTGCGGGCGTCCTGTCCGTCGACAGCGGGCAGTTGGAGGCCGCGGCGGCGCTCGGCATCCCGCGGCTGCGGCAGATCCGCCGCATCGTCCTGCCGCAGGCGATGCGCTCGATCCTGCCCAACGCGGCCAACGAGATCATCTCCCTCTTCAAGGGCACCTCGATCGTCTCCGTGATGGCGATCGGCGAGCTCTTCTACCAGGTGCAGGTCATCTACGGCCGCAACGGCCGTGTCGTGCCGCTCCTGATGGTCGCCACCGCCTGGTACGTCCTGCTCACCAGCGCCCTCTCCGTACTCCAGCACTACGTCGAACGTCACTTCTCGAAGGGGGCATCGCGATGAGCGCGATGGTCGAACTCCGGTCCGTACACAAGTCTTTCGGAACCCTGGAAGTCCTGCGTGGCCTCGATCTGGAGGTGCGCAAGGGCGAGGTCACCGTCATCCTCGGCCCCTCCGGCTCCGGCAAGTCCACGCTCCTGCGGGCCATCAACCACCTGGAGAAGGTGGACAAGGGCTGGATCAGCGTCGACGGCGCGCTCGTCGGCTACCGGCGCTCCGGCGACAAGCTGTACGAGCTGCGCGAACGCGACGTGCTCAAGCAGCGCACCCAGATCGGCTTCGTCTTCCAGAACTTCAACCTCTTCCCGCATCTGACCGTCCTGGAGAACATCGTCGAGGCGCCCGTCTCGGCGCTGAAGCGCCCGCGCAGGGAAGCCGTCGCGCAGGCCGGGACCCTGCTCGACCGGGTCGGGCTCGCCGACAAGGCGGACGCCTACCCCAAGCAGCTCTCCGGCGGGCAGCAGCAGCGTGTCGCCATCGCCCGCGCGCTCGCCCTCGAACCGAAGCTGCTGCTCTTCGACGAGCCGACGTCCGCGCTCGACCCCGAACTGGTCGGTGAGGTCCTCGACGTCATCAAGGACCTGGCGAGCCAGGGCACCACGATGATCGTCGTCACCCACGAGATCGGTTTCGCGCGCGAGGTCGCCGACACCGTCGTCTTCATGGACGAGGGACTCATCGTCGAGCAGGGCACCCCGGGCGATGTCCTGGACCGTCCGCGGCACGACCGCACCCGCGCGTTTCTTTCCAAGGTTCTCTAGCCCCGTCCTCAGCCCCGCCTTTCTCCAGGAGCTCCCGCATGCTTTCCCGACGTACCACCCTCGCCGTCTCCGTCGCCGCCCTGGCCCTCGCGCCCCTGCTCAGCGCCTGCGGCGGGGACAGCGACGCCGCGACGGGCGGCGGCGAACCCGGCACCAAGAAGGTCGGCAACATCAACATCGGGCCCGACCAGAACCGCGTACGCGGAAAGAAGGTCGACGCGATCGCGAAACTCCTCCCTCAGAAGGTGCGAGAGCGCGGCACACTGCGGCTCGGCGGCAGCGCCGACTCGGTGGCGCCCCTCGGCTTCTACGCCACCGACGACAAGACGCGAATCGGCTCCGAGGTCGACATCGCGAGCCTGGTCGCCGACACGCTCGGCCTGAAGCCGAAGTTCGAGCAGGTCTCCTGGGAGAACCTCTTCGTCGGTCTGGACAGCGGGAAGTTCGACGGCGTCTTCTCGAACGTCACGGTGACCGAGGAGCGCAAGGAGAAGTACGACTTCGCGACCTACCGCCACGACAACATCGCCTTCGAGGCCCGCAAGGACGCGAAGTGGACGGCGAAGAAGCCGGCGGACGTGGCGGGCAAGTCGATCGCGGTCTCCTCCGGCACCAACCAGGAGAAGATCCTTCTCGACTGGAGCGAGCAGAACGAGAAGGCCGGGCGTGAGCCGGTCGCCATCAAGTACTTCCAGAAGGACTCCGACTACTACCTGGCCCTCCAGTCCGGCCGCATCGACGCGTACCTCGGCCCGAACCCGTCGGCCGCCTACCACGTCGCGTCATCGGGGCAGACGAAGATCATCGGAACTCTGTCGGGCGGCGGCCCGAGCATCCAGGGCGAGATCGCCGCCACCACGAAGAAGGACAGCGGACTCGTCGACGCGTACGCCGCCGCGCTCAACCACGTGATCAAGGACGGCAGTTACGGCAAGGTCCTGGCGCGCTGGGATCTGACCAGCGAGGCCGTGCGGGAGTCGCAGATCAACCCCAAGGGCCTGCCCAAGCCGTAGGCGGGCGCGTCAGCAGGGAGTCGTGCGGGGATGCCCGCAAACCGGTATGGAAAGGTTGATCACATGACGACGGACTCATCGACGGGCGCATCGGCGGACGCATCGACGGGCGCATCGGCGGACGCATCGACGGGCGCATCGGCGGACGCCTCGGGCGACTGGAAGCGATGGCACGCGCGGCGGACGGAGACGGTGTCGGCGCCCTATGGGCCGCTCTCCCTCACCGGCACCCACTGGCTCGCGGACCACACGGATGGTTCGCTTCCGGACATCCCCGGGCGCTGGACCGAGGCGGGCGACGAGATCGTCCTGACCGCCGGGACCGGTGACGGGCTCACCCTCGACGGGCAGCTCTTCAGCGGGGAGGCCCGCCTCGGCGCCGACCCCGGCCCGGTCGCCGCGGCCCGCGTCGGGCTCGGCGACCGCCGACTGGTCGTGCTGCGCCGCGAAGGGCAGTGGGCGGTACGCGACTTCGACCCGGAGTCCGCCACGCGCCGCGCCTTCAAGGGCATCGAGGCCACGGAGCACGACGCGCGCTGGGCCGTGCCGGGGCGCTTCACGCCGTACGCCGCCGAGAGCACCACCGACGGGGTGCGCACCGTCCGGGTCGGCAACGCGGACGGGGTGGAGCGGGGGCTCGGTCTCGGGGGTGAGCTGGCCTTCGACCTGGCCGGAAAGAACCACACGCTCCAAGTGTCGGTGGAGGGCGACGGCTCGCTGTGGGCGGTCTTCGCCGACGCGAGCAGCGGGGTGTCCAGCTACCGGTTCCGGTTCCTGCGGCCCGCCGCCCCGGACGCCGAAGGGCGCACGACGGTGGACTTCAACCGCGCGCTTCTTCCCCCGTGCGCCTTCGCCGACCACTTCATCTGCCCCTTCCCGCCCCCGGGGAACACCCTTGACGCCGACATCGCCGCGGGAGAGCGGAACCTGGTCGGCCACTGACACGTCAGAGACAAGCCGATGACCCGAGCCCCGGCGGCGTACGACAGACACGTCAGCCGTCGGGGCCGGTCGCCGTGTACCCCGCCGACGGCCGAAAGGCGCCCTTGTGCGCGGTGTCCCTGGCCCGAATACTCCCGAGCAGCGCTTGTCAGGGGCACGGCGTAACCGGAATCCGGCTTGCCTTTTGCCCATTGGCTGCGCCTCACGGGCCCCAACCCACCGGGCCCACTGACTTCCCCCCGGGAGGAACAACAAGTGAGGATCAAGCGCACCACCCCCCGCAGCGGCATAGCGAGACGTACTCGTCTGCTCGCCGTGGCCACCGGACTCGTGGCCGCCGGCGCGCTCGCCGTCCCCGCCGCGAACGCCAATGACGTCTCCACCTTCAGCTCGGCGGAGCTCACCAAGGCGAGCGACGCGGTGCTCGACGCGGATGTCGCAGGCACCGCATGGAGCATCGACAAGGCGACGAACCGTCTGGTCGTCACGGCCGACAGCACCGTCTCCAAGGCCGAGATCGCCAAGATCAAGGAGGCGGCGGGCGGCAACGCGGGCGCCCTCAAGGTCGAACGCACTCCCGGCAAGTTCAGCAAGCTGATCTCCGGCGGCGACGCGATCTACGCGTCGAGCTGGCGCTGTTCGCTCGGCTTCAACGTCCGCAGCGGCAGCACCTACTACTTCCTCACCGCCGGTCACTGCACCGACGGCGCGGGCACCTGGTGGTCCAACTCCGCGAAGACCACGACGCTGGGCACCACGCACGGCTCCAGCTTCCCGACCAACGACTACGGCATCGTCAGGTACACCAACACGTCGATCACCAAGTCGGGCACGGTCGGCAGCCAGGACATCACCAGTGCGGGCAACGCCACCGTGGGTCAGAACGTCACCCGGCGCGGCTCGACCACCGGTACCCACAGCGGCCGGGTCACCGGCCTGAACGCGACCGTCAACTACGGCGGCGGTGACATCGTCTACGGCATGATCAAGACCACGGTCTGCGCCGAGCCCGGCGACAGCGGTGGCCCGCTCTACGCGGGGACCAAGGCGCTCGGCCTCACGTCGGGTGGCAGCGGCAACTGCTCCTCGGGCGGCACGACCTTCTTCCAGCCGGTCACCGAGGCGCTGAGCCGGTACGGCGTGAGCGTCTACTGATCCAGCTGATCCACGCAAGGATCCACTGATCCACGCAAGGATCCACTGATCCACGCAAGGGTCCACTGATCCACGCAAGGATCCACGCAAGGCCAGTTCGCAGCCAGCAGCTGAGGAGAGCCCTCGTCCGGACGTCCGGACGAGGGCTCTCTCCTGTCTCGCGTCTCCCTTTGTGCGCCCTGCGGCGTTACCTTCGAAGTGCACGCCCAACACGCCCAATTCGGACCCTGGGGGGCCGGCATGGTCGAGGAGCTGGTGGCGACGGGAGTGGCCGTCGGATGTGCCGGAGCGGTCTATGTGATGGCCGCGGCGCGTGTCGTCAAACAGTACGAACGAGGCGTGGTGCTCCGGCTCGGGAAGCTGCAGCGCTCGGTGCGCGGCCCCGGGTTCACGATGATCGTGCCGTTCGTCGACCGGCTCCGCAAGGTGAACATGCAGATCGTCACGATGCCGGTCCCCGCGCAGGACGGCATCACGCGGGACAACGTCACGGTGCGCGTGGACGCGGTCATCTACTTCAAGGTGGTCGACGCCCCCGAGGCCGTCATCCAGGTGGAGGACTACCGTTTTGCGGTCTCGCAGATGGCGCAGACGTCGCTGCGTTCGATCATCGGCAAGAGCGACCTGGACGACCTGCTCTCCAACCGCGAGAAACTCAACCAGGGACTGGAGTTGATGATCGACTCTCCTGCCGTCGGGTGGGGCGTGCAGATCGACCGGGTCGAGATCAAGGACGTGTCGCTCCCGGAGACGATGAAGCGCTCGATGGCCCGGCAGGCCGAGGCCGACCGTGAGCGGCGGGCCCGCGTGATCAACGCGGACGCCGAGCTGCAGGCCTCCAAGAAGCTGGCCCAGGCCGCGCACGAGATGGCGGACGAGCCGGCCGCGCTGCAACTGCGGCTGCTCCAGACCGTGGTGGCCGTCGCCGCCGAGAAGAACTCGACCCTCGTACTGCCCTTCCCCGTGGAACTCCTGCGCTTCCTGGAGCGGGCCCAGCCGGCGCCGCAGCCGGCCGCGACCGGGGGCGAGCCTCCCGCGGCGGTCGCCGGGCCACCCGCCGCGGTGACCGAATCTCCCGTCGTCGCGCTGCCGGATTTCGGTGCTCCGGATCCAGAAGCCGGTGAACGGGACACGCCAGGAGCGTCGAAAACCGGACAGGACTAGTCCTTACCCGCTGCCGATCACCCGCTCGCAGGCGGTGTTTGCAGCGGGAACCGACGTGGCGGGACCGGCGCCGGTGAAGACCCGGGGGGCGCATGGTGTGTGTCGCGTGCGCGTCCTGAAGTAGACCTTGTGTGCTACCTGACGGTATCGGGATAGTGGGCCGCACCCTTTGGCATGGACGCGGCTTTCGCAGCGTGTGCGACTCCGTGCCGGTACGCCTTCCGGTCCCCAGGTCCCCACACCGAACGGGCCGACCCCCCACAGGAGGACGTGAGTTGAAGCACCGACGCATATCCAAGCGACGTGCCGCCGTGGCAGGTGCGGGCATCACCGCACTGATCGCCGCCGGAATCACCTTCCAGACTGCGAACGCGAGTGAGAGTGCCCCGACCCCCACGCCGGACACCCTCTCGGTCGCGAAGGCCGGAAAGCTCGCCTCGACCCTCGGCAAGGACCTCGGCCTGGACGCGGCAGGCTCGTACTACGACGCCAAGGCCAAGAACCTCGTCGTGAACGTCCTCGACAAGAGCGCGGCCGACGCCGTCGAGTCGGCGGGAGCCAAGGCGAGAGTCGTCGAGAACTCCCTGGCCGAGCTGAAGAGCGCCCGTACGACGCTGAGCGACAAGGCGTCCATCCCCGGCACCTCGTGGGCGGTCGACCCGGCCACCAACAAGGTCGTCGTCACGGCGGACCGCACGGTCAAGGGCGCCGACCTCGACAAGCTCGGCTCTGTCGTGAAGGGGCTCGGCTCCAAGGTCGAACTCCAGCACAGCAAGGGGGAGTTCAAGCCCTTCATCGCAGGTGGCGACGCCATCTGGGGTGGCGGCAGCCGCTGCTCGCTCGGTTTCAACGTGGTCAAGGACGGCGCTCCGCACTTCCTGACCGCGGGCCACTGCACCGAGGCGGTGACCAGCTGGTCCGAGGAGCAGGGCGGCCCGGCCATCGGTGAGAACGCGGGCTCCAGCTTCCCCGACAACGACTACGGCATCGTCAAGTACAGCGGCGACACCGCGCACCCGAGCGAGGTGAACCTCTACAACGGCTCGACGCAGGCCATCACCAAGGCGGGCGACGCGACCGTCGGCCAGAAGGTGCAGCGCAGTGGCTCGACCACGCAGCTGCACGACGGCACGGTCACCGGTCTCGACGCCACCGTGAACTACGGAAACGGCGACGTCGTCAACGGACTCATCCAGACCGATGTCTGCGCCGAGCCCGGTGACAGCGGCGGCGCGCTCTTCGCGGGTGACACCGCGCTGGGCCTCACCTCCGGAGGCAGCGGCGACTGCAGCGCCGGCGGGGAGACGTTCTTCCAGCCGGTGCCTGAGGCGCTGAGCGCCTTCGGTGCGGAGATCGGCTGAGGCAGTAGCGCCCCCGACGGGGGGTGACAGCAGGAGGAGGCCGGTCCGCCGCGCGCGGACCGGCCTCTTCTCCATCCATTTGTGAAAACTTTCACAAATGGACCTTCGGCCCGCCCTAAGAGGCCCTTTTCGGTGCCTGGAGCGGGGTGCGCAGGTGTGCAATTGAGGCATAAGCGAAAAGTCTCACCGAAGGAGCCCCGCCATGGAGGCCAAGGAGAGGGTGGACGGACTGGTCACGGGAGCGCTCACCGCGCTCAACCGGTTCGCGTCGTACGACCAGGAGCAGGTCGACCACATCGTCAAGAAGGCCTCCCTCGCCGCACTGGACCGGCACGGGGACCTGGCGAGGCTGGCCGCGGAGGAGACCGGCCGCGGGCTCTTCGAGGACAAGGCCGTCAAGAACCTCTTCGCCTGCGAGCACGTCGTCAACTCGATGCGCGGCCTGAGGACCGCGGGCGTCATCTCCCGCGACGAGCTGAACGGCATCACCGAGATCGCCGAACCGGTCGGCGTCGTCTGCGCCATGACCCCGGTGACCAACCCGACGTCGACGACCCTCTTCAAGGCGCTCATCGCCCTGAAGACCCGCAACCCGATCATCTTCGCCTTCCACCCCAGCGCCCAGCGCTGCTCCGCCGAGGCCGCCCGCGTCGTGCGCGACGCCGCGATCGAGGCCGGCGCCCCCGCGGACTGCGTGCAGTGGATCGAGGAGCCCTCGATGGAGGCGACGGGACTGCTCATGAACCACGAGGGTGTCTCCACCATCCTCGCCACCGGCGGCAACGCCATGGTCAGGTCCGCCTACTCCTGCGGAAAGCCCGCGCTCGGCGTCGGCGCGGGCAACGTACCCGCGTATGTCGCCCGCAGCGGCAAACTGCGCCGCGCCGTGCACGACATCGTGCTCTCCAAGTCCTTCGACCACGGCATGATCTGCGCATCGGAGCAGGCCGTGATCCTCGACAAGGAGATCTACGACGAGGGGCTCGCGGAGTTCGAGCGGCTCGGCGCGTACGTGGTCACGGCGGCCGAGAAGACCAAGCTGGAGGAGTTCGTCTTCGGGACGACGGCCTTCGGCGCCGACTGCTCGGGCGCGAAGCTGAACGCGGCCGTCGTCGGCAGGTCCCCGCGGTGGATCGCCGAGCAGGCCGGATTCGAGGTCCCCGAGTCCACCTCCGTCATCGTCGCCGAGTGCGCGGAGGTCGGCGAAGGAGAGCCGCTCACCCGTGAGAAGCTCTCCCCGATCCTGGCCGCCCTGAAGGCCGAATCCACCGAGCAGGGCCTCGAACTGGCCGCGCGGATGGTCGAGTTCAACGGCCTGGGCCACAGCGCCGCCATCCACACCGAGGACGAGGAACTCGCCGAGGAGTTCGGCAGGCGCGTCAAGGCGATCCGCGTCATCGTCAACGCTCCCTCGACCTTCGGCGGCATCGGCGACGTCTACAACGCCTTCCTGCCCTCGCTCACCCTGGGCTGCGGCTCCTACGGGCACAACTCGGTGTCGAACAACGTCTCCGCGGTCAACCTGATCAACGTCAAGCGGATCGGACGGCGCAACACCAACATGCAGTGGTTCAAGGTCCCGCCGAAGATCTACTTCGAGCGCAACTCCCTGCGCTACCTGGGCGAGATGGACGGCATCGAGCGGGTCTCGATCGTGACCGACAAGACGATGTCGGCGCTCGGCTTCGTCGCCCGGGTCACCGACATACTCCAGGCGCGCCCCCGAGCCGTCACCGTCCAGGTCATCGACGACGTCGAGCCGAACCCGGAGCTCGCGACCGTGCGGGCCGGGGCCGCGCGCATGCGGGACTTCGAGCCGGACACGATCATCGGGCTCGGCGGCGGCTCGCCGATGGACGCGGCCAAGATCATGTGGCTGATGTACGAGCACCCGGAGATCGAGTTCGCGGACACCAAGGAGAAGTTCTTCGACATCCGCAAGCGGGCCTTCACGTTCCCCGGACTCGGCGAGAAGGCGCAGCTGGTGGCCATCCCCACCACCTCGGGCACAGGCTCCGAAGTCACCCCTTTCGCCGTCATCTCCGACCCGAAGGCCGCGCAGAAGTACCCGCTCGCCGACTACGCGCTCACCCCGAACGTCGCGATCGTCGACCCGGTCCTGCCGATGAAGCTGCCCGCGACGGTCACCGCCGACTCCGGTTTTGACGCACTGACCCACGCCACCGAGGCGTACGTCTCGGTGTACGCGAACGACTACACCGACGGGCTCTGCCTCCAGGCCATCAGGCTCATCTTCGAGAACCTGGAGCGGTGCGTCGTGAACGGGGCCGCCGACCCCGAGGCCCGCGAGAAGATGCACAACGCCTCCACCGTGGCGGGCATGGCCTTCGCCAACGCCTTCCTCGGCCTGGTGCACGCCATGGCCCACACCCTCGGCAACACCTTCCACGTCTCGCACGGCCGCACCAACGCGCTGCTCCTGCCGCACGTCATCCGGCACAACGGCACGGTCTCCGGCAAGGCGACGCCGTGGCCGAAGGCCGAGGTCTACCGTGCCCCTGAGCGGTTCCAGGAGATCGCCCGGATGCTGGGCCTGCCGGCGGCTTCCCCGGAGCAGGGGGTCGAGTCCTACGCCCGCGCCGTCGAGGAGCTGCGCGCCAAGTGCGGCCTTCCTGCCTCCTTCGCCGAGGAGGGTGTGGACGAGGCGGCCTTCATCGAGGCACTGCCCGAGCAGGCCATGAACGCGTACGCCGATCAGTGCGCGCCTGCCAACCCGCGGATGCCGATGCTTTCCGAGATGGAGGGGCTGATGCGGCAGGCGTACTACGGCAACGGGGCGGGGGCCTGATCTGGTTTGAGGCGCCCCTTGCGGGGCGCCTCATCGTTTGGGCCAGTACCAGAGTGGCTCGTCGAGCATGCTTTCCCGGCCTGCGACCTCCGTCTGGCCCGACTCCTTCACCAGTTCTATGGAGTTGACGTCCATCCGGTGGCGCACCGCCCCCTTGGCCACGGCTTCGGCGAGGGGGCGGGCATGGGTCACCAGGACGATCTGCGTGTCCTTCGTCGCGGTCAGGATCAGGTCCGCGAGGGGGCGCAGGAGGTCGGGGTGCAGGCTCGTCTCCGGCTCGTTCAGGACGAGGAGCGAGGGCGGCCGGGGTGTGAGGAGGGCGGCGGTCCACAGCAGATAGCGCAGCGTGCCGTCGGACAGCTCGGCCGCTCCCAGGGGGCGGTTCAGCCCGCGCTGGTGCAGCTGGAGTTCGAAGCGTCCGCTGTCGACGATCCGCACCCGGCTGCCCGGGAAGGCGTCGTCCACCGCGGCGTCGAGGGCCGCCGGGTCGCCGATCTCGCGGATGGTCTGGAGCGCGGCGGCCAGGTCGGCGCCGTCATGGCCGAGGACAGGCGTGCGGGTGCCGATGCGGGCAGCGCGGGCCGGCGCTTCGGCGTCGGTGCGCACGTGGTCGTAGAACCGCCAGGAGCGGATCAGTTCGCGAAGCCTGAGCAGGTCGGGGGCGAGCTGCGGGTCGGCAAGCTCGCCGAGCATGCTGTCGTACGGCCTAATGCCCTGGGTGCGGTGCCAGCCGCCGTCGGCGGTGCGGGTGCGCACGGCGGGGCCCGCGCGGTCGCAGAGCAGCGCGGCGGGGCGCAGAACGGGGCCGGCCCAGGTGCACTCGCGCTTGATCTCCGGGTCCAGGTTGAACAGGGAGGGGGCCGCGCCGGAGCCCGAGGTGGGGATGGGGTGTCCGAAGTCGACCGCGTACCCGAACTCGTCGCCCGCGAAGCCGAGACGGAGGCTGGTGGCCTCCGCCTTCGAGGGGCCCGCCCACAGCGCCGAGGGGAGTCCGCCCTCGCGGGCCAGGGCCGAGACCGCGCCGCCTTGCGCGGAGTCGGCGAGCAGCCGCAGTGCGCGGTACAGGCTCGACTTGCCGGTGCCGTTCGCCCCCGTCACGACGTTCAGCCGGTTCAGGGGGACGATCAGTTTGCGCAGGGAGCGGTAGTTCTCGACCGCCAGGGTGGTGATCATCGCTCCAGCCTCGCACCCGGGTCTGACAACGGCCCCGGGCCGCCGCTCGGGCTCACCCGCGATGGGCGCCGGAGCCCTCCTCCATCGCGGGCCTCTGCCCCGGCTGGCGGTCGCCGCGCAGCGCGGACATGACCAGGGTGATGACGGTGCCGAGGACCGCCCAGGCGGCGAGCACCAGCATCGGTCCGGTGATCGCGTTGCCCTTGAAGTACGCGATGGAGCGGGCCACCCAGGTGCCGGCGCCCGGCGGCAGCCAGGGGCCGATCTCCTTCCAGAACGGCGGCAGCATCGGCAGCGGGAAGGCTCCGCCCGCGCTCGGGTTGCCCGCGATCACCACGAGCAGGACGGCGAGGCCGATGCCCACGATGCCGGTGAGCGACTGCAGGGCGAGCGTGATCATGCCGACCGAGAAGACGACGAGCGAGCCGAGGCCCCACAGGCCCATGATGCTGCCGGGCAGGGCGCCCAGGATCGGCCCGATGATGAGCGCGCCGCCCAGACCGCCCGCGATCGAGTAGAGCGCCATGACGCCGGTCCTGATCAGGGCGCGCTGCCGGTTGGTGGCCCGGGCGCCCGCGCTGATCGCCAGGATCGAGGCGCACAGGTAGCCGCCGACGCACCAGCCGACGACCAGGTAGAAGGACGAGAGGCCGTCGAAGTCCTTGCTGGACGCCGGGGCCACGTCCACGGTCTTGACCGTCCGCTTCTCGGCCCCGTCGACCTCTGTGGCGATCTTCTCCAGGGCGGTGGCGAGGACGGTGCCGCCGCCCGAGCCGACCAGGAGGGTGTCGGTGGTGCCCCGGGGGTCCACGATCAGGGCGCCGTCGATGTCGCGGTTCATGATCTGGTGCCGGGCGGCGGCCTCGTCCTCGACCACGCGCGGGTCGAGCGGGTCGCCGGGGAGTTTCCCGAGCTTGTCCGAGGTCTCCTGGGCCGCGGGTCCCGGAGCGACGACTCCGAAGGGCACGTCCTTCGGCTTCGGGTCGTGCAGGGCCCCTACGTAGGAGGCGATGAACAGCAGCTGCAGGGCCAGTACACCGATGACCAGCAGGGCTGCTCGCGGGGTGACGGCGCTCTTCAACTCATCGGTGAAACTCATGCCCCCACGCTCCGTGCCCCTGGTCGTTCCCGCAGGTGGGCGGGGCCGAATGGGCGAAACGGAGTGCCGTTCGACTCGGGTGTCGTACGTACGTTCGAAACTTGGTCTATGGTGGAGGTGGGGGATGTGAGAACGGATCGATTCAGGGTTTCAGGAGGTGCGTGTGCCCGGGTTCACGCATCTGCACACCGTCTCCGGGTTCTCCCCGCGGTACGGGGCCTCGCACCCGGAGCGGCTCGCCGAGCGCGCCGCCGAGCGGGGCATGGACGCCCTCGCGCTCACCGACCGGGACACCCTCGCGGGGGCCGTCCGGTTCGCCAAGGCCTGTGCGAAGGCGGGGGTGCGGCCGTTGTTCGGGGCCGAGCTCGCGGTGGGGGAGCCGGCGCCGCCGCACGGTGCGCGGCGGCGGACACCGGTGCGCGGAGGCGCCTTCATCGACGAGTCGATGCCCCGCGTGACCTTCCTCGCCCGCGACGGCGCCACGGGCTGGGCCGCCCTGTGCCGCCTGATCACCGCCGCGCACCGGAGCGGCGAGGGCCGGCCCGTGCTTCCGTGGGAGGAGAACCACGGCGACGGCATGACCGTGCTGCTCGGCCCCGCGTCCGACGTGGGGCGCGCGCTCGCCGCAGGGCGCCCCGACCGGGCCGCCCGCCTCATCGCACCCTGGCGCGAGCGCTACGGGGACGCGCTGCGTCTCGAGTCCGTGTGGCACGGCCGCGAAGGCACCGGACCCGGTTCGCTCCGGCTCGCCGCCCGTACCGTCGGCTTCGCCGCCGAGCAGGGTGTCCGCCCCGTCCTGAGCAACGCCGTCCGCTACGCCGATCCGGGCATGGGCCCGGTCGCCGATGTCCTCGACGCGGCGCGCCGCCTGGTACCCGTCGACCCGACCAAGGAACTCGACAGCGGGGAGCGGTGGTTGAAGGGCGCCGACGCCATGCTGGGCAACGCCGAGCGGATCGTGGAGGCGGCCGGTTTCCGCCGCGACACCGCCCGCCGGCTCATCGACCAGACCCGCTCGGCCGCCGCCGAGTGTCTCGTCGACCCCGAGGAGGACATCGGCATCGGCTCCGTCCGCTTCCCCGAGCCGCACCTGGTGGGCGCGGGGCGCCGCAGCGCGCAGCGCGTGCTCGCCTCGCGGGCGGCGGCGGGCATGGTGCTGCGGGGATACGACCGTGGCCCCCGGGCCCGCGGCTACTGGGAGCGGATGCACCACGAGCTGGACATCATCGCGTACCACGGCTTCGCCTCCTACTTCCTCACCGTGGCCCAAGTGGTGGACGACGTGCGTGACGTGGGCATCCGCGTCGCGGCGCGCGGCTCCGGCGCCGGGTCCCTGGTCAACCACCTCATCGGCATCGCGCACGCCGACCCCGTCGAGCACGGTCTGCTCATGGAGCGGTTCCTCTCCACGCGCCGGGCCGTCCTGCCGGACGTCGACATCGACGTGGAGTCGGCCCGCCGCATCGAGGTGTACCGCGCGATCATCGACCGCTTCGGCACCGAACGGGTCGCGACCGTCGCCATGCCCGAGACCTACCGGGTCCGCCACGCCATCCGCGACGTGGGCGCCGCCCTCTCCATGGACCCGGCCGAGATCGACAGGATCGCCAAATCCTTCCCGCACATCCGCGCGCGGGACGCCCGCTCGGCGATGGAGGAACTGCCCGAACTGCGGGCGGTGGCGGGGGAGAAGGAGCGCCACGGCCGCCTGTGGGAACTCGTCGAGGCCCTGGACGCGCTGCCGCGCGGGGTCGCCATGCACCCGTGCGGAGTGCTGCTCTCCGACGCCTCGCTGCTCGCGCGTACGCCTGTCATGCCCACCAGCGGCGAGGGCCTGCCCATGTCCCAGTTCGACAAGGACGACGTGGAGGACCTCGGGCTGCTCAAGCTCGACGTGCTCGGCGTGCGGATGCAGTCGGCGATCGCGCACGCGGTGGGGGAGGTCGAGCGGGCCACGGGTGAGCGGGTGGACGTGGACGCGGCGGCGCCGGATGACCCGGCGACGTATCAACTCATCAAGTCCACCGAGACGTTGGGCTGCTTCCAGATCGAGTCGCCGGGCCAGCGGGACCTGGTCGGGCGGCTGCAGCCCGCCACCTTCCACGACCTGGTCGTCGACATCTCGCTCTTCCGTCCCGGACCGGTCGCCGCCGACATGGTGCGGCCCTTCATCGAGGCCCGGCACGGCCGCGCGCCCGTCCGCTTTCCGCACCCGGACCTGGCGGAACCGCTCAAGGAGACGTACGGCGTCGTCGTCTTCCACGAGCAGATCATCCAGATCGTGGACATCATGACCGGCTGCGGACGCGACGAGGCGGACCGGGTGCGGCGCGGGCTCTCCGATCCCGAGTCGCAGGGACGGATCCGGTTCTGGTTCGCGCAGCAGGCGGCGGCGAGGGGCTACGACGCCGAGACGATCACCCGCACCTGGGAGATCATCGAGGCCTTCGGTTCGTACGGATTCTGCAAGGCGCACGCGGTGGCCTTCGCCGTGCCGACGTACCAGTCGGCGTGGCTGAAGGCCCATCACCCGGCCGCTTTCTACGCCGGGTTGCTCACGCACGACCCCGGGATGTACCCCAAGCGGCTGCTGCTCGCGGACGCGCGGCGGCGAGGGGTGCCGATCCTTCCGCTGGACGTGAACCGGTCCGCGGTCGCTCACCGTATCGAACTGGTGTCTGGTTCCGGCTCGGCTCCGGACCGCTGGGGCCTGCGCCTCGCACTCCGCGACGTCCACGGCATCGGCGAGGCCGAGGCCGAGCGGATCGCGGCCGGGCAGCCCTACGCCTCGCTCCTGGACTTCTGGGAGCGGGCCAGGCCCGGCGCGCCGCTCGCGCAGCGGCTCGCACAGGTCGGCGCGCTCGACGCGTTCGGCGCCAACCGCCGCGATCTGCAACTGCACCTGACGGAACTCCGGCGGGGCTCGCGGGGCTCGCGGGGCTTGCGGGGCTTGTCCGGGGCCCAACTCCCCTTGTCCGGAGGGCGCAAGACGGCACCCGCCGGGCTGCCCGACCTGGACGACGCGGAACGGCTCAGCGCCGAGCTCGGCGTCCTCGGCATGGACTCGTCGCGCCACCTCATGGGCGACCACGCCGAGTTCCTCCGGGAGCTCGGCGTGCTGACGGCCCGCCGCCTGCGGGAGGCCGAACACGGGGCGACCGTCCTGGTCGCGGGCGCCAAGGCGGCCACCCAGACCCCGCCGATCCGCTCCGGGAAACGGGTCATCTTCACCACCCTGGACGACGGCACGGGCCTGGTCGACCTGGCCTTCTTCGACGACGCCCACGAACGGTGCGCGCACACCGTCTTCCACTCCTGGCTGCTCCTGGTCCGCGGAGTGGTCCAGCGGCGCGGGCCGCGCAGCCTCAGCGTGGTCGGCGCCGCCGCGTGGAACCTGGCCGAACTGGTGGAGCTGCGCCAGGAGGGCGGGCTCGAAGCGGTGGGGGCGCGCCTCGCCGAGCCGGGACCCGAGGGGGAGCCCGACGGGGCTCCGGCGGGCGACGGTCGACGGACCCCGGCGGACGACGGCCGCCGCATCCGGATGTCCACGGGGTACGAGATGCACCCCTGGGCCGACCTCCGGCCGCCCGGCGAACGCGCGGCCACCGGACGGAAGTTGTGGCACCAGAGTCCGGGGAGCGCGGGATGAGCACTCTTTGTGTACGGTTCTTGCTGCCGCCCATGTATGAGGCCGCCCTGCCCCGGCTGCTCGCGCTGCTCGACGAGTTCAGCCCTGTCGTCGAGGCCCTGCCGCCCGACGCCGCGCTCGTCGACGTACGGGGAGCGATGCGTTACTTCGGGCGGGACGCAGTCGAGCTCGCCTCGGTCATCCGGGTGCGCGCGCTCGCCCTGTACGGGGTGGACTGCGTGATCGGCGCGGGGCCGGGGCCGATGCTGGCGCGGATGGCCGTGCGGGCAGCCGCGCCGGGCGTGACCCGGGTCGTGGGCCCGGGGCCGGACGCCGTCGCGGAGTTCCTCGGGCCGAAGCCGGTCGCCGAACTGCCCGGGGTCGGCCGCGCCACCGCCCGCACCCTCTGCTCGTACGGGCTCGACTCCGTCGGCAAGGTGGCCGCCGCGCCACTGTCCACGCTGCAGCGCCTCGTCGGCGCCCGCGCGGGCCGCGAACTGCGCGAGAAGGCGAACGGCGTCGACCGCGCGCACGTCGTGCCGAACGCCGCTGCCCGCTCGCTCGCCTCCGAACGCCCCTTCCCCCGCGACGAGTTGGACCCCACGCGCCATCGCAGGGCGCTGCTCTCGCTCACCGAGGAACTCGGCGCGCGGATGCGCGACGAGGACCAGGTCTGCCGCTCCCTGACCCTCACCGTGCGGTACGCGGACCGCTCCACGACGAGCCGCACGCGAGCGCTGCCCGAGCCGACCGCGCACTCCTCCGCGCTGACCGGATCCGCGTACCGCATGTACGAGGCGCTCGGCCTCCAGCGGGCCCGGGTGCGCGGCATCTCGCTGCGCGCCGAAGGGCTCGCCCCCGCCGAACACGCCGCCCACCAGCTGATGTTCGACCCGGTGGACGAAAGAGCCCGCAAGATCGAGGCGGTGGCCGACCGGGCGCGGGCGAAGTTCGGCCCGGGCGCGATCGTGCCGGGGACACTGGCGGCGTAGCCACCGCGCCCCTGGTGACCCGGTAGCCCACGGGCGTAGGACCGCAGGCCAATACCCCTGTGCGCGAAGGGCACATACGATCGGCGCATGGACATCGACGCAGGTCAGCCCGTGGCCGAGGAGGGACGCAGCAGGCGCTCGCACCGGCGCCTGTGGCCGCCGTTGCGCACGGGCCTGGCCTGGAGCGGAGCCGTCGTCTATCCGTCCGTCACCTACGTGACCTTCGACCATGGACAGCAGGGCTTCGACGTCCTGATGGTCCTCGCGTCGATCGCGCTGACGGCCCTGGTCGCCTCGCTCCTCAGGCGCAGGCCACTGCCCGCGCTGGCCTTCCTGCTCCTGGGCGCGATGGCGGCCACCATGGAGATGCGCAAGACCGAGGTCAGCTACCTCCAGACGCTGGCCGGGGTCTGCGCCGTCGGCTATCTCGCCGCCACGCGTTCGCGCCGCGTCTCCGTCACCGCGGCCCTCATGGCCTTCACGACCCAGGCCGCCACCCTCTTCGCCTTCCCGCCCGACGGCGACTGCCGGCCCCCCGCCCCGTATCGGGCGAACGGCTGCCAGTCCTCGGGCTGGGCGACCAACAACGCCGAGACCGTGGCATTCGTCGCCGTCGCCCTCATCGCCGCCTGGATGGCGGGCAGTTCGGCCCGCGAGCGCCGTTCGCACGCCGACGCGCTGCGCGCCCAGGCCACCGCCCGCGCCGTCACCGCCGAACGGCTGCGCATCGCACGGGAGTTGCACGACATGATCGCGCACAGCATCGGGGTCATCGCCATCCAGGCGGGGGTCGGCAGCCGGGTCATCGACACCCAGCCCGCGGAGGCCCGCAACGCGCTCAGCACCATCGAGGCCACCAGCAGGGAGACCCTCGCGGGCCTGCGCAGGACGCTGGTCGCGCTGCGCAGGCCCGAGCCGGGTCCGGGAGCCGCCGACGGGGCCGCTGCCGGTGACGCGTCCGCGCCGCCCCGCGAACCCGCCCCCGGGCTCGCCGACGTCGACCGCCTCGCCGCGGCGGCACGCGACGCCGGGGTCCGCGTGGAGATCCGCCGGCGGGGGGAGCGCGGGCCGTTGCCCGCCGACATCGACCTGGCCGCGTTCCGCATCCTTCAGGAGTCCCTCACCAATGTCGTACGGCACGCGGGGACGGACGACTGCCGGGTGACCGTCGAGCGGCGGGAGGCCGAACTCTCCCTGGAGGTCGAGGACGACGGGCGCGGTGGCCTGCCCGCCGGCACCGGCTTCGGCCTCGTCGGCATGCGTGAGCGAGTGGCCCTGCTGCACGGCCGGTTCACCGCGGGGCCGCGCCCCGAGGGCGGCTTCCGGGTGACGGCGCTGCTGCCGCTGCCGTCGATGGAGGCCCGATGACCGCCCCCGCCGTCAGGGTCGTCCTCGCCGACGATCAGCCTCTCGTCCGCGCGGGCTTGCGCGTCCTGATGGCCGACACCCCCGGCGTCGTGGTCGTGGGGGAAGCGGGCACGGGCGCCGACGCGGTCCGACTGGCGCGCGACGCACGCCCCGACGTGGTCGTGATGGACATCCGCATGCCCGGCATGGACGGCATCGAGGCGACGCGCCGGATCACGGCGGAGATGGACTCGACACGCGTCCTCGTCCTCACCACCTTCGACGACGACGCGTACGTGTACGGAGCGCTGCGCGCGGGCGCGAGCGGGTTCCTGGTCAAGGACATGGCACTCGAGGACATCCTCGCGGCGATCCAGGTGGTGGCCACCGGAGACTGCCTGATCGCGCCGAGCGTGACCCGGCGCCTGATCGCGGAGTTCGCCGCGCGGCCCGTTTTGGAGCAGCGGGCGCGGCGGACGGTCGACGGCATCACCGACCGGGAGTGCGAGGTGCTGACGCTGGTCGGCCGTGGTCTGTCGAACGCGGAGATCGCGGCCGAACTCTTCATCACCGTGGCCACGGTGAAGGCGCACGTGGCACGGCTGTTCGCCAAGCTGGACTCCCGCGACCGGGTCCAACTGGTCATCATCGCGTACGAGGTGGGGCTGGTCTCTCCGCCGCGGTAGGCCCGCGGGGCCCAGGGCGGCGGCCGTTCCCGGGCGACCCTGCCAGTGCCTGCTGGAAGTTTTGCCGACGCGCAACTTCACACTTTTACTACTCGCCCGTAATTTGTCGTGTGCACGGCATCCTCGTGATCCGGATCACAGGGCTCACTCATCGCACCTCCCTTGAGCCGCAAGGAGATCACACGATGCTGCCCTGGAGACGAGCGCTCAGAGCGTTCACCGCCGCCCTCCTCATGACGCTTCTCGTGACGGGCGTGCTCACCTTCACCCCCGCCGCCACCACGGCCTCCGCCGCCCCCGCCGCCTCCTCGCGCGGCTGGAACGACTACGACTGCGAGCCGTCCGCCGCCCACCCCCGCCCCGTGGTCCTCGTCCACGGCACCTTCGGCAACTCCATCGACAACTGGCTCGTCCTCGCGCCCTACTTGGTGAAGCGCGGCTACTGCGTCTACTCCCTCGACTACGGCCAACTGCCCGGCGTGCCGTTCTTCAACGGACTCGGGCCGATCGACAAGTCGGCCGAGCAGCTCGACGGCTTCGTCGACAAGGTGCTCGCCTCGACGGGCGCGCCCGAGGCGGACCTCGTCGGCCACTCGCAGGGCGGCATGATGCCCCGCCACTACCTGAAGTTCCTCGGCGGCGCGCAGAAGGTCAACGCCCTGATCGGCCTCGCGCCCGACAACCACGGCACCACCCTGCTCGGCCTGACCAGGCTGCTGCCCTACTTCCCCGGCATCGAGGATCTGCTCACCACCAAGACCCCGAGCCTCGCCGACCAGGTGGCCGGATCGCCGTTCCTGACCAAGCTCAACGAAGGCGGCGACACCGTCCCGGGCGTGCGCTACACCGTCATCGCCACCAAATACGACGAGGTCGTCACCCCGTACCGCTCGCAGTTCCTGAACGGCCCCGGCGTACGCAATGTCCTGGTCCAGGACCTGTGCCCCGTCGACGTGTCCGAGCACGTGGCGATCGGGATCCTCGACCGCGTGGCGCACCACGAGGTCGCGAACGCGCTCGACCCGGCGCACGCGACACCGAGCACCTGCTTCTCCTGAACCACCCCGCCGACGACAGCGGGCCGCCGTCTTCCCGTGGCGTACGGGAGGACGGCGGCCCTCACACGTGCCGGCCGGAGTCAGCGGCCGTGGCGCGCCGTGCGACGGCGGGCCGTGCCGAACATGGCCGCGGCGCCGATGGCGAGGGCGGCGGCGCCGCCGATCGCGATGTACGGGGTGGTGCTGTCGCCGCCGGTCTCGGCGAGGTTCTCGTCGGCGGCGACGGGCTTCGCGTCACCGCCGTTCACCTCGGGCTGGTTGGCGGGGGCGTCGTCACCCGCCGGGGTGTCGTCTCCTGCGGCCGGGGCCGCCGCGGAGGACTCGGCGCCGGTCTTGGCGTCGCTGTCACCGTGGCCGTGGTGCTCGACGGTGGACTTGTCCGCGCCCGCGGCGATGTCCTGCTCGGAGGGCGCGGAGGCGGTCGGGGCCGGAGCCGCCGCCTCGCCGCCGCCGCTGTCCTTGCCGAAGACGACGTCGGAGCAGGTGTAGAAGGCCTCGGGGGAGTCCGAGCGCTGCCAGACCGAGTAGATCAGGTGGCGGCCCGACTTGGCCGGGACCTTGCCGTCGAAGACGTAGTCGCCGTTCTCCATCTTCGGGTCCGCGACGTCGACGAACGGCTTCTCCTCCAGGTCCGACCACTTCAGGGGCTTGGTCGGGTCGTACGAGTCCTTCGTGATGTACAGCTCGAAGGAACCCTTGTGCGGGGCGGTGCCCTTGTAGTGGAAGGTGTGGTTGCCGCCGGACATCTTGCTGGACGGCCAGTCGGCGCGCGGCAGGTCGAGGCCCTTGTACTTGTCGTTGCCCGCGCTGCACAGCTTGCCGTCGGGGATGATCTCCTTCGACTTGCCGGCGGCGTTGGCGATGTTCACGCCGTTCCAGTCGTAGAAGGCCTGCGCGCCACTCGCGGCCACGGCGGCCTTGCAGGCGGCCGACTTCGGAGCCTCGGGGCCCTCCTGGAAGCACGCGGAGACACGGCTCACCGGGTCCGTCATCGAACCGTGCGCGGCGGCCGGAGCGGCCGCCAGGGCGGTCAGGGCGAGCGGGGCGATGCCGACGGTGGCGATCGCGGCGACCTTGCTTCGGCGTGCGGTCATGAGTGGTTCTCCTCAGCGGCGGTTCAAGGGGGGTGGGGACACGAGACGGTTGCGAACGGCCGGTGCCGCCCCCCGATCACGTGCGGCGCCGACGGTTCGTAACCGCCCCGGCGACGAGAAAACTAGCCGCTGAAATCCCCGGATTCGCCTGCTGGGAGGGGGTGATGGCGATCCTTATGGTGCGGTTAAGGGAGCCCTCAGGCTCCGCTCAGGTCGTGCCCGAATTGCCCCGGTGGGAGCCCGCAGGACCGGCTGCTAGCGGATCCATCGATACCGCCGCTCCGGCCGCCCCGTCCCCCCGTACCGCAGCGTCACCTCCACGCGACCCGTGTCCGCGAAGAACTCCAGGTAGCGGCGCGCGCTGACCCGGGAGAGCGTGCCCTCCTGCGCGCACTCAGAGGCGGAGAGGCCCCCGGGGTGGCCCCGCAGCGTCTGCTCCACCAGGTCCGCGGTGTGCGCCGCCAGGCCCTTGGGGAGTTCGCGGGAGCCGGGCGGGCGGGTGCCGAAGATCTGGTCGACGTCCTCCTGGCGTGCCTCGTCGAGACCGTCGAGGCGCGCCCGCACCGCCGCCACGTGCAGCAACTGCTCGCGCAGCGCCGCCTGGTTGAACGGTTTGATCAGGTAGTGCAGTGCCCCGGCCCGCAGCGCCGCGCGCACGATCTCCGCGTCCCGCGCGGCCGTGATGAACAGCGCGTCCAGCGGCTGCCGGTCCCGGTCGCGTTCCTCGACCGCCCGCAACTCCCGTAGCACCGCGATGCCGTCCATGTCGGGCAGATAGACGTCGAGGAGCACGAGATCGGGGCGCAGCCGCTCCACCGCAGCCAGCGCCTCCGCGCCGCTGTGCGCCACTCCCACCACCGAGAATCCGTCCACCGCGGACACATAACGGCTGTGCAGTTTGGCGACCATGAAGTCGTCGTCCACGACCAGCACCCTTGTCATCGCCGCAGGCTATGGGCGCGACCACAACGACCACAACGTCCGTTGATTCCGGAAGAGAGACAGCTTCTTAACGCGCAGGCAACATGTGGGCCACCTCACAGGAATCCCCGTCCCCGCGGACGGCGGCCGGGTTCCCTCCCCCACGGGGAGCCCGGCCGCGTCAATTCCCCCGTACCGACCAGGTACCCGACTACGTACCGACAGGTGGTGGCACACGTGCGTCTGCGCACACCCCTTGCCCTGCTCGGGGCCGCGCTGCTCGTGCTCGCAGGGCCGCCGCTGCTCTCCACGGGCAGCGACGCCGAGACCGGCACGCAGATCCCCGGCCTGCGCCTCATGGTCCCCAACACCCCGGGCGGCGGCTACGACATCACCGCCCGCACCGCGGCGAAGAACGCCGAGGACGCCGGACTCACCCACAACATCGAGGTGTTCAACCTGCCCGGCGCCGGCGGCACCGTAGGCCTCAGCCGCCTCGTCGGCGAGCACGGCAACGGCAAGCTCGCGATGTCCATGGGCCTCGGAGTCGTGGGCGCGGCCCGCTCCAACGACTCGGCCAAGACCCTCGCCGACACCACCCCGATCGCCCGCCTCACCGAGGAGCCGGACGTCGTCGTGGTCGCCAAGGACTCCCCGTACAAGGACATCAAGCAGCTTGTCGCGGCCTGGAAGAAGAACCCGGGCAAGCTTCCTGTCGGCGGCGGCTCGTCCCCCGGCGGCCCCGACCACCTCGCCCCGATGCTGATGGCGCGCGCCGCGGGGATCGACCCGAAGAAGGTCAACTACGTCCCCTTCGACGGCGGCGGCGAACTCCTCGCCTCGATCCTCGGCAAGAAGGTCGCCTTCGGCGTCTCCGGCGTCGGCGAATACCTGGACCAGATCAAGTCGGGCGAGCTGCGCCTCCTCGCGGTCACCGGACCCGAGCGGGTCGACGGCCTGAAGGGCCCCACCCTCAAGGAGTCCGGCTACGACGTGAACTTCACCAACTGGCGCGGCATCGTCGCCCCGCCCGGCCTCTCCGACGCCGAACGCAAGAAACTCACCGGCCTGGTCAGGAAGCTCCACGACTCCCCGCAGTGGCGCAAGTCCCTCAAGACCAACGGCTGGGACGACGCCTTCCTCACCGGCGACAAGTTCGGCGACTTCCTGGCCGCCCAGGACAAGAGCGTGGTGTCCGTGCTGAAGGAGCTGGGACTGTGACGACGACCGACACCCCGCCGACCCCGCTGCCCCCGCCCGAGGAGAGCGGGAGCGGCCGCCGCACCTGGCTGCGCGAGCATTCCGAACTCGGCGTGTGCGTCATGCTCCTGGCCCTCGGCGTGCTCGTTCTCAGTGACGCGCTCACGATGGACGTCGAGATCGCCCAGCGCGGACCGATCGGCCCCAAGACCGTCCCGATAGCCGTCGGCATCGGCCTTCTCGTCGTCGCGGTCATCCTGGCGATCGACGTCCTGCGCGGCGGCCGCGGCGAGGCCGAGGGCGGCGAGGACATCGACCTGTCCGAACCCGCCGACTGGCGCACCGTGCTGCTCCTCGCCGGTGTCTTCCTCGGCGCCGCCGTCCTCATCGAACCGCTCGGCTTCCCCGTCGCGGGCGCCCTGCTCTTCTGGGGTGCCGCGTACGCGCTCGGCAGCCGCCACCTGGACCGCGACCCGCTCATCGCGGCAGGGCTCTCCCTCCTCACGTACGTCGTCTTCAACAACCTGCTCGGGGTGCCGCTGCCCGGCGGACCACTGATGGGAGTGCTGTGACATGGACGCCTTCAACTCCCTGATGGACGGCTTCGGCACGGCCCTCACCCCCATGAACCTGCTCTGGGCGGCCATCGGCGTGCTCCTGGGCACCGCGATCGGCGTCCTGCCCGGCATCGGCCCCGCGATGGCCGTGGCACTGCTGCTGCCCGTGACGTACGGCCTGGAGCCGACCGGCGCGTTCATCATGTTCGCTGGCATCTACTACGGAGCGATGTTCGGCGGCTCGACGACCTCGATCCTGCTCAACACACCGGGTGAGAGCGCGGCGGTGGTGGCCGCCATGGAAGGCAACCCGATGGCCAAGGCAGGCCGGGGCGCACAAGCGCTCGCGGCCGCCGCCATCGGGCACTTCGCGGGCGGCATCATCGGCACGATCCTCCTGGTGGCCCTCGCGCCGAAGGTCGCGGAGCTCGCGGTCGACATCGGGGCGCCCGACTACTTCGCCATCATGGTCCTCGCGTTCATCGCGGTGACGTCCGTGCTGGGCTCGTCCCGCGTGCGAGGTCTGGCGTCCCTCCTCATCGGCCTCACCCTCGGCCTTGTCGGCCTCGACCAGATGACCGGGCAGCAGCGCCTGACCTTCGGCTCGCTCCAACTCGCCGACGGCATCGACGTGGTGATCGTCGCGGTCGGTCTCTTCGCGATCGGCGAGGCCCTGTGGGTCGCCGCCCATCTGCGGCGCACCAGCGGCGAGGCGATCCCGGTCGGCCGCCCCTGGCTGGGCAGGTCCGACGTGAAGCGCACCTGGAAGTCCTGGCTGCGCGGCCCGCTCATCGGCTTCCCGTTCGGTGCGATTCCCGCGGGCGGCGCGGAGATCCCGACCTTCCTCTCGTACGTCACCGAGAAGCGCCTGTCCAAGCACAAGGACGAGTGGGGCAAGGGCGCGATCGAGGGAGTGGCGGGACCCGAGTCGGCGTCCTCCGCATCGGCCGCGGGCACCCTGGTCTCCATGCTGACGCTCGGTCTGCCCACGACGGCGGTGGCCGCCGTGATGCTGGCCGCCTTCCAGCAGTATGGGATCCAGCCGGGCCCGCTCCTCTTCGAACGCGAGCCCGACCTGGTCTGGGGTCTGATCGCGTCCCTCTTCGTGGGCATGGTCCTGCTCCTGGCGCTGAACCTGCCGCTGGCCCCCGTCTGGGCGAAGTTGCTCCGCATCCCGAGGCCCTACCTCTACGCGGGCATCCTCTTCTTCGCCGCGGTGGGTGCGTACGCGGTCGGCGGCGAGGCCCTCGACCTGGTGATCCTGCTGATCATCGGCCTGATCGGCTTCGGCATGCGGCGCTACGGACTGCCCGTCCTGCCCGCGGTCATCGGCGTCATCCTCGGCCCGAACGCCGAGCAGCAGCTGCGCCGCGCCCTGCAGATCAGTGACGGCAGCGTCAGCGGCCTGATCGACACGCCCTTCTCGATCACGGTGTACGTGATCATCGCGCTGATCGTGCTCTGGCCGCTCCTGAAGAAACTGCTGGTGCGGGGCAGGAGGACTGACGTAGACGTAAAGGCATGACCCAGGACACGCCTCCGGAAACGACCGACGACATCCGTATCCGCCTTGCCACCGCCGCCGACGTCCCCGCCGTGAAGGCGGTGACGGACGCGGCGTACCACCCCTACATCGAGCGCATCGGTGTCGTGCCCGTCCCCATGGAGGCGGATCACGCGGCGGACGTGGCGGCGGGGCGGGTGTATGTCACCGGGGACCCGGTGGTGGGTGTCCTGGTCCTCGTCCCGCACGAGGACCATCTGTTCCTGGACAGCATCGCGGTCCACCCCGAGGCGGCAGGCCAAGGGGTGGGCCGCCGCCTGCTCGCCTTCGTGGACGAGCGGGCGCGGTCACTGGGACTGCCGGAGGTCCGGCTCTACACGAACGCGCTGATGTGGGAGAACCAGAAGATCTACCCTCGATACGGCTACGAGATGGTGGAGCGCAGGGTGGACGGGCCGTACGACCGCTACCACTACCGGAAGAGGATCTAGCTCGCTCCTCGCCCCCGGGACTCACCCGTCCGGCCACCAGGTCCGCTGGATGTCCTTGCGGACCTCGGGGCGCTCGTGAGGACGCTCCCGCTCCTCGGACTTCTCCCGGATCTGTCGATTGGTGGGCTTACCGACGGTCTTGTGCACGGTCACACGGCGCATGGCTGCCTCCCTGTACTACCGATGTCCAAGGTGGGACGTCTGTAGACCTCTGCCGGGAGGGTTTCTCATCGAAGTCGGATTGTCAGTGGTGAGTGTCACCATCGCCGGATGACGATCGACTGGGATGCCGAGGCCGCCACTTTCGACGAGGAGCCGGACCACGGGCTGCGGGACGCGGTGGTGCGGGACGTGTGGGCGGAGCGCCTGCGGGACTGGTTGCCGGATGTCCCGGGCGACGTACTCGACCTGGGCTGCGGCACCGGAAGCCTGTCCTTGCTGGCCGCTGAGGGAGGGCATCGCGTCACGGCGGTCGATCTCTCGCCGGCCATGGTGGAACGGGCCCGCGAGAAGCTCTCGGGGCACGCGGCGGAGGTGCTGGTCGGCGACGCGGCCGCGCCTCCGGTGGAGGGGCGCCGTTTCGACGTGGTTCTCGCCCGGCATGTGCTGTGGGCGCTGCCGGATGCGGAGGAGGCGCTGCGGCACTGGTGCGGGCTGCTGCGGCCGGGCGGCCGTCTGGTCCTCGTCGAGGGCGTATGGGGCACGACGAGTCCGTCCGGCATCCCCGCGAGCCGCCTGATCGCCGCCCTGACGCCGCTCGCCTTCCGTCTGCACTCCGAGCGCTTGTCGGGAGACGAGCGGCTGTGGGGGAAAAAGGTGGCGGACGAGCGCTACGCACTGGTGGCGGTCCTCCCCACGGCGCCCGCACCCCGCCGCCACACAGAGGTGGTGGACGTCCACCTCATCGTCCGCCGCGGCGACGAGGTGCTCCTCGCCCGCCGCGCCGACACCGGTTATGGCGACGGCTTGTTCAACCTCCCCTCCGGCCACGTCGAACCCGGCGAGGACGTCCGCACGGCCGTGATCCGCGAGGCGAGGGAGGAGATCGGCCTCGACCTCGCCGCCGATGACGTGAGCGCCGAACTGGTCCTCCAGCACCGGGGACCGGGCGGGAACCCCCGCATCGGCTGGTTCTTCGAAGCGATGTACGGCGCGGGCGGCGAGCCCTTCAACGCGGAGCCGGACAAGTGCGACGAGCTGAGCTGGCACAGGGCGGACGCGCTGCCGGACGACATGGTGGCGTACTGCAGGGCGGCACTTGAGGCGTGGCGGGCGGGGGAGCGGTTCGCTCTGCACTGGCAGGAGGAGGGGGACGCCGTGCGGTACGAGGCGGGCGGGCCCGAGCGGGCGGTCGCCCTCGCACCCGCGCGGGGCGCGCACCATGTGGAGCTCTGGGTACCGGACTTCGCTGCCGCGGAGGCGTCGTGGGGCTGGCTCCTGGGCGAGTTGGGGCATGTCCGTGAGCAGCGGTGGGAGGGCGGCGGCAGCTGGCGGCGTGGTGCGACGTACGTGGTGCTCGAGCAGTCGCCGGACATGCGGGACGCGGCACATGACCGGCTGCTGCCCGGCCTGAACCACCTGGCGTTCCACGTGACGAGCAGGATGGAGCTGGACCGACTCGTGGCGCAGGCTCCGGAGCACGGGTGGTCCCTGCTCTTCCCGGAGCGGCATCCGTTCGCGGGAGGGGAGGAGCACTGCGCGGGCTACTTGGAGGACGGGGCGGGGTTCGAGGTGGAGCTGGTGGCCGGGGGCTGATGCGAGCCAGGGCCGGGGAGGGGCGGGGCGGGGGAGAGGGAGCCTGCCCCGCGCGCCAGGAGCTCCAACGCGTCGAGGGCGGACAGAGCCGCCGTCGCGGCGGCGGGGTCGCGCTCGGCGAGGCCGCTCTCGGCGAACTCGTCCTCGTCCAGGCGGAGGATTGTTGTGCCGTCCGCCGAGCACCACAGGTCGAGGTCCAGGTCTTCCACCGTGAGCGTGGTGCCGTTCCGTACCGCGGGGCGTGTCACGTCGCAGTACCAGCCCTTCAGGACGCCCGTGGACGTGCGGACCTCCTTCACGGCGTACCAGCGGTCACGCCAGTAGTGCTCCGTGAAGACGTCGCCCGGCTCGAAGCGTACGAAGCCGAAGTCCCGTACCCCGTCGGCCGCCCACGGCGCGCGGACCGTCACCACGGTGCCGTCGTCCGCGACGACCTCCGCCGGGTAGCGGATCTTCAGCCGGCCGGCCTTCATCAGGACGACGTCCACCGTGTCGGGCGGCGTCTCAGCCGAGGTCTCGGACATGGCGTACCTCCGTGGCGCAGATCTCGTAGCCGAACCACTTGTTGATCGCCAGCATCGGCTCGTTGCCGGCGTCGTTTCCCGTGAACGCCTCCGTGTATCCGGCGGCCCGCGCCCGGTGCAGGGAGTCGTTCTTGGCGAGCTTGGCAAGACCGCGCCCGCGGAACGCCCGTCCGGTGCCGGTCATGCCGCTCGCGTAGCGCGACGCGTCGTCCGTGCGGGCCAGGGTGAACGCGGCCGGCGTGCCGTCCACCACCGCCACCGAGGTCAGCTCGCGGTTCACCAGGGGGTGGTTCCAGGTCTCGGCGAGCCAGTGCCCGTAGTCCGTGAACTCCGCGGCCACATCGCCCGGTTCGTCCGCCACCGTCTCCGCGTCCAGGTCGAAGAGGGCGCGCGGGTCGTCCCCGAACGCCGCTCCCGTACACAACTCCACCCCGGCGGGCAGCTCTTGGCGGGGCGGCAGGGTGCCGCCTGCCAGGTCGAGGCGGAGGAAGTGGGCCGAGCGGCTCGCGCGGTAGCCGCGCGCGGCCGCGAAGGCGCGGTTCGCGGGCTCGTCCAGGACCCAGGAGAAGACCGTGGTGGCGCCTTCCGCCGCCAGGTGCTCCTCCGCCGTCCGCAGGATCAGCGAACCCGCGCCCAGCTCGCGCCGCTCCGGGAGTACGTAGACGTTGGCGAAGCCCTGGCCCGGCTCAGGGCTGTCGTGGGCGACGCCCACCTGCGCCGTGCCGATGATCTCGCCGTCGGTCTCGGCGACCAACTGGCGGTACCGCGCGGCGGGATGGGCGTGGGCCAGGTCGAACCGGACGGAACCGGCAGTGGCGAGCATGGCGGGTACGCAGGCTCGGCGCACGACGGCGAACGCCTCGGCGTCCGACGTGTCACCGGCGCGCAGGGCGCGGACTAGGACGGTCATGGGGCCGCACGCTACGCGCGGGGCGCGTCGGGGTGCCTCTTATTTTCCGGGGGTGCGGGACAATCGCCGCGTGACTTTGAAGATCGAGATCGACGGCGGCGCCACCGGTGGCGTGCCCTCCTACGAACAGGTGCGGGCCCAGATCGCCGAGCAGGCGCGGGGCGGGACCCTGCCGGTGGGGTACAAGTTGCCGACCGTGCGGGGCCTCGCCCAGGACCTCGGGCTCGCCGCCAACACCGTGGCCAAGGCGTATCGGGCGCTCGAGGCGGACGGGGTGATCGAGACGCGGGGGCGCCACGGGACGTTCGTGGCCGCCGCCGGGGACGCGGCGGCGCGGGAGGCTTCGGCCGCGGCCCAGGCCTTCGCCGAGCGGGCTCGGCGGCTTGGCCTCTCCGAGGCGGGGGCGTTGGCCGCCGCGCGTGACGCGCTGCGGGCCGCATACGGGGAGTCGGGGTGAGCTTGCGCCGCGGGCGGAATGGGCGGAATGGGCGGGCAGGCGGGGGAGGGGCGCTGCCGAGCGGCGGCTTGTGAGCCGCCCGCCGGGCTACAGGTAGAGCCCTCCGTCCGCCCCCTCCCGGGGATCCGGGACCGACGTGGGGGAGGTCCCGCGACGCAACGCGTACAGCTCCGCCAGCGTCGCGCCCTCGCGGGAGACCCCCTCGTCCGTGCCGAGCCACTCGATCGACTCGGCGCGGGTCAGGCCGCCCACCTCGATCCGGGCGAGGCACCGGCCGGGGCGGACCACCGCCGGGTGGAGCCGCTCCAGGTCCTCGTTGGTCGTGACGCCCACCAGGACGTTGCGGCCCTGCCCGAGCAGCCCGTCCGTGAGGTTCAGCAACCGCGAGAGCGCCTGCCCGGCCGTGTGCTTCGCCTCCCCGCGGATCAGCTCGTCGCAGTCCTCCAGGAGCAGCAGCCGCCAGCGGCCCTTGGACGTGCCGTCGTCCTCGCCGATCGCGATGTCCATCAGATAGCCGACGTCGTTGAACAGCCGCTCCGGGTCCAGTACGCAGTCCACCTGGCACCAGTCCCGCCAGGACCGCGCGAGGGTCCGCAGCGCCGACGTCTTGCCCGTGCCCGGCGGGCCGTGCAGCAGCAGGAGGCGGCCCGCGATGTCCTCGGGCACCGTCTTCATCAGGGAGTCCATGGCCTCGGCGACCGGCGCGGTGTAGTTCTCCCGCACCTCCTCCCAGGTACCCGCGGCGATCTGCCGCGTGGTGCGGTGCGGGCCGCGCCTGGGCGAGACGTACCAGAACCCCATGGTCACGTTGTCCGGCTGCGGCTCCGGCTCGTCCTGCGCGCCGTCCGTCGCCTGCTTCAGGACCTTCTGCGCGAGGTCGGCGCTCGTCGCCGTCACCGTGACGTCCGCGCCGCGGTTCCAGCGCGAGACCAGGAGCGTCCAGCCGTCGCCCTCGGCCAGCGTCGCGCTGCGGTCGTCGTCGCGGGCCGCGCGCAGCACCGTCGCACCCGGCGGGAGCAGCGTGCAGCCGGACTTGACGCGGTCGATGTTGGAGCTGTGCGAGAAGGGCTGCTCACCGGTGGCGAAGCGGCCGAGGAAGAGGGCGTCCACGACATCCGACGGGGAGTCGCTGTCGTCTACGTTGAGCCGGATCGGCAGAGTGTCCTGAGGGTTCGCAGACATGCCGCCATGATCCGGCACGCACGTGCCCTTGTGCATCCTGGTTTACGTACTCCACCGCTACGACACCGCACTCCGGCGTACTCCCTCGGGTACGGGAAGGCTTGAAGGCGCCACCGGAATGCCCCGAACCCATGGCGACGGAACCTGTGCTACCGCCAACCGACCCGGTTACGATTGCCCCTGATGGGACGTCATGGGTGGAATTCGGGGGCACAGCGGTGGCGGCTCACCGCGCTGCTCGGCGTAGCTGTGGCCGCACTGGCCCTGATCCTGACCGTCATCACCACGCTCCCCGATGACGACACGGGCACCGAGGGCACCACCCGCGACGGCGACAAGGTGCACGGCACCCCCGCCGTCCCGCCCGGTGACGCGGATCCGGCCGTCGGCTGGGGCTTCACCCACACCCAGTACAGCGCGGACGAGGGCGGCGCCGCGGCCACGGAGCGTGCCGAGGAACTGCTCGCGGACCAGCCGCGCCCGCTGCCGCAGATCCAGCACATCATGGGCTGGGGCGCGGGCAACCCCGAGCCCGTCAAGGGCCGTTACGACTTCTCGGCGATGGATAGCCGGATGGACTTCATCCGCGCCACCGACGGCACGCCGGTCGTCACCCTGTGCTGTGCCCCGGACTGGATGAAGGGCGGCAAGCCCGGCGCGGACAACACCGACTGGAGCCAGCAGTCCCTGGAGACCGCCCCGGAGCGTGCCCACTACAAGGACTTCGCGAAGCTCGCGGCGACCGTCGCCAAACGCTATCCGGACGTCCGGCACTTCATCGTCTGGAACGAATTCAAGGGCTTCTGGAACAACGAGGAGGCCCGCTGGGACTACGAGGGCTACACCGAGCTCTACAACCTGGTCTACAAGGAGCTCAAGAAGGTCAACGAGGACATCATGGTCGGCGGTCCCTACCTCGTCATGGACAGCGTCGACCCGCGCCAGACCGAGGGCGCGTCGAAGACGGTCGAGGGCCCCTGGGGACGCATGGACCAGCGTGTCCTTGACGCCTTCGACCACTGGAACAAGAACAAGACGGGCGCGGACTTCGTCGTCGTGGACGGCTCCAGCTACACCGTGGACGACGAGATGCTCCCCGACGAGTTCAAGGCCACCGACAAGCTCACGGCGGTCGGCAAGTGGGTGCGGGAGCGCACCGGTGACCTGCCCCTGTGGTGGGCCGAGTACTACGTAGAGCCGGGCGACAGCGAGGACAACCGGGACGACTGGTCCGAGCCGCACCGCGTCGCCGTCCAGGCCTCGGGGCTGATGGCGATGGCCCGCGGCGGCGCGAGCAGCGGTTTCTACTGGAACCCGCAGAAGAGGGGCGAGAGCTGCGCGGGCTGCCTGTGGCGCTCCACCGAACTCGACGACGGGGGAACGGAGTTGCCGATGCTGACGATGCTCTCCCGGTTCAGCGACGCGTTCCCGCCCGGTACGCGGTACGAGAAGGTCTCGGTCGCCGACGACGACGTACCGAACGTACGTGTCCTCGCCGACAAGGAGACCGTCCTCGTCGTGAACACCCTGGACCGCCCGATCGACGCGAAGGTCGACGGCAAGCGGTTCGGGATGAAGGGGTACGAGGTGAAGTGGCTGAAGCGGTGATCCGCCTCAGCCACACACTCCCCGCCGCGAGGCGCGTCACACCATCGTCAGGAACCGCTGGACCAGCGAGGCGAGCAGCACCGCGAGCAACGGCAGCGAGAACCAGAAACTGCTCTGCAGCCAGCGCAGTTGCCGCACGCTAGGCTCCACCGCCACCCGCACGACCTCCCGCGTGAGGAGCAGCAGGACCACGGCGATCGCCGCGAGGGCGCCGATCACGGACCACGGCGTCCAGGTGACCTGCGGGCCGATCGGGCCCGGTTCGGCCTTCTCGACCTTGCCGTCCGGCTGCTTGCGCAGCGTGTAGAGGGTCGCGTCGTCGTTAGTGAAGACCTTCTTCAGTTCCTGGCGGTTGTCGAGGTTCGTGAGCAACCGGGTGTCCCAGGTGCCGGAGTAACCCACGTCCATCTGGAGATAGACCGTCTGACTCTTGTTGATCATCAGATACGAGTGGGGTCCCGCGTCCTTGAGTGCTTTCACCAGGCCGGACACCAGGACCGGATCGGCCGGGGCGAGGGTCGGGACGTACTGGACCTTCTCCATGTCCCGTGCGCCCCAAGGCATCGCGGGCGTCACGTTGTTGAGCGTGTCGTCGCTCATCCACAGCAGCCGCACCGTCGGGTCGTCGTGCTCGTACACGAACTCCATCGCGGCGACCTCGCCGGCCCGGGTCCGCTCGAAGGGTTCGTTGCCCCAGCGCGCCACCAGGAAGCCGCCCATCAGGACGAGACCCGCCATCAGCGCGGCCAGGGGCGCCAGACTCACCCGGTCGCGGTCCCGCTCCTTCGCGGTGATGCCCGCGCGCGGGAAGAGCGCGAGACCGGCGAGGAGCGCGGCGCCGGGCAGCGCGAACATGAAGACCCGCAGGGCCATCTCGCCGCCGTACGACTGCATGCCGAAGCCCAGGAACGGGACGAAGGTCAGGACGAGCAGCGACCGTTCCGTGTACTTGTGCTCACGCCGCCGCCACCAGCCCCAGCAGGCGAACGCCATGACACCGCCGGCCAGCGCCACGCGGGCGTACAGCACGAGCTGATGGGTCGAACTGCCGCCCTCGATCCGGCCGGACACCGACGACGACACATTGCCGCCGACGCCGCCGAGCCCGCCGAACAGCTCGTCGAAGTGCCCCGACCAGTACGGCTCCGCGAGGAAGCCCACCCAGACGGCGACCAGGACCGCGAAGAGGATCGGCAGGCCGCGCAGCTCCGAGCGGCCCACCATGACGAGCACGGCAAGGACGCCGAGCATCACGAACGGCGTGAGCTGGTGGGCCGGGACCGTCGCCGCGAACAGGGCGATCAGGACCACGAGCAGCACGGCGCGCCGGTGCCGGTCGGCGGGTTCGACCTCCAGCTCACCCGGGCGCCGCTTGGCCCACAGCACGTGCGGTGCGCGGAACCACACGAGGAGCACCGCGACGAACACCAGGTAGAGCAGATACGTGAAGCCCTGCGGGGAGAAGTAGTCCTGGCCGACCCAGCCGCTCAGCGCGAAGATCCACACACCGGCCCACTTGGCGCGCCACGACGCCCGCATGGAGCGCACCAGCAGGAGCATCGGTGCCAGGTAGAGCAGTTGCATGGCCAGCGGCCACCAGCGGATCACCTCGGTCATGTCCGAGACTCCGCACGCCTTCGCCACGAACGTGGCCGCGGCGAAGAACCCGGGCCAGCTCCAGCGCGCGTCCAGGTCGGGCACCGCGGAGCCGGTCCTGTCGATGTACTCCATGAAGCCCAGGTGCTGCCAGGCCGTCGCGAACCGGGGCTCGTCCTCGAGGACGGCGGGCAGGGCGTGCAGGCACACCACCGTGGCGAGCAGTGTCACCAGGAGCAGGGCCTGGTGCGGGCGTTCCGCCCAGAGCAGCGAGGCGAAGGCGACGACGAGCAGCGCGGCCCCGAGGAGGGTCGCCGTGGGCAGCACCGAGATGAGCCCGAGCCCGCCCATCGTGTCCAGGTCGGCCTCGGTGATGTCCAGGGCGGGCAGCCAGTAGAGGGCGAGCGCGAGGGCGAGGAACAGCGCCATGAAGACGGTGCGGCGGCGGGGGAGCGGTCCGGGTTCGCCGACGTGCTCGGGCGGTGCCTCGCTCGTGCGCACGGCCGTGGCCGGTTCTTCGGCGGGCGGCGTGACGGCGGAGGACACCGAAGAGGACACCGAGGAGGACACCGAAGAGGACACCGAGGAGGACAGCGGCGACGGCCGCGCCGCCGCGTCCTCGGCACCCGCCTTGGCTTCATCCTCGACGGCCCCGACATCCTCGGGGTCGTCGGCAGCCCCGCCAGCCTCGGAGTCGTCGGGCTCGGGTGTCTTCAGCGGTGCTCTCAGTGCCCAGGTCGGCCGGTGCTCCATGTCGTCCCCCTCGTCCCCCGTGCCCGCGGGTTTCCCGCCCCCGGGCCTTCCCGCCGCGGCGATGAAAGTGGGCGTCCCGGCGGCGGGGGTCCCCGGCCCCGGCCGCATGTCGGGTCTGCGCTCCGGGTGCTCGAAGTCGGGCTGCACGGCCAGTTGCAGCGTGTCCGAGTCGAGCGACTCGCGCAGCGCCCAGGCGGGCCCCCGCCGCTCCTTCTTCCGGTCCGCCTCCCCGGCGTCGGGCACCGGCGCGTCCTCGGGCGCACCCAGATCCGCGAGATCGCCGTCCGGCGCCCCGCCGCCGTCCGGCGCGGACGGCCCCGCCCCCCGCGCCACCCGGTACAGCTTCGGCGCCGCGATCGCCACGATCACCGCGAGGCTGCAGATCTCCGCGACGCCGGCCCCCGTCAGGCCCATCCGCGGCAGCAGAAGCAACGTCAGGCCGAGCACCAGGAAGCACAACAGGCCCTGCATCCAGGCGATCCCGGACGTACGGCTCTGCGCGCGCTGCACCGCGAAGTACGTCTCCATGACCACCCGCAACGCCGCGCCCACCGCGAACCAGCGCAACAGCGGGGTCGCCGCGTCCGCGTACTCCTGGCCGAAGACCCGCAGGACGTAGGGCGCGCCGATGAAGAGCAGGCCGCAGACCGGCAGCATGAGGCGGGCCATGCGGCGCAGCGCGGCCCGGGTGTTCGCGGCGAGCCGCGCCGGGTCGTGCGCGCCCTCGACGGTCAGCGAGGCGCCCATGTTGATGGCGAGCAGATTGACCGTGCCGCCGATCGTGGTGGCGATGTAGAAGTACGCGTTGTCGACCGAGCTGACCTGCGAGGCGACGAGCACCGGCACGAGATAGACCACGGCGAGCGAGAACAGCGAGCCCGTGTAGTCGCCGGCCAGGAAGCGGCCCATCTCGCGCAGTGTGGGCGGCTTGGTCTTGTCCTGGGTCGCCTTCACGTGCCGTGGCACGAGCCGGCGGAACACCAGCCAGCCGAGCGGGACGACGGACATGGCGATCGCGGCGACCCACGAAACGAAGACGCCCGCCGTTGGGATCGCGGCGGCCACCGCGATGAGCAGCCCCAGCTTGACGATCGAGAAGATCGTGTTGCCGACCGGCACCCACAGCGCGCTGCGCAGCCCGGTCAGTACTCCGTCCTGAAGGGTGAGCAGCGACCAGGCGATGACCGCGGCGATGAAGCCGAGGCCGTTCAGCGGGCCGTGCAGGAACTTGTACGAAGGTCCCCACAGGTCGAGCGTGAACAGGAAGATCAGCGCGGCGAACGCGACGATCACCGAACTGGCCGCGTACGTACGGAAGATGAACCTGCCGGTGGCGCGCCCCGCGATGGGGATGAAGCGGGCGAGGGCCCCCGTCAGGGTGAGGGCGGTGAGCCCCGCGAGCAGCTTCATGGCGGCGATCGCCGCCGAGCCCTGGCCGACCGCCGACTCGGAGTAGTAGCGAGCGGCGGCCAGCCAGAAGCCGACACCGAGCACACCCGAGATGCCGGTGTTCAGCATCAGCGCGTAGGCGTTGCGGAACAGCGGGCTTCCGCCACCGGAGCCGCCCGAACCGCCCGAACCGCCGCCGGGCAGGCGCAGTCTGCGCGGCCTGCCCGACTTGCCGGACGTCGGCTGCTGTTCGGTGCCGGGAGTCCCAGAGACGTCTGCCTGGGCGGTCGACGTGTCAGACACGGGTACGAGTTGCCTTCCGGCGGGCCTGTCGTGCTCTGCGGACCACGGCGTACCCCTTGGTGTGGGCACGGTCCCTTGCGAAGTTGAGGGCGATCGAACGGCCCTCGACGAGCCGCGCGAACTCCTCGATGCCGGTGGAGCGGCGCACGGTCACCCGCTGCAGGGCGTACGGCCCCTGGGCGCGCCGCGCGAGGCCGTTGCCGACCGCGAGCGCCTGGGAGAATCCGGCACCGCGCACCGTGTTGCGCACCCGGCGGCTCGAGTAGCCGTACGGGTAGGCGAAGGAGGCGGGGCGGGTGCCGAGTTCGTCGGTGACGATCTCCCTGCAGCGCAGCAGCTCGGACCAGAGGTCGTCGTCGTCCAGCTGGTCGAGCTGCGGGTGCGTGTGGCTGTGCCCGCCGATCTCCGTGCCCGACGCGGCCAGTTCGCGCACCTGGTCCCAGTCGAGCATCACGTCGAGCCCGCCGCCGGTGTCGTGCGCCCCGCGCAGCCAGCCCGTGGAGACGAAGAGCGTCGAGGCGAAGCCGTGCTTGGCGAGCACCGGCAGCGCGTGCCGGTGCACGCCCTCGTAGCCGTCGTCGAAGGTGATCAGGACGGGTCGCGCGGGCAGCGCGCGGCCGGGCGTACGCCAGATCGCGGCGAGCCCGGCCGTGGTCAGCGGCGTGAACCCCCGCTCGCCGAGCAGTTCGAGCTGCTCGGCGAACGCACCCGGAGAGACCGACAGATCCCGTGTCTCCAGGGTCGGTTCATGCGCGATCGAGTGATACATGAGTATCGGCACGGAGGCGTTCATGGCGGCCCCCCTCGGCCGATCGGTGCCGTCCTCATGCCGCAGCCCCCTCACCGTCCGCGCCCGTCCCGATCTCCACGACCGAGAACGAGGCACCTGCCCTGCGGGCACGGACGCTCCCGAGGACGTACCCCCCGGCCGCCGTGACCACGCCCGCCACGATGGCCCCCGCGCGGCCCGCGCCGCCGGGGCGGGCAAGCAGCGCGTCCCGCAGCCCGCGCCCGACACCGGCCGGCAGGACGCGCGTGGCGTACCGCCGCTCGGACTCAAGGCCCTTCTCCGCCCCGACACTACGGGCCACGAGCGCCTTGGACAGGCCCTCCGCGTACGTCCGCGTGCGGAAGTACCGGAAGCGTTCCCGCGCCGCGGGGACGCGGTGGTGGATCACCGCGCGGTCGTCGATGAGCAGGATCGCGTCCGGCCTGGCGCGGGTGAGGCGGATGCACAGCTCCGTCTCCTCGCAGCCCAGCGGACGTTTGTCGCCGTCACGCCCGATGCCGGTCGCGAAGCCGCCCGCCACCTCGAAGGCGCTGCGGCGGAAGGACGCGTTGCCGCCCAGGACGTTGCGCACCCGCACGCGCCCCTCGGGCAGCCCCTTGTACGTACAGCCGACGACCCAGTCGAACTCCTCGGGGAACCAGGCGGGCCTGCGCCGGGACTCCCAGATCGGCATGGTGCGCCCGCCCACCGCGAAGACCAGGGGGTCGGCGTACCCCTCGGCGAAGTGGCGCAGCCAGTCCCGCTCCGCGACGGCGTCGTCGTCGAGGAACGCGATGATCTCGCCGCCGGACGCGGCGATCCCGGTGTTGCGCCCCGCGGAGAGGCCGCGGGGGCCCGCGTTGGCGAGCACACGCACCCCTTCGGTCTCCTTGTACTCCTTGCCGAGGCGGTCCAGGAGCGAGGCGTTGTGATCCACCACGAGAAGCGTCTCAAGCGCCGCCAGGGACTGCGCCCGCACCGAGGCGACCGCCGCGAGGATGTCCTCCCAGCGGTCCTCGGTGTAGACGCAGATGACGACGGAGATGTCCGCGACCGTGCCTCCCCCGTGGTGGTGGGGACCGCTCAAGACGCCTCTCCCTGACGCGTGCGGAAGGGGACACCACGGGAGCCGCGGCGCTGCCCACGGCGGTTGGAGCGCTCCGTGAGGATCACCTTCAGGACGCGCAGACCGTCGCGCACGGCGCTGAGATTGCTGACGCCGTGGATGCGCAGATACTCGTGGCTGGGAATCTCCTGCACCTTGAGCCCTGCCTTGACCACCCGGATGTTCATCAGGGTCTCCACCTCGAACCCCGTGCAGTCGAGCTCTATCTTGTCGAGGCAGTGCCGCCAGAAGGCGTTGTAGCCGTAGCACAGGTCGGTGTAGCGGGCGCCGAACTTGGCGTTCACGACGGAGCACAGGACGTGGTTGCCGAGCTTGCGGATCGGTGTCATGTCGTCCGTGGCGCCGCCGTTGGCGAAGCGTGATCCCTTGGCGAAGTCCGCGCCCGAGACGAGGGCGGAGACATAGCTGACGATCTCGTGACCGTCGGCCGAGCCGTCCGCGTCGACCATCACGATGATGTCGCCGGTGCACGCCTCGAATCCGGTGATCAGGGCGTCGCCCTTCCCCTTGCCGAGTTGTCTCACGACCTTCACGTCCGGCCACAGTTCGCGTGCCACCGCCACGGTGTCATCGGTGGAATTCCCGTCGACGAGAACGACCTCGTGGACCCAGTCGGGAAGTGTCTTGAAAACGTAGGGAAGATTCTCCGCCTCATTCATGGCGGGAATCACGACGCTCACCGGCGGAGTGATCGCCAGGTGTGAGGAAATCGGCCGGTAGGCGGCGGACAGTGTCGGCTTGTCCAATGGATCTGGGCCCGGCTCGGTGGCCGGGCGCACAACAGAACTCATGAGTCTGATCCCTCTCGTCCGGTGGATCGCCCACCCCCGGGCGGTCCGGCTTTGTATCCGGTTCGAAAGGGGGGTTGTCACTTGCGCATGACGAAATAGATCTCCGTACATGCCGAGTGAGCTGGCATCGCGCGGGACGTGACCCGGCAAGAATTCAGTCGCCGAGCACGGCACCCCCCTACCGCGCCCCGCGCCGGAACCACCGCGATCTTGAGCCCTCCCCTAGATCGCATTGCGTGATGGACCGATGCGGGTGGATGTAAGACGGTATTGATGATTGAGACCGTATGGCAAGACCTGGAACGTGGCCTCACGTTTTCGATGATTTGGCCAGTCTTGGCGGGCACAAATGGAGCGCCCTGTTCCTGTCTTCGGTCTTTATTCCTTCTTTCTTGATCGTATTTTTCCCACCTGTTTCAGCAGCTTGTCGGCCGGTTCAAAGAATTCCGGTCTCGACAAGACGGTGTTGCGCAGCGCCCTGGCCGGAGCGCGCCGCGCCCGATGGCCGATCGCCGCCGGATGGCGCAGAGCCACCCACCCCTCGTACACGGTGAGTTCGCGTGTCTTCAGGGAGTCCTTGTACTGCTTCTGGCCGCGACCGAGGTCGAGGTACGCGATGCCGTCGGCGGCGGCCGCCTCCGCCATGTGCAGATGCATGATCAGGCCGGGGGAGTACTTGGCGAACGCCGGGTCGTAGGCCGGGAACCACTGCCCGATGATCCGCTCGGAGCGCAGCCCGAAGTGCGCGGCGACCGGCACATCGTCCACGTAAAGGACGGAGAGCAGGCCGGCGAACTGGTCGGACCTGGTGTGGAAGAGCTGGTGCACGAGCTGGGTGATCCAGGCTTGCGCGAAGCGGTTGCTGCGGCCGGTCCTGCGGTACTGGGCGGCCTTCCACTCCATCAGGGTGCGAAGGACCGTGGGATCGCGTTCGTCGTGCACGTAGCGCACGGTGCCGTGGTCGCGCCTGAGCCTGCGCTCCTTGGCGTGGGTCGTGCGGGTGAACTTCGGCGACTTCGCCTTGAGCTGGGCGAGATAGGCCTCGTACCCCTGGTCGATGTCCATGACGGGGGAGGCGAAGGAGCCGGAGGCGGCCGCCTCGAACGGCCCCTGGCCGCCGGCCAGATGGTCGAACTCGTACATCGCGAGCCCGCAGGCCCGCAGCAGCTCCCGGGCGTCCCAGGTGAAGCCGGGCCGGTGCACGAGGCCCTGGCAGTCCGAGACGCCGAGGCCGATGGCCCGGCCGACGCCGGTGATGGATCTCTGGAACGGGAAGAACGCCGCGGGCTCACCGGCCTCGCGTACGACCGCGATCCGCACCCCGCGCCGCCAGTGGCCCACCGCGAGGGTGAACTCGGGGGAGAGGAAGGGATTGCCCAGCTCCGGAGCGCCGTTGAGGTGGGCCTTGGACTGCAGCGCCGTCCAGGCCACCCGGTCCGCGGCGGTGAGTTCTCCGGGGCGGTGCACGGTGATGTCCACGTCAGGAGGTCCGCCTCGTCGGGGTACGGCGTCTCAGTCGCCGTACCAGTACCAGCAGATGGATGAGCGACGCGATCACGGTGATGGTGACCACCCCGCCGCGCACCGACCACATGTGGAGGGCCAGCATCGCCTGGGCCACCAACAGGTTGACCGCGACGGCCCCGGAAACGGAAGCAATGATCCGGCCCCATGGGTCAAGTCCCTTGAGGGCGGCGCCGATCGCGGCGCCCGGGGCGGCCAGCAGGAAGAACAGGGTGAAGGGCGCGCGCAGCGGCGAATCGATGTCCGTGAGCGCCAGCATCGCGCCGACCGCGCCCACCGCCACCGCCGTGCCCGCGAGCAGCGCGGGCGCGTCCTCGTGGCGTCTTGGCCGCTCCCCGGGCTCGCGCCCGGTGTCTGATGAAGGTGCCTTGATCCTGATCGTCTGCATTGGCGACTTTGCCCCCCGAAGCGCCGGATGCCGGGCTTCAATGTCGCGCAGTCTGCGGCAGCGCGTCAAGATGCGGAGGGAGTGTGCAGATGTTCGCAGATACACCCTTGAACCCGAGCGGAACTCCCGGCGTGAGCAAGGGAATTGCCGGGAAACTTATTGACATGAACACTATCGACGCCCTGAGGGGAGTGGTACCACAGTCGAGGCAGAAATCCTGCTAAGGGAGGTTCCATGAGATTGTCCCGATTCACGGCATACGCTTCCTCACTCCTCCTCGCCACCGCCTTCGCCCTCACCGGGGCCACAGCGGCTCAAGCGGACCAGCGATCCGACCAGCAGGCCGCGGCCACCGGCTACGTGGCGCTCGGCGACTCCTACTCGTCCGGTGTCGGAGCCGGCGCCTACGACAGCGGAAGCGGCAACTGCAAGCGCACCCCCCGCGCGTACCCCGCACTGTGGGCGGCCGCCAACTCACCCTCCAGCTTCAACTTCACGGCCTGCTCGGGCGCTCGTACGGGTGATGTCGTGGCCGGCCAACTCGGCCCGCTCAACTCCGGAACGGGCCTGGTCAGCCTCTCCGTGGGCGGCAATGACGCAGGCTTCGCCGACGTCATGACGACCTGCGTGCTCCAGTCCGAGAGCAACTGCCTCGCGCGCATCGCACAGGCGCGCAGCTACGTCGAGACGACGCTGCCCGGCAACCTCGACCGGGTCTACTCGGCGATCAGCGCCAAGGCACCGGCCGCCCAGGTGGTCGTGCTCGGATACCCCCGCTTCTACAAGCTCGGCGGCGGCTGCCTCGCCGGCCTCTCCGAGAAGGAACGCAGTGCCATCAACAGCGCCGCCGACTTCCTCAACTCCACGACGGCCAAGCGTGCCGCCGACCACGGCTTCACCTTCGGCGATGTGACCTCCACCTTCAGCGGCCATGAGATCTGCTCCGGCGACGCGTGGCTGCACAGCGTGAACTGGACCAACATCGGCGAGTCCTACCACCCCAAGGCCGCGGGCCAGTCCGGCGGCTACCTCCCCGTGTTCAGCGCCGCGGCATCCTGACCCGCTCCGTCCCTGACCCGCTCCGTCCGGCCCTGTTCGTCCGGCCCTATTCGTTCGGCGCATAGGAGGAGACCCCGCCCGTCGGGGTCTCCTCCTCGCACGTCACGGAGTAGGCGACCGCGTTCGAGTCGGCCTTCACCGGACTGCGCACCTCCACGCTGATCTCGTTCTGATGGGTCGAGCCCGGCTCCCCGTCGACCGTCTCCGTGTGATGCACCTGCTTGGTCTTCCCGCCGCCGGAGGCGAAGCCGAGCGTCTTCCAGCCCGCGTCGCTCGGCTCCCCGGACTTGGTCACCCAGCGATAGTCGACGGTGACGGGGACCCGCCCCACGGTGAAGGTCGCCGTGAACGCCGGGGCCTGCCCGGCGCCCGGCGGACAGGCGCCGCTGTACTGCGTGTTCGCACCGGTGACCGTGACCTTGACGGACTGCGCCGGGTGCGTGGTCGCACCGCCGTTGCCGCCACCGCCGTCGTTGCCGCCGCCTCCGCCGCCGTCCGTGGAGCCCCCGCCGGTGGAGCCGCCGTCGCTGCCGCCGCCGTCGCCCGACCCTCCGCCGTCGTTGCCGCCGGATGTGCTGCCACCGTCCGTGCCGCCGTCAGAGCCGCCGTCGCCGGTCCCCCCGCCGTCGCTCCCGCTTCCCTCCGACGCGCCGCTGTTGTTGCCGCCCCCTCCGCCGCCGTCGCGGTTGACCAGGGCGTACACGAGTCCGCCCAGCGCGAGCGCGAGCGCGACCAGGCCCGCGGTGAGGACAAGTGCCGTGCGCCGTGAGCGGGTCGGGGGGACGGTGGTGGTCGTGGTGACGACGGGCTCCTGCCCGCCCGGAGACGGCGGATAGGGCGAGGGTGTCTGCTGTTGCTGCTGTGACGTCACCGTCGGCATGTACGGCAGCGGCGTCGCCACCTGCGGTGTGCCGCCCGCCGCGACGAGCCGCAGTTGGTTCTCGGCCTCGGCGGCGGAGATCCGGGCGGCGGGGTCCTTGCGCAGCAGCCCCTCGATGACCGGGACCAGCGGACCCGCGTTCCGGGGCGGCGGCAGCTGCTCGTCGACGACCGCGCGCAACGTGCTCAGCGGGGTGTCCTGCCGGAACGGCGAACTGCCCTCGACGGCCGCGTAGAGCAGCACCCCAAGGGACCAGAGATCGGACTCCGGCCCCGGCCGCTGTCCCAACGCCCGCTCCGGGGCCAGGAATTCGGGCGAGCCGACCACCTCACCCGTCATGGTGAGGGCCGAACTCCCCTCCACCATGGCGATCCCGAAATCGGTGAGCACGACCCGGCCGTCGTTCGCGATGAGTACGTTGCCGGGCTTCACATCGCGGTGCAGTACCCCGGCGTCGTGGGCGGCGCGGAGGGCGGCGAGCACCTCGGCACCGATGCGGGCGACCCGCTGCGGCGCCATCGGCCCCTCCGCGTCCAGGACATCGGACAGCGAGAGCCCCCGCACGATCTCCATGACGATCCACGGGCGCCCGTCCTCGCTCGCCACGTCATAGACCGTCACCACATTGCGGTGCGGGATACGCGCGGCGGCCCACGCCTCGCGCTCCAGGCGGGCGTACAACCGGTCGACCTCGCTGGCCGGCAGCCCGGCCGGCGCACGTACCTCCTTGACCGCGACCTCACGGCCCAGGACTTCGTCGCGAGCCCGCCAGACCGTGCCCATGCCGCCCTCGCCCAAAGGGGCGAGCAGGCGGTAGCGCCCCGCGATCACACGCTCGTTCGCGCTCACGGGCGTCCCCCATCCGCAGCAGTGCGATTCTCCACAAAATTACCTCAACCGAGCGCGGTTGCGGCCCCCTTGAACACCAATCCACACCCAAGGGCCACCACGACGAAGGCGGAGCCCAACGGCAGGAACCGATGCGTGGCCCGGTGCAGCCACCGCGGCCCGCGCACCCGCCGCCCGGCGAGGGACCCGACCCGCACCACCAGGAACCCGGCGGCCGTCAGGGTGACGGCGAGCCCCACCCCGTACGCCAGGACGAGCAGCAGCCCGAACCACGCCTCGCCGAGCGCGGCGGCGCCGACGAGCATGACCACGGCGGAGGGGCTGGGCACCAGGCCGCCCGCGAAGCCGAGGAAGAGCGCGCCGCGCACCGTGGGCGGCGCCTCGTGCGGGTGCTCGTGCGGGTGTTGGTGTTGGTGATGGTGGTGGTGACGTGGGTGCCCGCGCCGCCGCCACGCCCTGCGCAGCAGCAGCGCCCCCGCCCCGGTGACGAGCACGCCGCTGACCACACCCAGCCAGGCGATGACCGACGGGGCGGCGGCCGAGCCCCCGGCCACCAGCACTCCCAGCGCGGTCACGCCCAGAGTGTGCGTGACGGTCACCGACGCGGCCAGCGGCAGGACGTCCCGCACGGATGCGTGTCCCCTGGCGGCGGCGCTCGCGGCCATCAGTGTCTTGCCGTGCCCCGGCGCGATCGCGTGCAGCGCGCCCAGCAACAGGGCGATGGCCAGGGCGAGTCCGGCGAAGCCGGGGGTGAGGTCGTGGCGCGCCACGAGTCCCGTCAGGGCCTGCGTCCACCGGTCCGCCCCGCGCGGCAGCACGGAGGCGGGCGCTTCCGGTTTCTCCTCGCTCAGCGCGGGGCCCCCGGGAGCGATCCGCAGCGTGGCGGCGTCCTCGCCCGGCGGTGAGTCGAGCAGCCGCTCCGGGTAGCGGGTGAGGCGCTTCGACACGGACGCCTCCGGTACGTCGGACGCGCGCAAGGTCATCCGGTCCCCCCGCGCCGTGACCTCCCGCCACCCCGGACCCGCGTCTCCCGGGGCCTCGAACCGCGCCGCGAGCTCGGTGCCCCGGGGGAGCGGGGCACCGAGCTCGCACTCCACGCGCAGGGTGGGGAGGCCGGCCTGCCCGTCCCGGGTGACCGCCCTCGCCTCCCGCACGCGGAGTTCCGTCGCCCGCCCGTCCACCCGGATCCGGCTGTCACGGGCGGCGTCCGCACACCGCTCGGTGGCCCAACTCCCCATGCCCACACGCTTGATGCGGGACATGGCCTGAGTGGCCGGGATCTCGGCGAGGTCCTCGACGTGGTCGACCCGCACCTGCCCGGGGCCCACCACGAGTCCGTCGTACCGATTGACGGTGAAGTTCCCCAACGGATGGGCGTGCGCTTCGGCGGCGGGCAGCAGCAGGAGAGCGAGACCCGCGAGCAGGACACCCCCGTGAGCGAGGGCGCGCCGCCTCACCGCTCCTCCGTCGGCAAGGCGAACCCGGGGTTCAGGTCCCGCGCCGCCGACAGCCAGCGCCGGGCGGCGGCCGCGTTACCGGCCGCCCCTTCGATCACACCCCGGTGGTACAGGAACGACGCCTCACGGAAGCCGGTGGCCGTGGCCCTGCGGGCGTACGGGAGCGCCTCCTCGGAGCGGCCGTCGACGTGCAGGGCCCAGGCCAGCGCGTCCGCCGTGTGGACCGTGTGGCGCCGTCCCCACTCCGCCTGTGCCGCCCGCAGCGCCGCCTTGCGCTCGTCCCGGTCCCCGTGGTCGGTCAGCGCGACCGCCGCGTCCAGGTCCGCGTTCACCCCGTTCGCCCGGGCCAGCGACACCCAGACGGACACCAGCGCGTACTGCTCCTGGGCCTTCGCCTTGTCACCCGGCCCGCCCCGCGCCTCGTACAACTCGCCCAGCGCGACCAGCGGTCCGGGCAACGGCGCCCTCGCCACCACGTCCCGGAGCGCCCGTATGGCCCGCTCCGTCTCGCCCCGCCCGGCCCAGGCCCGAGCCCGGCACTCCAGCGCCGGAAGATACGTGGCGTCGGCCCGCAGCGCCGTGCCGCACTGCTTCAGCGCCTCCCCGTACCGGCCCTGCCGCCCGGCGAGCTGCCCGAGGGCGGTGGTGACATAGGCGAGATCCCCACCGGCCCCCGAGCCGGTCCCGACAGCCTGCGTCAGCGCCCGCCGGGCCCCCGCCACATCGCCCCGCAGCTCCCGCACATACGCGTACCGCGTGAACACCGGCACCCCGGGCCGCCGGGCATCGGCCTCGTCAGCGGCCCGCGCGGCGGCCTTGTACCGCCCCAGCTCGACCAGCGCGTCGATCCGCGAGGCCAGCGCGCCCTCGCTGTAGGGGTTCACCTCCAGCGCGGCCTCCGCGTGGCGCAACGCCCCGGTGAAGTCATGGCGGGCGGCAGCGAGCGCCGCCCGCCCCGCGAGCCCCGCGTCATTGCGGGGCCGCAGTTCGAGGGAGCGGTCCAGAGCGCGCTCCGCCTCGCGGTAGCGCGACGGGTCACCCCGGGTACGGGCCTGCTCGACGTAGGCGGTCCCCAGCGTCGCCCACCCTCCGAAGTCCTCGGGCTGGTCCCGCAGGTGGGACTGCAGCGCCTCGACGCCACGATCGAGATCGGCGCCCCGCAGCGCACCCGGCGCCACGGCGGCGGACGACGACGGCGACCGGTCGGGACCGTCCTCGCCGCCGGCCACGACGGCGCCCCCGGTGATCGCGAGCGCGAGAGCGACGGCGGCCACGACGGACCGTCCGACAGGACGAGGCAGTGCCATCACGGAACCTTCCGGAAGGAGTTGCGGAGCCGGGAAGAAGGAAGAGGGCGCGGCCCGCAGGGGGATAGGTGCGGGCCGCGCCGGTCGGGGAACGGGCTCAGCCCGCGATCCCGGAGGGGCCGCGCCTGCGCCACCACGCGAGCCCGAGCCCGACAAGGAGCACCCCTGCCGCACCCGCGGCCGCCGAGGCGATCAGCACGGCGTCGGTGTCATCGCCGCCGGACGCCGGACCGCCTGGCGCGGCACCGCCGTTCAGCGCGTCGCGCGCCGAGGTGCCGCTGCCCCCGCCGCCCTTGGCCAGCGGGCCCCGGGAGCCGGACGTGGGAAGCGCCAGGTACGGGAAGGTGTCGCCGAACTTCTGTTCATTGGCGTTCACCGCGTCACCCAAGTCGTTCTTGTTCCCGATGAGTTCGCCCTCGACGGCCTGCAGTTCGATGTCGATGACGTCGTCCGCGAGCCGCCGCCCGTTCGGGAACCCGGCGTTGTCGCCGTCGAGCACCCCGAGCCGCTTGGGCGTGGCCGCGGGCTTGATGGACGTGTTGAGCCGCAGCGCCTCGGCCGGCCTGACGCCGGGCGGCTGGTTGAGGTCCTTCACGCCCGTCAGGAACACCGACACGAGATCGTTGCGCGGTTCGGCGGGCGCCTTCAGCTTGTAGATCTTCTCCAGGAGCTTCGGCAGCTCGGGCTTGGTCACGTACTTCAGGAAGTCCGCGTCGTTCCACGGCGAGGACGCGTTGAACTTGTCCTTGTCCTTCCGCGGCACGACGACCTCGTTGACCAGCGGATTGCCGAGCCGCGAGACCTGGGACCACTTGCCGTTGGCGTTCTTGCGCTGGGTGGTCGACCAGATTCCGACGGTGGGCTGCTTCGCCGACTGCCGTATCTCGGAGGTCGGCACCTGAAGGGCGACGGAGTTCACGTTGTAACCCTTGAGGGTGTCGTTCCCGACCTCCGACAGGTCGCCGCCGTACAGCAGGTCGAACACCCGCAGATCCGCGAAGAACGGGTCGTCGGCCTGTCCGGCGAACGTCGAGCCGCCGCCCTTGACCTGCTTGACGGCCTGATCACGCAGCTTCTTGTAGTTCGGCATGGACGCCTTGCCGACGTGCGACGGTGCGGCGGGCGCGTCGTCGGCGAGCTTCGTCGTCGAGGTGACCTTCTGGTCCTTGAGCCGCAGCAGTTCCAGGTCGTACGTCTGCGTCACGTTCAGGTCGGGGTCGTCGAGGCTCGTCACGGGCCCGGTGTTGTAGAGGAACGTGTCGCCGTTCTTGGTCCGGGTGTCGAACGTCCACCGGTAGAGGAGGTCGCCCTGCGCGTCCCCGTCGCTGTCGATGTGGACGTCGTACTGCGCGTCATCGGCGAACGGATAGAAGGTCGGCCCGCCCGTGGGTTCCTCAAAGGGCAGCCAGTTCGCCACGATCGTCGTGGAGTCGGGTTTGTCCGGGCTCACGAACGCGTACACGTCCGTGGTGTCGTACTGGGGCTGCCCCGAGATCAGCGGGGCCTCCCGGTGGCTGGAGGCGTCGGCCGCCTCCGGTGCCAGTGCCGTCACGCCGGCGGCTGCGAGCCCCCCGGCGGCCAGCGCGCCACACACGAGCGCGGCCAGGCCGCGCTTGCCGCGGCGCCCCGACCCACTCCTGGCGATAGCTGTCATCGCGTCCGTCCTTACTGTCCTTCGCGCGACCCCGCGCGGTGCGCGCGAGCCGCCTGACGAACCCCATTCGGGCCGAAGGGCCCGGCGGATTGGCCTCGTTCCCAATCCGGTGCCTTCTGTCGCCCCGAATCCCGGTGCGACCGCACAGCGCGGCACCCCGGCCGGGACGGCGTGAGCCGCCCGGGCGGGAAGAGGGGGAGGGGACGCGCATGGAGTCCGACGCGTTGCTGCCGCTGATCGCCCGGGGCGACCAGCAGGCGTTCGAGAAGCTGTACGACCAGGTGTCGGGGCCGGTCTACGGCATGGTCCGCCGCGTGCTCCGCGACCCCGCCCAGTCCGAGGAGGTCGTCCAGGAGGTGCTGCTCGAACTCTGGCGTACGGCGGCCCGCTTCGATCCGGCGCGCGGCAGCGCCCTCTCCTGGATCCTCACGCTCGCCCACCGCAGGGCGGTGGACCGCGTACGCAGCGTCCGCGCGGCGAGGAGGCGCGAACGGCGCGTGGCCGAGCGCGGCGAAGGGCCCGCCTACGACCAGGTCGCCGAGGCGGTCGAGGACAACCTGGAGCGCGAGGGGGTGCGCCGCTGCCTGCGCCGCCTCACCGACCTCCAGCGCCAGGCCGTGGTCCTCGCCTATTACGACGGCTACACGTACCGGGAAGTCTCCCTGCGCCTCTCCGTGCCCCTGGGCACCGTCAAGACGCGGATGCGGGACGGACTGCTGCGGCTGCGGGACTGCCTGGGCGCCACCGCGTGAGGCGCGACGCGAACCGGGCGCGGGATGGCCCACCGCCGGGCGAGGGCGCCGTACGCGCGACGGAGCAGGAGCCGCCCCCGCGGGCGCCAGTCAGCGAGAGCGCGCCCCCCTCGCACCCGGACGCTCCTTACGTGAGATCACCCACGTCCTGGCCGCCCCGGGCGTCCGTGGCGCGTCACCGGGCTCGGGGCGCCGTTCCAAGGCCGCGCACACCAACTGTGGCTGCTGCGTCCCGCCGCGCAGCCCCGGGCCCTGGGCCTGCCGGACGGCGAAACGCCCGTGATCGCCGCAGGCTTGCGCGGGTCCGCCGCGTCACTGGCCGTGACCATCGAACCCGACAGTGGCTCAGAGAGGCCCATTTCTACCCCTCTTGTCCAACTCGCCCTGGAATCAGTTGGATTCGGAGAGTAATCGTCAACCTCCTTACGGGGTAGGTGAATCCTGTGACCGGGATACACGAGTGTCGGGACGGGGCGATAGGGTTAACCTGCCCTGGGCCGGGTGCCCTCGTACGGGTGGGGAGTGACATGGAACAGATAACGGTGCGCAGCAGGGCGCGTGTCCCTGCGATCACCTGCGGGAGCAGCGCGACCAGCTCGCGTCTCGACCGCCATCTCGCAGTGCTGGGCGGCCCCGCCGTTCCGCAGGGTGAGACGGCGGAGGCGACGCTGCTGATGCGTGAGCTCACCTCACGGGGCGCGCATGACCGCAGCGGCCACGGTGCACGTGTGCGGAGGGTCTCCCTCTTCGCCCCCTTGCGCAGGCTGCGTCGGTCCCTCTTTGGGGGTCGCTGACCACGGGTGGTCGGGGGTTCGGCCGCCGCCAGCGGCGGATTGCCTCCACCCACCCGCCCCTTCCCTCCGGATACGTCACTCATCACGCACCCCGTGTAACGCCCTTGTCATGCGCACCTGTTGACGCCGCAACTTTCCGGCCCCAGTGTGGCTGGTTGATTGGCCGATACACCCAACCTCACCCCCGGAGGTGCGCGTGTGTGACCTGCACGACCAGCATGAGCATGAAGCACTCCCCGCGAGCGGTCCGTCCCTGAGCCGCCGCCACATCATGCAGCTCCTCGGCGCGGCCGGTGTCACCGTCGGCGTCATGACCGCCGATGCGGACCCGGCGATGGCCGCCGGAGCCGACGACAGCCCCGCGGCCTACGCGGCGCCCGAAGGTCTCGCTGCCGACACCCCGGCCAAGCGCGCGGCGCTCGACTGGATCACCTCCCACGACGACCGGATCACCGGGCTGAACGCCGAGATCTGGGACAACGCCGAGCTGTCCCTGCGGGAGTGGAAGTCCTCCATCGCGGAGGCCGACTTCCTCGAACAGGCCGGATTCGACGTGAAGTTCGGCACCGCGGGCTTCCCGACGGCCTTCACCGCGACGTACACGCACGGCAAGGGTGGACCGGTCCTCGGCTTCAGCGGCGAGTACGACGCGCTGCCCGGCCTCTCGCAGAACAAGGGCGTCGGCCACCATGACCCCCGCGAGTACATCCACGACCCGTTCGCCCCCAGCTACGGGCCCGGCCACGGCTGCGGTCACAGCGCGCTCGGCACGGCGGCGGCCGCAGCCGCGGCGGCCGTCGCCCAGGCCGCGAAGAAGCACCGCCTTCCCGTCACCGTGAAGTTCTTCGGCTCCACGGCCGAGGAAACGCTGATCGGCAAGACGTACGCCGTCAGCAAGGGCGTGTACGACGGGCTCGACGCGTTCCTGGACTGGCACCCCTCGACGGCCAACGCGACCGGCTGGGGCACCACCACCGCGATGACCGCCGTCACCTTCACCTTCCTCGGCGTGGCAGGACACGGTGGCACCCCGCTCGGCAACAAGTCGGCTCTGGACGCCGCCGTGATGATGGCGACGATGTCGGAGTTCCTGCGCGAGGAGAACCTCGCGCCGAGCGGCCGCCTGCACTGGGTGATCAACAACGGCGGCGACATCCCGAACGTCACCCCGGAGATCGCCGAGATCTCGTACTACGTGCGCGAAGGCAGCCCCGCCCGCGTCCGGGTCCTCCTTGACAAGGTGATCGCGGTCTCCGAGGCGGCCGCGAAGGCGTCGCAGACGACCGTGCGCCACCGCGTCACCTCGGCCTGCTGGAACCAGCTCCCGGCCAAGGCGTTCGCCGAGCTCCTGCACGCGAACATGCGCGAGATAGGCCCGCCCGACTTCACCTCCGAGGCGCATGAGCTGGCCAAGGAGCTCCAGGATTCCCTGGGCCTGCCCCAGAAGGGCATGCACGACAAGATCGGCGAACTCACCCCGCCCAACCCGGTGTTCATGGGCGGCGGCTCCACGGATGTCGCCGACATCAGCTGGAACGTCCCCACCGTCTCGATGGGCGCCGCCCTCGCCCCCATCGGCACCAAGATGCACACCTGGTCCACCGCCGCCTGCGCGGCGGCCGCCCCCGGCCAGGCCGCGGTGATCGCCGCCGCGAAGTATCTGGCGGCGACGGCGGTCGACCTCATCACGCAGCCCGAACGCCTGAAGGCGGTCAAGGACGAGTTCAAGGAGCGTACGAAGGACGTCAGTTGGAAGACCGCGCTGCCGGACGGCTATGAGCCGCCCATGTACGAACCCCCGGCGTGGTTCCTGAAGAAGACGGGCCAGAAGTGGCCGCCGTCGAACATCACGTGGCCGCCGAAGCGCGTGGTGTCCCAGGAGAAGTTCTCCTCGCTCGGCCCCGAGCTCGCGCCCCAGAAGTAGGGCGCGGCCGTCCGCTCACCGTCCCCCGCGCGTGTACCGGCGGACGGCGAGCGGCACGCACACGGCGAGCAGCGCCAGCGACCAGAGGACCGCGCCGGCCACGGGATGGGCCACCGGCCAGGCGGCGTCGGCCGGGACGGGCGCGTTGCCGAAGAGGTCGCGCACCGCCGTGGCGACCGCGCTGATCGGGTTCCACTCGGCGACGGTGCGCAGCCACCCGGGGAGTCCGTCCACGGGGAGGTACGCGTTCGAGAGCAGCGGCAGCATGAACGTCGCGCCGCCCAGCTGTCCCGCCGCCTCCTCGCTCTGCGAGACGAGGCCGAGCAGGATGCCGATCCAGGTCGTCGCGAACCGGAAGAGCAGCAACAGGCCGAAGGCGGCGAGCGCCTGGAGTGGTCCGCCCTCGATCCGCCAGCCCATCGCGAGCCCGACGAGCATCAGCGGCACGAGCCCCACCGCGGTGGTCAGCAGATCGGCGACGGCCTGCCCGAGCGGCACGGCCGAGCGGCTCATGGGCATCGTGCGGAACCGGTCCATGACGCCCCGATGGGAGTCCTGGGCGGCGGTGAACATGCCGGTCATGATGCCGTTCGCGGCGGTCGCGACGAGCATGCCGGGGACGAGGAAGGCGCGGTAGTCGGCGCCCGGCATGGCGAGGGCGCTGCCGAAGACGTAGCCGAAGAAGAGCAGGAAGACGATGGGCATCGTCTGCGTCATGACGAGGATGGCGGGCGCGTGCCTGATGCGCCGCAGATGCCGGCCGAGAACGGCGGTGCCGTCGTAGAGGATGGCGCTCAAGGGAAACTCCATGGGTGGACCCCACCCGCTCGCGACGGGGCAAAGGTGGGTGGGCGGGAAGAACCGCCGCGAAGCGGCGGTCTAGGAAACGCGAGCGTCGACGAGCCGCAGAAAGACCTCGTCGAGAGTCGGCGCCCGAAGCGTCGCGTCGACGACAGGCACCCCGGCCGAGTCCAGCTCCCGCACGATCCGGGGCAGGGTCAGCGTCGCGTCGAGGGTGATCGACCCCGCGGCCCGCCGCCCGGAGTCGAGCACCGGCTCGGAGCCCGTCAATTGATCGAGGACGACCGCGGCGGCGTGCAGCGCGGCGTCCTCGGTGACGACCACCTCGACGTAACTCCCGATCTGCGCCTTCAGGGCGGTGGGGGTCCCGCGCTGCGCGACCCGCCCGCCGTCGATCAGGACGACGTCGTCGGCGAGCTGATCCGCCTCCTCCAGATACTGCGTGGTCAGCAGCACGGTCGTCCCCTCGGCGGCCAACTCCCGCACGGCGTCCCAGATGCCGTTCCGGCTGTGCGGATCGAGCCCGGTGGTGGGTTCGTCGAGGAAGAGCACCCGCGGCCGCACCAGCAGACTCGCCGCCAGGTCGAGCCGCCGCCGCATGCCACCGGAGTACGTCCGGGCGGGCCGGCCGGCCGCGTCCGAGAGGCCGAACCGGTCGAGCAACTCATCAGCCCTGGCTCGCGGGGCCCGCAGCAGCCGGGCGAAGAGCCGCAGATTCTCCCGCCCGGTCAGCTCCCCGTCGACGGAGGCGTACTGCCCGGTCACGCCGATGAGCCGCCGCACCGTTGCGGCCTCCCGCACCACGTCGTGCCCCGCCACGAACGCCCTCCCGGCATCCGGTGTCAGCAGCGTGGTGAGCAGGCGCACGGCGGTCGTCTTGCCCGCCCCGTTGGGGCCGAGCAGCCCGCAGACGGTCCCCTCCGGGACGGCGAGGTCGAGCCCCCGCAGGGCGTGGACGTCACCGAAGCGCTTCTCCAGACCCTCACTTAGTACAGCGTACGTAGAAGTCATGTCGGCACGGTACCTCACTACGTACGCTGTACGTAACTAACATGGTGAGCGAGGTGATGATCAATGGCGGGCCGAGCGGCCGAACCGGAAGTGATCTGGGCGCGCCCCGAGCGTGCGGGCCGTGGCCCGAAGCCCGCGTACAGCAGGGCGGACATCGCCGCGGCGGCCGTCCGCATCGCCGACGCGGACGGCATCGACGCGCTCTCCATGCGCAGGGTCGCCGCCGAACTCGGCTGCGGCACCATGTCGCTCTACAACTACGTGCCGCGCAAGGAAGACCTGAACGAACTGATGGTCGACGCGGTGAGCGGCGAGTACGAGCTGCCCGCGGGACCACGGGGCGGCGACTGGCGTGCCCAGATGCTGGCGCTCGGCCGCCAGACGCGCGCCATCATGAGGCGCCACCCGTGGCTGCCGCGGATCATGTCCGCGCTCTACGGCTTCAGCCCGAACGCCCTGCGCTACCTGGAGCACTGCCTCGGCGTTCTGGAAGGGCTCGACGCGCCCTACGGCACCAAGATGGAACTCATCGGGATGGTCAACGGCTCGGTCATGACGTACGTCGTCAACGAGTTCGCCATGGCCGAGCGCGCGCGGGCCCTGCCGTGGACGGAGGAGCAGGAGCAGCAGGCGCGGTTCGCGTACCTCGCGGGGCAGGTCGCGGGCGGGGCCTATCCGCGGCTCGCGGCGGCGCTGACGGAGGGGCCCGCGCCCGGGGACGCGGACGAGCTCTTCGACCGGATGCTGAACCGGCTCCTGGACTCGTTCGCCTGAGCGCCGGTGCCGCTCAGGCCGTGGCCTCCTCCTGGTCCCGGAACCGGAGGCGGGCCAGCTCGCCTCGCGATGCCACGCCCAGCTTCGGATAGGCGTTGTAAAGGTGGTATCCCACCGTGCGCGGCGACAGGAACAGCTGGGCGCCGATGTCCCGGTTGGTCATGCCGGTCGCCGCGAGGCGTACCACCTGCCGCTCCTGCGGGGTGAGCCGTTCCAGGGGCGACTCGTCGGCGACGTGCCGCGCCCTGCTCTCGCCGGTGGCCCGCAGCTCGGCGCGGGCCCGCTCGGCCCACGGCGGCGACGCCAGCAGCTCGAAGGTGTCGAGGGCCGAGCGCAGCGGCGCACGGGCCTCGCTCCGGCGGCCCGCGCGGCGCAGCCACTCCCCGAAGAGCAGCTCCGTGCGGGCCCGTTCGAAGGGGCGGCCGTCGTCGGTGTGCAGCGCGAGGGCTTCCTCGTACGCGGCCTGCGCCTCCGGTTCGGGGGCGAGCAGCGCACGGCAGCGGGCGGCCAGCGCCCGCGCCCAGGCCGCACCCGTGTGGTCGGCCCACTCGCCGAACGTCCTCGCCGGCTCCCGTACGGAATCGGCCTTCCCGGTCCGTACGGCGGCCTCGACCCGGTCCGGCACGCAGTACAGGACGACGATCGTGTGGCCGGACGGGCTCGCCGCCACGTCCTCGTACGCCCGCAGCGCGGCCTCGTGGTGGCCGAGGCCGAGCTCCAGCATGGCGACCGCGGCCCCGCCCCACACCTGCCCGGGCATCACCTGCCGCAGATCACCCTTGGCCGCGAGCTCGCGGCAGCGCTCCTCGTCACCGTCGAGCGCGGCGAGATAGGCGAGGACGCCCGTCAACTGGGCCACGTAGTGCGGCTGTCCGGTGTCCTGGGCGATCCGCAGGCCCTCGGTCGCGCCCATCAGGGCACAACTGTGGCGACCCAGGAAGATCCGCGCCCGGGTGCGCAGGAGGAGCACGAGCGGCAGCGGGCCCAGAGCGCCCTGCTCACGGCACTCGCGGTCCAGCTCGGCGGCGAGGTCGTTGCCGGCCTCCAGCGCGCCGAGCGGCGAGAACCAGGAGGCGATCGAGACGCGTTCGCGCAAGGTGTGCCCGCGGTCGTGCCGCTCGGCCCGCAGGCTGTCGAACAGCGCGCGCAGCGGCGGGAGTCCGCTGCCCGGATCGCCCGCCGCGAGCCGGGCGAGACCCTCGGCGGCCGGCAGATAGGGCAGGGCGTGCGGGGGAGTCTTGAGGTCGAGTCCGCCGATCCGGTGGCTCATCTCGTCGATCGACTGCCGGTGCCCGGAGAGCCAGGCGGCGGTCATCGCCTCGTACGCCATGAACGCCGCCGTCTGAGGGGCGTGCGGGGCGATGTCGGCGGCCGTGTCCAGGAGCACCGAGTACGAGGCCTCCAGGCGGCCCTGCTCGCGGGCCACGGCGGCGCGCACCTGCGCCAGCTGCGCGAGGACGGCCGGGTCGGTCAGGTGCGGGGCGGCGCGCAGGGCCAGTTCGGCGGCGCGTTCGTTGTGGCCCGCGTCAGCGGCGGCCGACGCGGCGAGCGCGAGGCGCCGGGCACGGTGCGCGCCGTCCGGGCTGAGCTGGGCGGCGCGCTCGCAGGCGGCGGCGACGGCCGCGTAACCGCCGCGGGATCTCGCGTGCTCGGCGGTCTGCTCCAGGACACCGGCGACGTACTCGTCGGGCTCCGTCGTGGCGGCCGCCAGATGCCAGGCGCGGCGGTCCACGTTGCCCACACAGGGCAGCGCGTCGGCCAGTGCGCGATGTGCGGCGATCCGGTCGCCGACCGGGGCGCTCTGGTAGGCGGCGGCGCGGATCAGGGGGTGCCGGAAGGTGAGGCGCCCGCCGTCCAGGCTGAGCAGTTCCTTGCGCTCGGCGGGCTCCAGGTCGGTGACGGTGGCGCCGAGCCGGCTCGCCGCGGCCGCCGTCACGGTCAGGTCGCCGGTGCCTTCCGCCGCCGCGATCACGAGCAGGGTGCGGGTGGCCCGGGGCAGCGCCGACATCCGGTCCGCGAAGGTCCGCAGGAGGCGGGAGTGGCTCGGCAGCGAGCTCACGTGGTGGCCGTAGACGGATATGTGTCCCTCGCGCTGGGCCGCGGGCAGCTCGCGCAGGGCGAGCGGGTTGCCGCCGGACTCGGCGCGGATCTGCTCGCGTACGTAGCGGGGGAGATCGCCGGCGTGCTCGGCGAGCAGATCCCCGGCGGTCGCGTCGTCGAGCCCGGTGAGCCGCAGCTCGGGCAGGCCCTGCGCGGGGAAGGGCGGTGCGTGGGCGTCGCGCGCGGCGAACACCATCACCACACCGTCGGCGGAAAGGCGCCGGGCGGCGAAGAGGAGGGCGTCCGCGGAGGCCTGGTCGAGCCACTGGGCGTCGTCGATGAGGCAGAGGAGGGAGCCTGCCTCGTCGGAGAGGTCCGCGAGGAGGGTCAGTACGGCCAGGCCGATGAGGAAGCGGTCGGCCTGCGCGCTCGGGGCGAGACCGAGTGCCGCGCGCAACGCCTTGGCCTGCGGCTCCGGCAGGGCGTCGATCCGGTCGGTCACGCGGTGCAGGAGCAAGTGCAGCCCGGCGAAGGGGAGTTCGCTCTCGGCCTCGATCCCGGTTGCCTGCAGCAGGCGGGTGCGGTGGCTCCTGGCGGTGGCCGCGGCGTGCGCGAGGAGCGCGGACTTGCCGATCCCGGCCTCTCCTCGCACGACGAGGGCAGCGCTGTGTCCCTGCCGGGCCTGGTCCAACAGGGCGTCCAGCCGGGCGATTTCACTGCCGCGTCCGTAGAGCATGACTTGACCCTAACGGGAGCCTTCGCCCCTGCCCCGCGAATCCGGCCCCAGAACCACACGCCACCCGCCCCGGCTCCCACACCCCTCACCCCGTCAGAACCACCTTGCCCCGCCCGTGTCCACGCTCCACCTCTCTCTGCGCGTCCGCCGCCCGCTCCAGTGGATACTGGGCGCGGATGTGGACCCGCAGCGCGCCCTTCGCGTACAGGGCCGTCATCTCCGCGAGGCGGGACGCCGTTCTCGTGCCGGTCAGTTCGGGCAGGCCGAGGCGCCGGGCCTCCTCCGTGTCCACCATCGTGATCACGCGCTCGGGGTCTCTCGCCACCGCCGCGGACGCACGCAGCGCTTGTCCTCCCGCCCCGTCGAGCGCCGCGTCCACACCCTCAGGGGCGATCGCGCGCACCCGCTCCTCCAGGCCTTCGCCGTAGGTCACGGGGATCGCGCCCAGCGACCGCAGATGGTCGTGGTTGGCCTCGCTCGCCGTGCCGATCACCGTCGTCGCACCCCACGCCCGCGCCAACTGCACCGCCAGCGTGCCGAGTCCGCCCGCCGCCGCGTTGATCAGGACCGTGTCGCCCGCGCCCACCCGCATCGCGCTCAGCGCCATGTGCGCGCCCTGCGCGTTGCCCGAGAAGCCGCCCGCCACCGCCCACTCCATCGCGTCCGGCTTGGCGACCAGGTTCTCCTGCGGGACGACGACGTACTCCGCGTACGAGCCGAGCAAGGAGAAGCCGAGCACCGGATCACCGGGTCCGAAACCGGTCACCCCGGAGCCTGTCGCGTCGACGGTGCCCGCGAACTCGTTGCCCGGCACGACGGGGAACACGGCCCCCGGCGGCCGGATCTCGCCCTTCCGCAGCCCGATGTCGAAGGGCATCACACCGGCCGCCCGCACCCGCACCCGGACCTCGCCAGGGCCGGGCTCGGGGACGGGCAGAGCGAGGGGGCGCAGCACCTCCGCCGGGCCGTGGGCCGCGAACGCGGCGGCTCGCATCGTCTTCGCCGTGTCAGCGTTCATGAGAGTTCCCCTCGGGGTTCCGTGTCGTCCGGTGCTCACGGCGTGAGCACCACCTTTCCCACCGTCTCCCGCCCCAGCAGCGCCGCATGCGCCGCCCCCGCGTCCCGCAGCGGGAACGTCGTCACCGCGGGTACGAGCGTGCCGCGTGCCGCCTCGTCGAGCGCCCGCTCCTGAAGGCCCCGCAGGCCGCCGGGAATCCGCGCGATCCGGGGGCCAAGCGCGTACGTCGCCGTCAGGAGCCTGCTCTGAAGGTCCTTCGTGCCCAGTTCCGTGGGCGCGCCCGACGACCAGCCGTACATCACGAACCGCCCCCCGAAGCCCAGGAGTTCGAGCGCGGCCCGCCCCGCGTCGCCGCCCACGCCGTCGAAGGCGACGCTCACCTCGCGGCCGCCGAGCGCCGCGCGCACCTTCTGGGGCCAGTCGGGCTCGTTGTAGTCGACGGCCACGTCCGCGCCGAGCTCCCGGACCCGCGCGGTCTTCGCGGGGCCTCCCGCCGCGCCCACCACGGTCACGCCCGCGTTCCTCGCGGCCTGCACGAGCAGCGTGCCGATGCCGCCCGCGGCGGACGTCACCAGGGCCACGTCGTCCGGTTCGAGCGCGGCGACGTGCAGGACGCCCAGCGCCATCCGGCCGGTGCCGACCATGGCGATCGCGGCTTCGTAGGAGAGCCGGTCGGGCAGAGGGAACAGTGCGTCCGTCTCCCGCACGGCCAGCTCCGCGTAGCCCGCGTTGACCAGGCCCAGATGAGTCACCACCCGCCTGCCGAGCCACTCCTCGTCCGCTCCTTCGCCCAGGGCGTCGACGACGCCTGCCACCTCCCGGCCGGGGGTCATCGGCAGCTCCGGCATCGGGAAGGGGAGTTCGTCGGCCGCACCCTTCTGGAGCGCGGTGTCCAGGAGATGGACTCCGGCGGCCTTCACGGCGACACGGACCTGTCCGGGGCCGGGCTCCGGGTCGGCGACCTCCTCGTACAGCAGGTTCTCGGGCCCGCCGAAGGCATGCAGTCGGATCGCTCGCATGGTCAACTCGCTTTCGTCGTACGCGGCTGCGGCGGCGGATGGTCCGCCGGCACCGAGAAAGCTACGGAGCGGCCATGCGACGGGGCCTCCGTCGAGTGACCGGGTTCATGACCGGGCCCTGACCGGGTGATGACCGGGGTGGCCCCGGCCGGTCACCCCAGTCGTACGACAGAGGCGGCGCACGGGCCCCGGTTCCTAGCGTCGACCCCATGACGCACGCGACCCGTGACACCACGCCCCCTGCCGGGACCGCCCTCACCAAGACCCGCTGGACGCCGGTCGCCGTCATGGCGCTCGCCATGCTGATGGTCACCCTGGAGCTGAGCCTCTCCTCCGTGACGCTGCCCGCGATCGGCGCCGACCTCGGGGTCGGTACCTCCGCGACCCAGTGGGTGCTCCTCGCCTACGCCCTGCCGACGGCCGCCCTCGCGATCCCCGCGGGGCGGTGGGCCGACCGCGTCGACCTCCGCGCGGTGTTCCTCTTCTCCGTCCCGGCCATCGGGCTCACCAGCGTGCTCGCGGCGGCCGCGCCGAACCTTCCGGTGCTGCTTGCCGCCCGCGTTCTCCAGGGTGTCGCGGGCGCGCTCGCCGTCGCGGTCTACCTGCCGGTGGTCGCCGCCGTCGTACGGCCGGAGCAGCGGGGCCGCGCGATGGGCTACATCGCCACGATCATGCCGATCGGCTCGATGGGCGGCTCGTCCCTCGGCGGGATCGTCGCGGACGCGTACGGCTGGCGGCCCGTGATGCTGATGAAGGTGCCGGTCCTGATCCTCGTGATCTGGCTGGGGGCGCGGCACATCCCCTCGACCGGCGGCGGGCTCTCCCGGCCCGACCGGTCACTGGTGGGAGACGGACTGGTCCTGGGCGGCTCGGTGACCGCACTCCTGGTGGCCTTCGACCGGGTGGACGCCGAACAGCCGGTCGTCGCCTCGCTGTTCGCGGTGGCCGCGGCCGCGCTTTCGCTGTGGTGGACGCGGCTGCGGTCGGCGAGCCCGGTGATCGGTCTCCTGCGGCGCAGGGCCGTCGGCCTTCCGGTCCTCTCGCTCCTGCTGACCGGCACGTTCGTGGGGCTCTCCTACTTCCTGCTGCCGTTCTACGTCGCCGACGTCCTGCACGGGAGCGCCGCCATGACCGGCCTCGCGATGGTCTTCTTCATCGGCGCCGTGGCCGTGTGCTCGCCGCTCAGCGGTCAGCTCGCCGACCGGCTGCCCGGCAGGTTCCTCGGGACCGCGGGACTGCTCCTGGTCATCGGCGGCCTGCTGAGCACGCTGACCCTCGGACCCGGCTCCGGGCTGCTCGACATCGGCTGGCGGCTGGCCGTGATCGGCGTGGGCCAGGCGCTGTTCGGCACACCGGTGAACGCCTCGATCCTGGCCGCGGCACCCCCCGGCCTGGTGGGCACGAGTGGAGGCGTCGGCAACACGTTCCGCACCCTGGGCTTCACCATCGGCCCGGCGGTGGCGGCCCTCGCGTACGGCCTGGGCGGCGGAGGGGCGGGTGGTTTCCGGGCCGGGGTCGCCGCTCTGACCGTGCTGCAGGTGGCCGGTTTGGTGGCGTTGCTCGCCTCCGGCGGTGGCCCGCGCGAGGAGCGGGCCGAGTGACCCCTGGCCGACGTCAGATGAGGGCGAACTGGCCGCCCGGTCCTTCCTCGTGGTGATCGAGGACCGATGCCGGGCGGCGGGCCGTGTCGGGGGCGGGGAGTACGCCGGCCCGGTGCAGCACGTCCGCGGAGATGCCGGGGCCGGCCGACTCGAGCGAACGCGTCAATGCGTCCTGGAGCGGCCGGAGTTCCGACAGCAGCGCGAGTGCCGTGATCAGCTCGAGGAGCTCGGACGTCCAGGTCTGTGGCCATTCCTTCGGACGGATCGCCGCCAGGGAGCCCGCCTCACCCGGCTCCGTGCGCCGCGCGAACCACAGCTCGAGGACACGAACACCGCTCACCTCGAAGTCCCACGCCTCCCGCGGCACCGGTGAGATGCGGCCCTCGTCCACGCACAGGGCCTCCTCATCGGCGTCGTACGAGACCTCGGCGGGGCGGGCGGGCAGCGGCGCCCGGACGTAGGGCCGCTGGCCACCGGGAAGCTTCGGTCGCGCGCCGTCACCGCGGGCCTGGAGCACGAGCATGCGGCGCCCCAGCTCCGTGCCCCGCGCCCAGAGCCCGGCGTCGGACGTCAGCGGTACCCGGCACCCGGCCGGTGCTGCCCGCGCGACGGCCAGCGTCCAGGCGAGGAGGTCACCGGCGCCGATGTCCGTGCCGAGTGACTCGGAGAGGTGGGCGAGCAGGCCGGGCGCCGCATTGGGTTCGACGCCTCCGGGGCGGCGGAACAGCGGGCGGATCCGCCCCGGCCGCCCGGCGGGGGAGCGCCCGTCCGGCAGCACGGCCGAGGCGAGGACCGCGGGGCCCGCGGAACCGGTGACGTACCCCTGCTCGACGAGGAACAGCTGACCCTCGCCCGCGACCCGCCACAGCTCCGGGCGCGCGGCGTCGATGAGCCGGTGGTCCGGGATCAGCCACTGCTCGTCGAAGGGGCCGTGCAGGACGCGCACCGGCTCGGGGCAGGGGCCGGACTCGGCGGCCAGCGGGACCGTGCCGCCCGGGTGGCCCGGGAGTTGGGCGACCGCCGTGTGCAGCGTGCGCGAGCGCGAGGGGGAGAGGAGCTTCTCGCGTTCCGCCGGGTCCGCCCGGACGAACGCGGCCCAACGGGCTCTGAGGGATGCGGCGTCCGGTCCCATCGGCCACCCGCGGCCCGGCCGGAGCGGTGCGACGGACCACGGCATGAGGTCCGCGAGCAGCGGCGCTTCGTCGTGCGTCACGCCCGGCATCGTACGTCGAGACCCTTACGTCGCGTCGAGGGTGACCGTGAAGGAGAAGCGGTCCCCGCGGTAGTGGATGCGCGCCACGTCCAGGGCACGGCCGTCCTCGTCGTACGTGATGCCCGTGTAGTGCAGGATCGGGCTGAGCAGCGGCACTTCGAGGAGGCGGGCCGTCTCCGGGTCGGCGAGCGTGGCCTCTACGGTGTCGGTGATGCGGCTGATGCGGACGCCCACGACGTCGCGGAGCACCTTCGTCATGGGCCAGCGCGCCAGGTCGTCGAGGTCGACGCGGTCCGCGAGTTCGGGACGTATGTAGTTGTGGGCGTGATTGGTCGGTTCGCCCGTCTTCTCGTCGCTGCGCAGCCGGTGGTAGGTCGCCACCTCGGTCAGGTCGGGGAAATGCTCGGCGAGTTCGCCGGAGACCGGTGCCGTGCCGTGCGCGAGCAGGTGCGTGCTCATGCCCGACTGCTGGGCCACGATCGCGTCGACCGAGCCGAGCAGCCGGACCGGTGAGCCGCGCTGGGCGCTGGGCTCGATGAACGTGCCGCGCCGCCGGTGCCGGGTGATCAGACCCTCGTCCTCCAGCTCCTTGAGCGCCTGGCGCATGGTCAGGACGCTCACGCCGTAGTGCCCCGCCAGCTGCTCCTCGGTGGGCAGCCGGAGCGGGGCATCGGGCGTACGGCCGAGTATCGAGGCGCGCAGGGACTGCGACACCTGATACCAGAGCGGCAGTTTACGATTCAGGACGATCGAGTCCGGGGCGAAAGCGGTCACGGTCTCTCCGAATCAGTCAATCAGTCCGCAGCGGCATCGAAACGGGATCAGTTGCCGATCGGGTGCCGATCAGTTTCGAAAATGGCGCTCCAGACCCTCCCACACATCGTCGTATCCGCGCTGCAGATGGGCGGCCTGAGCTGCCTGTTCGGTCGCCGTCACCGGCCACCGCGTCTCGAACATGAAGGCAAGCCCGTCGTCGATCTTCTGCGGCTTCAGCTCGGCGGCCGATGCCTTCTCGAAGGTGTCGCGGTCGGGACCGTGCGCCGACATCATGTTGTGCAGCGAGCCACCGCCGGGCACGAAACCCTCTGCTTTCGCGTCGTACGCGCCCTCGATCAGGCCCATGTACTCGCTCATCACGTTCCGGTGGAAGTACGGCGGCCGGAAGGTGTTCTCGCCGACCAGCCAGCGCGGCGCGAAGACCACGAAGTCGACACCCGCGAGGCCCGGGGTGTCCGACGGTGAGGTGAGCACCGTGAAGATCGACGGGTCCGGGTGGTCGTAGCTGATGGTGCCGATGACGTTGAAGCGGTGCAGGTCGTACACGTACGGGACGTGGTTGCCGTGCCAGGCGACGACGTCGAGCGGCGAGTGGTCGTAGGTCGCCTGCCACAGGTTGCCGCAGAACTTGTTCACCACCTCCACCGGCCGCTCGTCTTCCTCGTACGCGGCCACCGGCGCCCTGAAGTCCCGTGCGTTCGCGAGGCCGTTCGCGCCGATCGGGCCCAGGTCGGGGAGCTGGAAGGGTGCCCCGTAGTTCTCGCACACATAGCCGCGCGCGGTCCCGTCGAGGAGTTCCACGCGAAAGCGCACCCCGCGCGGGATGAGCGCCACCTCGCCCGGCTCGGCGCGCAGCAGCCCGAACTCGGTGCGAAGGAGGAGGCCGCCCTGCTCGGGTACGACGAGGAGTTCGCCGTCCGAGTCGCTGAACACCCGGCCCGTCATGGAGGAGTTGGCGTGGTAGAGGTGCACGGCCATGCCGGTGCGCTGTGTGGCGTCGCCATTGCCGCCCAGCGTCCACAGTCCCGCGACGAAGTCCGTGCCGGGGGCGGGCTCGGGGAGCGGGTTCCAGCGCAGGCGGTTGGGGTCGGGCGTCTCGGCGAAGGGTGCCGTCCGCAGGGCGCCGTTGTCGACGCGGGTGAACGTCGGGTGCGCGGCCGAGGGGCGGATGCGGTAGAGCCAGGAGCGGCGGTTGTGCGCGCGGGGCTCGGTGAAGGCGGTGCCGCTCAACTGCTCCGCGTACAGGCCGAGGGGGGCGCGCTGGGGCGAGTTCCGGCCGTGCGGCAGGGCGCCCGGCACCGCTTCGGAGCTGTGTTCGTTGCCGAAGCCGGAGAGGTACGTCAGTGCCTCGGCCGTCTTGCGCGGGTCGTTCCCGTCTCCACGGCTGGCGTCGCTGGTGTGTTCCCGGCTCATCATCGCTCCCTCGTCAACGATTCCTATGGGACACCGTAGGATTCGCCTTTTCCTTCCGCAAGGGGGTCCATGGATGTGAACAATGCTCTACTCTCCCGTGGATGTCCCACCGTGATCAGCCGAAGCCCCCGCCGCCGCCGAAGACCCTGCGCCGGGTGCCCGTGCAGGAGCGCAGCGCCGAGCGGCTGGCCCGCATCCTCGACGCCTGCGCCGAACTTCTGGACGAGGTCGGCTACGAGGACCTGAGCACCCGCGCCGTCGCCACCCGGGCAGGCGTTCCGATCGGTTCCGTCTACCGCTTCTTCGGCAACAAGCGCGCCATGGCCGACGCCCTGGCCCACCGCAACCTCGACGCCTACGGAGAGCGCGTGGCGGCGCGCATGGCCGGGGTGGAGCGCGGTGACTGGCGCGGCGCCGTCGACGCGGCCTTCGACGAGTACCTCGCCATGAAGCGCAGCGTCCCCGGCTTCGGCCTGGTCGACTTCGGCATCCCCTCCGCCCCCGGTGCGATGCCCGACGCCAACTCGGACGTCGCCGAGCGGGTGGCGGGACTGCTCGCCGACCACCTCGGCCGGCCGCTGGACGAGAAGCTGCGCCGCACGGTGCTCGTCGGCGTCGAGGCGGTGGACGCGGTCCTGCAACTCGCCTTCCGCGCGCACCCGTCGGGCGATCCCGACCTGATCGACGAGACGCGGACCCTGCTGCACTCCTATTTCGCGGGTTCGCTGGACTGAAGCGCGGGTTCGCCGGACCGAAGGCCGGGGTCGCGGTTTCGCGATCCGGTCCTTCGCGGGGCCTGACGGCATGCATACCGGTCGGTATGGTGAGAGCGCACGTGCGCCGTAGCCGCCGCCCTGGAGGGTCTCCATGCCCAGCACAGCCCTGCGTATCTGCCCCCTCTGCGAAGCCACCTGCGGGCTCACGCTCACCATCGAAGGGCCCCCTGACGGCACCGAGGCCGCGCGCGTGACCGGAGTGCGCGGGGACCGGGACGATGTGTTCAGCCACGGCTTCATCTGCCCCAAGGGCGCCTCCTTCGGAGAGGCCGACGCGGACCCCGACCGACTGAAGGGCCCTCTGGTACGCAGGGACGGCGTACTCCACGAGGCAAGCTGGGACGAGGCGTTCGACGCCGTCGCCGCCGGGCTGCGCCCCCTGATCGAGCGGTACGGGCCGCAGGCGGTCGGTGTGGTGCTCGGCAACCCGAACGTGCACACCATGGCCGGCGGCCTCTACCCGCCCGTGCTGCTCGGCTCGCTCGGCACCCGCAACATCTTCACCGCGAGCACCGTCGACCAGATGCCCAAGCACGTGTCCAGCGGGCTCCTCTTCGGCGACGCGTTCGCCATCCCCGTGCCCGACCTGGACCGCACCGACCATCTGCTCCTGCTCGGCGCCAACCCCCTGGAGTCCAACGGGAGCCTGTGCACCGCCCCCGACTTCCCGGGCAAGCTGAAGGCGCTGCGCGCGCGAGGCGGCACGCTCACCGTCGTCGACCCCCGCCGCACCCGTACCGCCAAGCTCGCCGACCGGTACCTCGCGATCCGGCCCGGCACGGACGCGCTGCTGCTCGCGGCCATGGTCCAGGTCCTCTTCGAGGAGAAACTCACCGACCTCGGGGCGCTCGAAGACCAGGTGGAGGGCGTCGATGAGGTGCGGGAGGCCGTGGGCCACCTCACCCCCGACGCCGTCTCCGCGGCCTGCGACGTGCCCGCCGACACCATCCGCACCCTCGCCCGCGACCTGGCCGCCGCGCCCACCGCCGCCGTCTACGCCCGCGTCGGCGCGAGCACCGTCGCCCACGGCACGCTCACGAACTGGCTGGTCGACGTGTTGAACGTGCTGACCGGCAACCTCGACCGCCCCGGCGGCGCCCTCTTCCCGCTCTCGGCCACCGACCGCGCGCCCCGCCCCGCGGGCCCCGGCAAGGGGTTCACCCTCGGCCGCTGGCACAGCAGGGTGAGCGGGCACCCCGAGGCCAAGGGCGAACTGCCGATCGCCGCGCTCGCCGAGGAGATCGACACCCCCGGCGACGACGCGATCCGCGCGGTCGTCGCCGTCGCCGCCAACCCCGTCCTCTCGGCGCCGGACGGCGACCGGCTCGACAAGGCCCTGGCCTCACTGGACTTCATGGTCAGCGTCGACCCGTATCTCAACGAGACCTCCCGCCACGCCCACGTGGTCCTGCCGCCGCCCCCGCCCTCCCAGAGCCCGCACTTCGACTTCGCCTTCAACGGGTTCGCCGTACGCAACCAGGTCCGCTACACCCGCGCCGCCCTGCCCCTGGCGGACGGCAGGATCCCCGAGACGGAGATCCTCGCGCGGCTCGTCCTGGCGGCTGGGGGCACCTCCCGGACGGAGTCTGGGGGAGGCATGCACGGCGCCGATCCGGCGGCCGTCGACACGATGGTGGTCGACAAGGTCCTCGGCAAGGCCGTCACCGACCCGCACTCCGCCGTCCACGGCCGTGACCCCGAGGAACTGGCCGCCCTCCTCACCGGCGAGAGCGGCCCCGAGCGGCGGCTCGACCTGATGCTGCGGCTCGGCCCCTACGGCGACGGATTCGGTGGCCGCGACGACCGCGCGGACGGCCTCACCCTGGAGCGGCTCCTCGCCCACCCGCACGGCATCGACCTCGGACCGCTGGAGTCCCGCCTCCCGCAGGTCCTCAGGACACGCAGTGGCCGGGTGGAGCTCCTCCCGGGACCCATCGCGGACGACCTGCCGCGCCTCACGAGCGCGCTGCGGCGCGCCCCGGACGAGCTCGTCCTGGTGGGCCGCCGCCATCTGCGCTCCAACAACAGCTGGATGCACAACGTCCGCACCCTCGTCGGCGGCTCCAACCGCTGCACCCTGCACGTCCACCCCGATGACGCGGCCCGCGTCGGCCTGCAGAACGGCGGCCACGCGCGCGTGGAGGCCGCCGGCGGCTCGCTCGACGTCCCCGTGGAGGTGACCGACACCGTGCGCCCCGGAGTGGTCAGCCTGCCGCACGGCTGGGGCCACGACCGCCCCGGCACCCGCCTGGCCGTCGCCGCCGAGAACCCCGGGGCCAATGTGAACCAGCTCCTGGACGGCACCCTCCTCGACCCGCTCTCCGGGACGTCCGTACTCAATGGCTTCCCGGTGTCGCTCACCGCCCTCACTGAGGAGGCAGCTCCGGCAGCAAGTCGTTGACCTGGAGTTTTGCGCTTATTGCTCACACGTCAACATCTTGTTAACGGATCGAGACGGGTCCTAACGTCATCCGGACCGCCAGACCTGGTGGGAGTTCGATGGTGAACGTTAGGTAGCCCCCATGCTGACAATCCTCGGATTCGTCATGATCGCCACCTTCCTGGTGCTGATCATGATGAAGAAGATGTCGCCGATCGCGGCACTGGTGCTGATCCCCGCGCTCTTCTGCGTGTTCGTAGGAAAGGGAGCCCATCTCGGGGACTACGTCCTCGAAGGCGTCGGGAATCTGGCGCCCACGGCGGCCATGCTCATGTTCGCCATCGTGTACTTCGGCGTCATGATCGACGTCGGCCTGTTCGACCCGATCGTCCGGGGCATCCTGCGCTTCTGCAAGGCCGACCCGGTGCGCATCGTGGTGGGCACCGCGCTGCTCGCCGCGATCGTCTCGCTCGACGGTGACGGCTCGACGACCTTCATGATCACGGTCTCGGCGATGTATCCGCTCTACAAACGGCTCAAGATGAGCCTCGTCGTCATGACGGGTGTGGCGGCCACCGCCAACGGCGTCATGAACACCCTGCCCTGGGGCGGTCCGACGGCCCGTGCCGCGACCGCCCTCAAGGTCGACGCCGCCGACATCTTCGTGCCGATGATCCCGGCGCTCGCCATGGGCCTCGTGGCCGTCTTCCTGCTCTCCTACGCACTGGGCCTCCGGGAGCGCAAGCGGCTCGGCATGCTCTCCCTGGACGAGGTCCTGGAGAAGGAGACGGCGAGCGAGACGGTCCTGGTGGGTGCCGGTGGCGGCACGGGCACCGGGCGTACGTCGCTCACGAAGAAGTCCACCGGGGGAGCGGGCTCGGGAACGGACGCGGACACAGATGCGGACGCCGCTTCCGGCGCTTCCGACGACGCCGACGAGGACGACGGCTTCCAGGGGCTCGACCCGAACCGCTCCACTCTGCGCCCGAAGCTCTACTGGTTCAACGCCGGTCTCACCGTGGTCCTGCTCACCGCCATGATCATGGAGTGGCTGCCGATCCCGGTGCTCTTCCTGCTCGGCGCCGCGCTCGCCCTGACGGTCAACTTCCCGCACATGCCCGACCAGAAGGCCCGTATCGGCGCCCACGCCGAGAACGTCCTCAACGTCACCGGCATGGTCTTCGCGGCCGCCGTCTTCACCGGCGTCCTCCAGGGCACCGGCATGGTCGACAGCATGGCCAAGTGGCTCGTCGACGCGATCCCGGAGGGCATGGGCCCGCAGATGGGCCTGGTCACCGGCCTCCTGTCGCTGCCGCTCACCTACTTCATGTCGAACGACGGCTTCTACTTCGGCGTCCTGCCGGTCCTCGCCGAGGCGGGCCAGGCGCACGGCGTGGGCACCCTGGAGATCGCCCGCGCCTCGATCGCGGGCCAGGCCCTGCACATGTCGAGCCCGCTGGTCCCCGCCGTGTACGTCCTCGTCGGCATGGCCAAGGTCGAGTTCGGCGACCACACCAAGTTCACCGTCAAATGGGCCGTGCTCACCTCGCTGGTGGTGCTCGGCTCCGGAATCCTCTTCGGCATCATCTGATGCCATCGACACCGGGCCGGGCCTGGTTGCTGCGCCTCGTCATCGCCTTCAGCTTCGCGCAGGGGGCGGTGTCGATGGCGCGTCCGGCCGTCTCCTACCGGGCGCTCTCGCTGGGTGCCGACGAGCGGGCGATCGGCGTCATCGCGGGTGTGTACGCCCTGCTCCCGCTCTTCGCCGCCGTGCCGCTCGGCCGCAGGACGGACCACGGGCGGTGCGCGCCGCTCCTTCCGGTCGGCGTCGTGCTGATCGCCTCAGGGTGCGCGCTCAGCGGTACGGCGGGGACGCTCGGCGCGCTCGCCGCCTGGAGCGGCGTGATGGGCCTCGGCCACCTCTGCTTCGTGATCGGCGCCCAGTCGATCGTCGCCCGGCAGTCCTCCCCCGACGAACAGGACCGCAACTTCGGGCACTTCACGATCGGCGCCTCGCTCGGCCAGCTGATCGGGCCGATCGCCGCGGGTTCCCTCATCGGCGGGGACATGGGCCGTACGAGCGCCCTCGCCCTGCTGGTGTCGGGCGCGGTCGCGGCGGTCTCGCTCACCTCGCTGTGGCGCATCGAGCACGCCCGCGCCGCCGGCGCCTCGTCGAAGCGGGGCGACAAGGTCCCGGTGTTCGGCATCCTGCGCACCCGCGGTGTCCCCGCGGGGATCTTCATCAGCCTCGCGGTGCTCTCCGCGACGGACATCCTCACCGCCTATCTGCCGGTGGTCGGCGAGCATCGGGGCATCGCGCCCGCGACGGTCGGGGTGCTGCTCTCGCTGCGGGCCGCCGCGACGATCGCCTGCCGGCTCGTGATGACACCGCTGATCAATCTGCTCGGGCGTACGGTGCTGATCGTGGTCACGTGTCTGCTGGCCGCCCTGCTGTGTGCGGGGGTCGCGCTGCCGGTGCCCGTGTGGGGGCTCGCGGTCATGCTGGTGTTGCTGGGATTCTGTCTCGGGGTCGGACAGCCGTTGTCGATGACGACCGTGGTGCAGGCCGCTCCTGAGGGAGCGCGGTCCACCGCGCTTGCCCTGCGGCTCACGGGCAACCGGCTCGGTCAGGTCGCCGCCCCCGCGGGGGCGGGCCTCATCGCCGGAGTCGCGGGCGTGGCCGCGCCGTTCGTGATGCTCGGAGGGCTGTTGCTGGTGGCTGCCGGGCTGGGGCTGAGGCGAAGCCCCGCGACGCCTTCCGCAGGCCCACCCCGTCCCGAAACCGAGAACCCCGCCCCCAGGCCCCCGCTCCTCAAACGCCGGAGGGGCTGAAAAGCCTGGCCCGCCGCCCTACTTCACCCGCATCTCGCACCGCAGCCGCTGCTGCCGCACGCGGAGAGGCCGGTGGCAGTGAGCGTCAGGGCCATGGTAGGCATCGCACCGCACCTTCCGGAAGAGTTCCGAAAGTTATTGGTCGATGCGCACGGAAGTCACGGGCGGCGAGCGACACCGTGTGTCAACGCCTGTGAAAGGAAAGGGAGTTCGCGGTCCTCGGCAGCGGCGGGCGGAGCTCAGACGTGGGTCGCGGTGCTCGCCCGCACCACCAGCTCCGTGGCCAGCTCGATGCGGGGCGACGCGGGCTCCTCGCCGAGCGCGAGCCGCAGAACCGTACGGGCCGCCAGTTTCCCCATGTCGGAAAGCGGCTGGCGCACGGTCGTCAGGGGCGGCGCCGACCAGCTGACCTCTGGCAGATCGTCGAAGCCCACCACGCTGAGGTCCTCGGGAACCCGCAGGCCGCGCCGTCGCAGGGCCTCGATCGCGCCGAGCGCCATCTGGTCGCTGGCGGCGAAGAGCGCGGTCGGCGGCTCGGCGAGGCCGAGGAGTTCGCCCGCCCCGGCGAACCCGGACGCGTGGTAGAAGTCGCCCGGCACGACCAGCGCGTCGTCGACCGGCACGCCCGCGCTCTCCAGCGCCGCCCGGTAGCCGTCGAGCCTGGCCCGGGAGCACAGGAGCCGCGGCGGCCCCGCGATGAAGCCGATCCTGCGGTGGCCGAGGGAGAGCAGATGCTCCGTCGCGGCCATCCCTCCGGCCCAGTTGGTGGCGCCCACCGTCGGTGCGTCCAGGGCGGGCGATCCCGCCGGGTCGATCACGACGAGCGGTACGCCGAGCCGCCGCAGTTCGTCGTGGAGCACCGGTTCCAGGACGGAGGTCACCAGGATCACGCCGTCCGATGCGCGGGCCCGCAGGTTCTTCATCCACTGGCGTGCCGAGCCCGAGGCCCCGTGGATCGCGGAGACGACCGTGCCCGCGCCGGCCGCGTGTGCCACTTCCTCCACCCCGCGGATGATCTCCACGGCCCAGGGGCTGTCGAGGTCGTTGAAGACCAGGTCGACGAGGGCGGCCCGGCTGCCGGGCGCGCTCGCCCGCCGTTCGTAGCCGTGCTCGCGGAGCAGGTCCTCGATGCGCGCGCGGGTGTCCTCCGAGACGTCGGACCGGCCGTTGACCACCCGTGACACCGTCGGCACCGAGACGCCGGCCTGCCTGGCTATCTCCGTGATGGTCACCTTGCTCCTCGACCGGCTCACTTCTCCACCTCCATTGACGAGTCCCGCCACGCCCTTACCGTTCCGGACGCTTGGTCGAAACTTTGCAGAAGCCTTCCGGAACACCGGAGTTGACGAGAAGCCTAGAGGAGAGGACCGGCGGCGCACCGCAAAGTTCCCCGGAGGCGCCGGCTGCCTCCGGGGAACGGGGTACTACACGTGCTGCGCGGTCACCACTCGCGTGAGTGCCGCCGAGCTTGCGCGGATGCTACTGAACGATCTTGAGCAGCCTGTTCGGCGAGCCGGTGCCCGGGCTCGTGACCTTGCCCGAGGTGGCTCCGTTCACCAGGGCGGACGCGACCTGCGCCGGAGTCGACGAGGTGTGGCCCGCCAGGTAGACCGCCGCCGCACCCGCGACATGCGGAGTGGCCATCGACGTACCGGAGATGGTGTTCGTGGCCGTGTCGCCGGTGTGCCAGCCCGCCTTGATCGAGACGCCCGGCGCGAAGATGTCGAGGACCGAGCCGTAGTTGGACCAGCTGGCCTTGGCGTCCGTGTTGCTGGTGGCGCCCACCGTGATGGCCGCGGGGACCCGCGCGGGGGACGACGAGGAGGCGTTGACGCCCTCGTTGCCCGCGGCGACCGCGTAGCTGACACCGTCGGCGATGGAGTTCTTCACCGCGTTGTCCAGCGAGGTGGACGCGCCGCCGCCGAGCGACATGTTGGCCACGGCGGGTGCGCCCGCCGCGTGGTTGCCCGTCACCCAGTCGATGCCCGCGATGACACCGGCGGTCGTGCCGGAGCCGTTGTTGTCGAGCACCCGGACGGCCACGATCTTGGCCTTCTTGGCGACACCGTACGTCTTGCCCGCGATGGTGGTGGCTACGTGCGTGCCGTGGCCGTTGCCGTCCTGGGCGGTGTTGTCGCCGTCGACCGCGTCATAGCCGTTCACCGCGCGGCCGCTGATCTCGGAGTGCGTGATGCGCACTCCGGTGTCGATCACGTACGCGGTGACGCCCGAGCCCGCGGTGTCCGGGTAGGTGTAGGTGCCGGAGAGCGGCAGGCTCGTCTGGTCGATGCGGTCCAGGCCCCAGGGGGCGTTGGTCTGGGTCGCGTCGGCCCGGACGGTGCGGTTCTGCTCCACCGAGGCGACCGCGGGGTCGGCGGCGAGGCGTCTCGCCTCCGCCGCGCTCAGCTCGACGGTGTATCCGTCCAGCGCGGACTTGAAGGTCTTCTTCACCGACCCGCCGTACTCGGATATCAGGCCCTTGCCCTGGGTCGAGGCGGCCTTGAAGCCCGAGTTCTTCTTCAGCGTGACGATGTAGCTGCCCTTGACGGCGTCGGCGGAACCGGCTCCGATCACGGTGCCCTCGGCGGGAGCGGCCTGGGCCGGAAGGGCGGTGACCGCACCGAACAGGGTGGCGGCGGTGGCGGTCGAGATCGCCGCGGCGATCACAGTCTTCTTGCTGCGCAGCATTGCCATTACGAGGGAGTCCTCCTCATTGGCGGCGCTCGCCCAGGGGTCGGGCGGCGCAACTGTGGGGGCGTGTGCGTGATCGCACACACAGCCGGGAGCGGTGCGTTCCGCTCCCGGCGCGCTCAGCAGAATGTCGGCTCTACAGGCGTAGATCAAGGGAGTTGGCACCCTGACATGTATCTGTCACATGCACGAAACGGAATGTCGGCGGACCGTCTGGGGGGTAGATGTCGTGGCGGGGTGAATGTCCCTGGCTCTGACGCCCTTCCGACGCCCCTGGTGTCAGAAAACTATCAGCGCTAGTTTGGGGTGCGGACGACTATCTGAGGAGTGCGATGAAGGCCCACGACGGCATGTACATCGGCGGCGCCTGGCGGCCCGCCGCCGGCACGGACACGATCACGGTCCTGAACCCGGCCGACGAGCAGCCGATCGGCCAGGTTCCGGCAGGCACGGCACAGGACATCGACGCGGCCGTGCGCGCCGCCCGCGAGGCCTTCCCCGCCTGGGCGGCGACCCCGCCCGCCGAGCGCGGCGCGCTCATCGGCGCGCTCCGCGACCAGCTGGTCGCCCGCAAGGACGAGATCGCCGAGACGGTGACGGCGGAGCTCGGCTCGCCGCTCCCCTTCTCGCAGATGGTGCACGCGGGGGTGCCGATCCTGGTCTCCGGTTCCTATGCCGAGCTCGCAGCGACGTACGCCTTCGAGGAGAAGATCGGCAACTCCACGGTCTACCTGGAGCCGGTCGGCGTGGTCGGCGCGATCACCCCCTGGAACTACCCCCTCCACCAGATCGTCAACAAGGTCGCCCCCGCGCTCGCCGCGGGCTGCACGGTGGTCCTGAAGCCCGCCGAGGACACTCCGCTCACCGCCCAGCTCTTCGCCGAGGCCGCGCACGAGGCGGGCATCCCCGCCGGTGTCTTCAACCTGGTCACCGGCCTTGGGCCGGTCGCGGGGCAGGCGCTCGCCGAGCACGAGGACGTCGACCTGGTCTCCTTCACCGGCTCGACGGCCGTCGGCAAGCAGATCGGCGCCACCGCGGGCGCCGCGGTCAAGCGCGTCGCCCTGGAGCTCGGCGGCAAGTCCGCCAACGTCATCCTGCCCAGCGCCGACCTGGGCAAGGCGGTCAACGTGGGCGTCGCCAACGTCATGTCCAACTCGGGCCAGACGTGCAGCGCCTGGACCCGCATGCTGGTGGACTCCGCGCGCTACGACGAGGCGGTGGAGCTCGCGTCGGCCGCCGCCGCCAAGTACGGCTCCCGCATCGGCCCCGTCGTCAACGCCAAGCAGCAGGCGCGCGTGCGGGGTTACATCGACAAGGGCGTCGAGGAAGGCGCCCGGGTGGTGGCCGGCGGCTCCGAGGCGCCGCGCGAGCAGGGTTACTTCGTCCAGCCGACGGTGTTCGCCGACGTCACCCCCGAGATGACCATCGCCCAGGAGGAGATCTTCGGCCCGGTCGTCTCGATCATCCGGTACGAGGACGAGGACGACGCCCTGCGGATCGCCAACGGCACCGTGTACGGGCTCGCGGGCGCGGTCTGGGCGGCCGACGACGCCGAGGCGGTCGCCTTCGCCCGCCGCATGGACACGGGGCAGGTCGACATCAACGGCGGCAGCTTCAACCCCCTCGCCCCGTTCGGCGGCTACAAGCAGTCGGGGGTGGGGCGCGAGCTCGGCCCGCACGGGCTCGCCGAGTACCTCCAGACGAAGTCCCTCCAGTTCTGATCCCTTCGCCACCCGCCTTTCAAGGAGTACGCCACCGTGGTCCGCGCCGCCGTTCTGCCCGCCGTCGGTTCTCCGCTGGAGATCACCGAGATCGACCTGCCCGAACCGGGGCCAGGCCAGGTGCGGGTGCGCCTCGCCGCCGCCGGGGTCTGCCACTCCGACCTGTCCCTGACCAACGGCACGATGCGGTTGCCCGTGCCCGCCGTGCTCGGGCACGAGGGCGCGGGGACGGTCGTATCCGTGGGTGAGGGTGTCACGTACATCGCCCCCGGTGACGATGTCGTCCTCAACTGGGCGCCTTCGTGCGGCAGTTGTCACCCCTGCTCGCTCGGTGAGGTGTGGCTGTGCGTGAACGCGCTGGCCGGTGCCGCCGATGTGTACGCCCACCGCACATCGGACGGTGCCGACCTCCACCCCGGCCTGAACGTCGCCGCGTTCGCCGAGGAGACGGTGGTGGCGGCCAACTGCGTGCTGCCCGCCCCGGACGGCGTCCCGCTGACGGACGCCGCCCTCCTCGGCTGCGCCGTGCTCACCGGCTACGGCGCCGTGCACCACTCCGCGAAGGTGCGCGAGGGCGAGACGGTGGCGGTCTTCGGGGTCGGGGGAGTGGGCCTCGCCACGCTCCAGGCCGCTCGGATCGCCGGAGCCTCGCGGATCATCGCGGTGGACGTATCCCCGGAGAAGGAGGAGCTGGCGCGGTCGGCCGGAGCGACGGAGTACGTCGTCGCCTCCGAGAAGACGGCCAAGGGCATCCGTGGGCTCACCGACGGCCAGGGCGTGGACGTGGCCGTGGAGTGCGTGGGCCGCGCGGTGACGATCCGTACGGCCTGGGAGTCCACGCGGCGCGGCGGGCGCACGACGGTGGTCGGCATCGGCGGCAAGGACCAGCAGGTCACCTTCAACGCCCTGGAGATCTTCCACTGGGGGCGGACGCTGTCGGGGTGCGTGTACGGCAATTCGAACCCCGCGGTGGACCTGCCGGTCCTGGCCGATCACATCCGGGCGGGCCGCTTCGACCTGAGTTCACTGGTGACCGACCGGATCGAACTGGACGGCATCCCGGCGGCCTTCGAGAACATGGTCGCGGGGAAGGGCGGGCGGGCGCTGGTGGTGTTCTAGGGGCGGGCCCCGCGGGGCTGCCGGACGGGCTGGGCGGTTTCAGCCCGTCCGGCGGTTGAGGACGAACTCGGCGAAGCCGGTGATCAACGGCGCCCAGGGCCCCCGCGCCAGAGCGGGTTTTCGGGAAGGGGCGGGGTTGGGGAAAAGAACCCCCTGATCAAACCGTTGACCACATACCCACTGGTCGGTACGGTCCCTGCCATCACACGCCCACCCCCCGTCCCGTCCCCGGACCCACCGGAGTGTGCACCGCATGGACCCCGCACCGTCCGCCCCCACGGCGGCCCCCCACCCCGCATCCGCTCGGCCCGCGAACCCGGCGGATCCCCACCGCCGCAAAGTGGCCACCGCCGCCGCCCTCGCCTCGGCCGTCGAGTGGTACGACTACTTCGTCTTCGGCATCGCCGCGGCCCTCGTCCTCGGCGACCTGTACTTCCCCTCCGGCAGTTCGTCCGCCGGAGTGCTCGCCGCGTTCGCCACGTTCGCGGTCGGCTTCCTGGCCCGCCCCGTCGGCGGCATCATCGCCGGTCACCTCGGCGACAAGCGCGGCCGCAAGCCCATGCTGGTCCTCGCCCTGACCCTGATGGGCCTCTCCACCACGGGCATCGGCCTGCTCCCCACGTACGACACCGTCGGCATCGCCGCGCCGATCCTCCTCGTCACCCTCCGCGTGTTCCAGGGCATCGCGGTCGGCGCGCAGTGGGGCGGCGCGATGCTGATGGCCACCGAGTACGCCCCCGAGGGCAAGCGCGGCCTCTACGGCAGCCTGGTCCAGCTCGGCGTGCCCATCGGCGTGGTGAGCGCCAACACGGTCTTCCTGATCGCCGGTGCCGTCACCAGCGAGAGCACCTTCGAGGCGTGGGGATGGAGGGTGCCCTTCATGGTCGGGCTCCTGGTCCTCGTGCTCGCCTGGTACATCCACACGCGCGTGGAGGAGACCCCGGAGTTCCGTGCGGCGGAGAAGGCCCTGGCGGAGCAGGAGAAGAGCCAGAAGGCCGCGGGCGGCGAAGGGGGCAACTCACCCCTGCGCACCATCCTGCGCCACCACCTCGGCACCGTCTTCCTGGCGGGCGGCTCCTTCGCGGTGAACACCGCGACCTTCTACATCATCATCACCGGCGTCCTCGACTACACCACCCGCGAACTCGACATGAAGCGCAGCGCGGTCCTCACCGTCTCGCTCTGCGTGAGCCTCACCCAACTCGTCCTGATCCCGGCGTCCGCCGCACTCTCCGACCGCATCGGACGGCTGCGGATCTACGCGCTGGGCGCCGCGGGGCTCGCGGTCTGGGCGGTGCCGATGTTCCTGCTCATCGACACCGGTTCGCTGCTGTGGCTGGCCGTCGGCACCTTCGTCACCAGCTGTTTCCTCAGCATCATGTACGGGCCGCAGGCCGCGCTGTTCGCGGAGCTGTTCACCGCCGAGATGCGCTACACGGGAGCCTCGCTCGGCTACCAGATCGCGGCCGTGTTCGGCGGCGGGCTCGCGCCCTTCGTGATGGTGCTGCTCCTGGAGGCGACGGGCACCTCGATGGCCGTCTCCGCGTACATCATCGGCCTCGCGGTGATCGCCCTGATCTCCATCAAGGTGCTTGCGGGGCGGGCGAGTTCCCGCTGAGGGCAGCGGACGTGACCGGCTGCGGCTCCGTCTCCTCCGACGGCGCCGCGGCCGGTCCGCCCAGGCGCGAGAAGGACTTCGCCGCCGCCAGGAACGCGAGCGTCGTCAGCACGAACGGCCAGGTGAACGCGTGCCCGCCGGACGGCGCGAGCAGCGCCGTCAGGGCCGAACCCGCGATGGTCGCCGTGGCGGCGCCGACGAGCGCGTACGCGAGCGTCATGCCCCGGACGGGCAGGAAGACGCCGCACAGCGCGAGCGCCACGAGCACCGCGTTGTATCCCATCGTGCCGTCCGCGATCCGCGCGGCCGGCGCCCCGAGCGCGACCGCGGTGCCGATGCCGGTCAGGCTGCCGAGGCAGGCCACGGCCCCCGCGCGACGGCTCGCGACGAAGAGCCCCAGGAGCACCACCGCGCCGACGTACCACTGCGGCATGAAGAAGATCTGGGCGAATCCCGCGAAGAACGCGTCGGCCAGATCGAGGGGGTGGAGCGCTGTCGGGCCGCTCGCCGCCTGCGTCAGCGCGGCCGGGTCGACCCTGTGGTGCCAGACCCGCTCGAAGCCGGGTGCGGCCATGGTCGTCACGCTCGCGAGCAGGCAGTACGGGAGCGTGAGCGAGGGCAGCCCCCAGACGGCCAGGACGTTGGAGGCCGCCGCCGTCACGACCGTGACCACCACGCAGCCCGCGAGGGCGAGCACGGCGGTGGACAGGTACCCGGCGCCGAGGAACACCGCGAAACACAGGGCGGTGAGGCAGGCGTTGAAGCCTTCGAGCCCGGTCGTCACGCGGTCCCGCGCCGCCCCGAGGAGCCGCGCCGTGGCCGTGCCGACGGCTGTGCCCGCAAGGCCGTAGAGCCCGTACTCCCAGCCCGCCGCGAACAGCGCCGCACAGAACACGGCGCCCGCCGCGGCGCTGGGCAGGAAGGTGACCTGCGCCTGGCCGCGCAGGACTTGGGCGGCGAAGACCGGCGCGCCAAAAGGCAGGCGACCGGCGTCCGTTGAGTGCCGCACGGCTCACTCCCGTGTTACGTCCATGTTTCGCCCGGCAAGACGGATGGACTTTACATCTACCTGCCGGAGTCCGCGATACCGAGGTGCGCCTCGCATGCCTCGGCCCCCGCCAAGCGCCGGACCGTCACCGTGCTGTCCGCGCTGCGGGGGCCGCCACCTGCGCGTACTGCAGCGCGAGCCCGTCGAGCAGCGCCTGCAGGCCCGTCTCGAAGGCGCGCTCGTCGATCTCCTGTTGGCGCTCGGCCAGGAGGTGGGCCTGGCCCAGGTGCGGATAGTCGGCCGGGTCGTACGCGGTCGCGTCGTCCACGAAGCCGCCGGCGAAGGAGCCGAGCGCCGAGCCCATGATGAAGTACCGCATCAGGGCGCCGATCGAGGTGGCCTGCGCGGCGGGCCAGCCCGCGTCGACCATGGACCCGAACACCGCGTCCGCGAGCCGCAGTCCGGCCGGGCGGCGGCCGGGGCCGCTCGCGAGCACCGGAACGATGTTGGGGTGCAGGGTGAGCGCCGCGCGGTAGGAGACGGCCCAGTCGTGCAGTGCCGTGCGCCAGTCGCGCTCGTCGGCGGCCTCGAACATCGACAGGTCGACCTGCGCGCTCACCGAGTCCGCGACCGCCTCCAGGATCTCGTCCTTCGTGCGGAAGTGGTTGTAGAGCGAGGGCCCGCTGACCCCGAGCTCGGCGGCGAGGCGACGCGTCGAGACGGCGGCGAGGCCCTCGGTGTCCACGAGCGCGCGCGCCGTCTCGACGATGCGTTCTCTGCTGAGGAGGGGCTTGCGCGGTCGGGCCATGCGGCACATAGTAGGGCTGCCGTAAGAAACTAGCAGTGCTAATTTAAATCCGTGCCACATGCCGGTCCGCGGACTGGTCCACGAGTCGACCCGAAGAGGTGCCACGCGATGAATCTGGAGCTCAGCGAGGAGCAGTCCGCCGTCCGGCAGTTGGCGAAGGACTTCGTGGCCCGCGAGATCGCGCCCCATGTCATCGAGTGGGACCGTGCCGAGAGCGTGGACCGGTCCATCGTGAAGAAGCTCGGCGAGGTCGGCTTCCTCGGGCTCACCGTCGACGAGGAGTACGGCGGCTCGGGCGGCGACCACCTCGCCTACTGCCTGGTGACCGAGGAGCTGGGGCGCGGCGACTCGTCCGTGCGCGGCATCGTGTCGGTCTCGCTGGGTCTCGTGGCCAAGACCATCGCGTACTGGGGGAGCGAGGAGCAGAAGCGGCAGTGGCTGCCGGGGCTCACCTCCGGGGAGCTCGTCGGGTGCTTCGGGCTCACCGAGCCGGGCACCGGGTCCGACGCGGGCAACCTCTCGACGAAGGCGGTGCGCGACGGCGGCGACTACGTCATCAACGGCTCCAAGATGTTCATCACGAACGGCACCTGGGCCGATGTCGTGCTGCTCTTCGCGCGGACGAACGACGCCCCCGGGCACAAGGGCGTCTCCGCCTTCCTCGTGCCCACCGACACCCCCGGCCTGAGCCGCCGCACGATCCACGGCAAGCTCGGCCTGCGCGGCCAGGCCACCGCCGAGCTGGTCCTCGAAGACGTCCGTGTCCCGGCGTCGGCCATGATGGCGCCCGAGGGCAAGGGCTTCTCGGTGGCCATGTCGGCGCTCGCCAAGGGGCGGATGTCGGTCGCCGCCGGCTGCGTGGGCATCGCCCAGGCCGCCCTCGACGCGGCCGTGACGTACGCGACCGAGCGCGAGCAGTTCGGCAAGGCCATCGCGGGGCACCAGCTGGTGCAGGAGCTGATCAGTGACATCGCGGTGGACGTGGACGCCGCCCGCCTGCTGACCTGGCGGGTCGCCGACCTCATCGACCGCGGGCAGCCCTTCACCACGGAATCCTCCAAGGCCAAGCTGTTCGCCTCCGAGGCCGCCGTGCGCGCCGCCAACAACGCGCTCCAGGTCTTCGGCGGCTACGGCTACATCGACGAGTACCCGGCGGGCAAGCTGCTGCGCGACGCGCGCGTGATGACGCTCTACGAAGGCACGAGCCAGATCCAGAAGCTGGTCATCGGGCGGGCGCTGACCGGGGTCTCGGCGTTCTGAGCGCGGGTGACCGACGTGCGGGCTGAGTACGTGAGCTGAGTACGGCAACGGATGTGGCGCGGCGCCCCGCGGGCGAAGCTCTGACCATGAGTGAGACACCGGCACCGGTCAAGCAGCAGAGCACCACCGCCTACTACGGTCAGGCCATCGCGTCGTTCGCCGTGGCGATCGGCGCCGTGGCGATCGGCGTCTACAGCCTCGACGTCAGCGGATGGATCCGCGCCTTCCTCGCCATCTCCGTCCTGTACCTGACGACCTCGGCGTTCACCCTCGCCAAGGTGATCAGGGACCGGCAGGAGGCGGACCAGCTCGTCAGCCGTGTCGACCAGGCCCGTCTGGAGAAGATTCTCGCCGAACACGACCCGTTCAAGCCCGTGGCCTGACCGGCGTCCTAAGCGCTTGCTCACCGTCAGGGGTATGGTGTCCCTCCCGACCGGCGGAAGGAGTGGGCGATGAGCACGGCGGAGCAGACCGAGGGCGAGGACCTGCCATGGGGCGAGGTCACGCCTGATGCGGCGCGGCGGCTGCTGGTCGCCGCCGTCGAGGCCTTCGCCGAGCGTGGGTACCACGCGACGACGACCCGGGACATCGCGGGCCGTGCCGGCATGAGCCCGGCGGCGCTCTACATCCACTACAAGACCAAGGAAGAGCTGCTCCACCGCATCAGCCGCATCGGCCACGACAAGGCGCTGCGGCTCCTGCGCGAGGCGGCCGACGCTCCGGGCACCGCGGCGGAGCGGCTCGACGACGCCGTACGTTCCTTCGTCCGCTGGCACGCCGACCATCACACCACCGCCCGCGTGGTCCAGTACGAGCTGGACGCGCTCGGGGACGAGCACCGCACGGAGATCGTCGCGCTGCGCCGCCAGTCGGACGCCGCGGTGCGGGACATGATCAACGACGGGGTGCGGGACGGGGAGTTCGACGTCGAGGACGTGCCGGGCACCACGCTGGCCGTGCTCTCGCTCTGCATCGACGTGGCCCGCTGGTTCAACGTGGCGGGCACCCGGACGCCCGACGAGGTCGGCGCGCTCTACGCCGACCTCGTGCTGCGGATGGTGGGGGCCCGGCAGCGGGCCTCCTGAGCGCCGCCCGCCTCAGAAATACCCGCCCGCCTCAGAAGTAGTAGCGGGACACCGACTCCGCGACGCAGGCGGGCTTCTCGGAGCCCTCGCGCTCGACGGTGACCACGGCGGTGACCTGTACGCCGCCGTCCTTGGTCTGCTCGACCTCCTTGAGCACGGCGGTCGCCCGCACGCGGGAGCCCGAGGGCACCGGCGAGGGGAAGCGGACCTTGTTGGTGCCGTAGTTGACGCCCATCTTCATGCCCTCGACGCGCATGACCCCCGGCACCAGGCTCGGCAGCAGCGACAGCGTCAGGTAGCCGTGCGCGATGGTCGTCTTGAAGGGGCCCTGCGCCGCCTTCTCCGCGTCCACGTGGATCCACTGGTGGTCGCCCGTGGCGTCGGCGAACAGGTCGATCCGCTTCTGGTCGACCTCCAGCCACTCGCTGTGTCCGAGCTGCTCGCCGACTCCGGCACGCAGGTCGTCGGGCGACGCGAAGATCCTCGGCTCTGCCATGTCACTGGCCTCCTCAAAGAATGCAAACTAAGCGGTTGCTCAGCATGCTGCGTGTGTCGACGTGTGTCAACGGGCCGGACCTCGGCGGCCCCTGGACCTGCCATTAGGGTGGGGCGGGTGCCCCAGATCCCAGAGAAGATCCACGAGCTCACGGTCGGCCAGCTCTCGGCCCGCAGCGGCGCCGCCGTCTCCGCCCTGCACTTCTACGAGACCAAGGGCCTGATCACCAGCCGCCGCACCTCGGGCAACCAGCGCCGCTACCACCGTGACGCGCTGCGCCGCGTCGCCTTCGTCCGCGCGGCCCAGCGCGTCGGCATCCCGCTCGCCACGATCCGCGAGGCGCTCGATTCGCTCCCCGAGGAGCGCACCCCGACCCGCGAGGACTGGGCACGCCTCTCGGAGGACTGGCGCTCCGAACTGGACGAGCGGATCAAGCAGTTGGGGCGGCTGCGCGATCACCTCACCGACTGCATCGGCTGCGGCTGCCTCTCCCTGGAGAACTGCGTGCTCTCCAACCCCGACGACGTCTTCGGCGAACGCCTCACCGGCTCCCGTCTGTTGGTGGAGCGCCGGCCTCAGTCGTGACCTCAGTCGTGACCTCGGACGTCACCTCGGGCCGTTCTCGCGGTCCCAGGTGGCGGAAGGCCGCGCTCAGGATCACCGCCGCGAGCGCTCCGGCGGCCACTCCGCTGCCGAAGATGGTGTGCGCCCAGGGCGGCAGCGGCGCGTACAGGCCGGGAGTCATCACCGGAAGCAGACCCACGACCAGGGCGAGAGCCACCACGATGCTGTCGGTGCCGTGCGTGAGATCGACCCGGGACAGCATGCTGAAGCCGAGGACGGCGATCACCGCGTAGATCACCAGGCCCGCCGCGCCGACCACCGGCTCGGGGATGGCGGCCAGGAGACGCGTCAACGGGGTCAGCAGACCGCAGACGACGAGCAGCACACCCGCACCCGCCGTGACGAACCTGCTGCGTACGCGCGTCAGTTGGACGATGCCGATGTTCTCGGCGCTCGTCACCATCAACGACGTGCCGAAGACACCCGCGCCCAGCGACACGAGGGCGTCGGCGCGGGCGATGCGCGGTACGTCCCGGCCCGCGTCCGGGGTGCGGCCGACCGCCTCGCTGTTGAGCACGGTCTGGCCGGTGGCCTCGGCGAGCGAGGCGAGCGCGAAGACAAGGAGCGGGATCGCCGCGAGCAGGTCGAAGTGCGGGGCGCCGTACGGGAAGGGGTCCGGCAGCGCGAACGCGGCGCCGGAGGCGAGATGGATGTCCGTGCCGAGCAGGAGCGCGACGGCCGTGCCGCCCACCAGGCCGAAGAGCACCGCCATCTGCCGCCAGACGCCCCGCAGGACGAGGAAGAGGAGCGCGATGACGCCGAGCGTCGCGAAGCCCGGCCCCGGCCCGGAGGCCACCATCGGCGCCGTCACCTTGATCATGTTGATGCCGATCAGGACGACCGTCGTCCCCATCACCAGGGGCGGGAACAGCCGCACCACGCGTCCGTAGAAGGGCAGTACGCAGATCAGGAACACCCCGGCGATCAGGACGGAGCCGGACGCCGTCGCGGCTCCGTACTCCTTCCCGATCTGCAGGAAGATCGCCACCGCGGCCCCGCCCGGCAGCATCAGGAACGGCAGCCGGGCGCCCACCCGCAACGCCCGCACCCCGAGGGACTGGAGCAGCGCCCCGATGCCGCACAGCACCAGCGTCGCGCTGAGCAGCGAGGCCGTCTGAGCGGCGGTCAGCCGCAGCGTCGTGCCGATCAGGATCACCGAGGAGACGGGCGCGGCGATCCCGGCGAGGAGGTGCTGGAGGGCGAGCGGTGCGAGGCGCGGCAGCGGAAGGCGCTCGTCGACGGCGGCCACCACGGGCTCAGCCCTTCGCTGGAGCGGGAGCCGGGGTGAGCCAGGGCAGTTCGGAGGCGGCGTAGCGATAGGCGCGGAAGACGGCGTTGGGCTCGGAGGGGAAGAGCTTGCGGACCTCTTCCTCCGCGTAGCCGCCGAAGAACGGCACGACGTACTCCCAGCAGAGATAGCCGTCCGCGGTGACCTCGAAGAGGCGGCCCGCGGGGGAGTCGGTGACCAGGGTGTTGCCGTTCGGGAGGCGCTGGGCGCTGCCCATGAACGGCGCGAAGAACGACTCGCGGGCCGGGTCGTGGTACTCCCAGACGACCTTGCCGCCGGCGCGCTCGATCTCGATGACCCGGCTGAACGGCACGTCCCAGTGCGGCCGGAAGACGCCGTTGTCGAAGACGAGGAAGTTGCCGTTCTCCAGCTCGGTGGGGCAGTGCTGCTGGGAGACGACGCCGGGCTCCGAGCGCCAGATGATGTCGCCCGTCGCACGGGATATGACGACGACGGCGGAGACCGAGCGGAAGCTGGCGAGGATGTTGCCGTCGCTCGTCGGCAGGACGCTGTTGATCAGCGGATAGTGCTCGCGGGCGTAGTCCGGGTGGAGCGGGAAGTCCGCGCGCCCGAGGTGCTCGGAGACCTTCCACTCCCAGGTGGTGTTCCCCTCGGCGTCCACCTCGACGATGGTGTCGGCCCACACGGTCCCGTCGCCGGCCTCGGATCCGGGCACGCCTCCGCGTACGGCCGCGGCGTCCTGGCCCGTCAGGGGTTCGAGGGCGGTGTAGAGGAGCCGCCCGTCGCCGTAGTGGTGCGCGTCGTGGTGCTGGAAGCGGTCGCGGTGCTCGCGCAGGACCGTGCCGTCCGGGGTGATCTCCTGCATGATCCCGCCGCGGTACTTGTGCCACATGGGGAAGAGCGCGGGCTCGTCGGGGAGTACGCCGTTGTAGGCGAGGTTGCCGTTCGGCAGGATCCGCGCGTGCCGCCCCGGGCGGTGCGGGAGGTTCCACTGGTGGGCGATCTCGCCGTGGGCGTCGATGAGATAGACCTCACCGCTTCCGGTGAGCGGTGCGAAGAGGGTGTAGCCGCCGTAAGCGGCGTCCTCGTCCAGGGCCATCAGGCCGGTGCCGCGGCGGCGGCGCTGATTCTGGTCCACGCGGGTCATGGAAGTCCCGTCCTCTCGGTCCGGTTCGCTCGGTCACTTAACTTTCTTAAGTGGTGTCGAAGAGATTAACCCGCCGGATAGGCTGAGGGACATGGGTACGAGTGATGAAAGTGCGGCGGGCGTCCCGCAGGTCGGTCCCGGGATCCGCAGGCTCCGCCGGGCCCTCGACCTGACACTGGCGGACGTGGCGGCGCGGGCGGGGGTCTCGGCGCCCTTCCTCAGTCAGGTGGAGAACGGCCGCTCCCGGCCCAGCATGGGATCGCTGCAGCGCATCGCCGACGCCCTGGACACCACGGCCGTGCAGCTGCTCGCCTCGGCGGATCCGCCGAGGCCGGTGGACGTGGTGCGCGGCGGCTCGGCCTCGGTGGGCGAGGGCGAGGGCGGCCGGGAGGCCCGGATGCGTCCGCTGGTCCGCGGCCACCAGCGGCTGCACGCACTGGAGTTCACCGGGGATCACGACTGGGGCCGCGAGTACCGCCACCGCAACGACGAGATCCTGTACGTGGCCGACGGCTCGGCCGAGGTGGAGGCGGACGACTCCGTGTACCGCCTGGACCGCGGGGACACGCTGTACTGCGCGGCGGAACTACCGCACCGCTGGCGCCCGTTGGAGGAGGGGACGCGGGTGCTGGTGGTGGGGATCGCGGACGGGGTGCGGGTGACGGACGAGAGGGGCCGCTGACGCGGCTGCCCGCTCGTCCGCCCGCTCGTCGGCCCGCGGAGTCACTCGAACTCCGTGCCGCCCTTCCGCGTCAGGTAGTCCGCGCTGACCGCCTTGGCGATGGCGCGGCCGCCGGTCACGGGGGAGTACCGCTCGACCGCGGGCCGGATCACGACGCCCTCCCGCAGATGCAGGGCGCGGCCCGACACCGTCTCGCGGCCGGAGGCGACCTCCAGGACGCGCTCGGCGTCGTACGGACCCTCGTACAGGCGCGGCACCAAGGGGAGCCGGTCCTGGAGCAGGGCCACGGGGTCCAGCCACCGGACCTCGCCGTCGATGTCGGCGCTCACGTCGAAGACCGCGTAGCCGAGCGTCTCGCGGCGCCCGTCCGCGCCGTACGTGAGGTCCTGGACCCCCGCTCCGTACACCTCACCGAAGATCCCGACCCGGCGCGCGCCGAGCCGCTCGGCCAGGGCGGCGGCCTCGGCCACGACTCCGTGGCCGTGCACCGCGCGCCAGTAGAGATTGCGCGGATCCTCCTTCAGGGCGAGGGACTTGGAGCCGAAGCCCTTCGACGAGACATGCACCCGCCCGTCCTCGCCCTCACCCGCGACGTACGTCAAGAGGCAGGCGGAACCATGCAGCTTCTCCGTGAGGACCACCGCCTCGCCGGGCGCGAAGATGTCCGGGTGGCGCTGGACGTTCTCGATGTCCACCCACGGCAGCAGCTCCGGCGCGGGCTCGACGTCGCCGCTCATGGTGGGCGGTATCGGCGGCACCCACTTCACGACCCCGAGACGGTCCGCGAAGTCCGTGCCCTCGGCCGCGGCCCGCGCCAGGTCCACCTCCGCGAGCGCCCGCGGCCGGCACACGATGCCCTGTGACAGCTCGCCGCGCAGCCGTACCGCCTTGACCCGGTCCGACCTGCCGCCCGCGAGCCGTCCGGTGAGCCCCAGTTCATCGATCAGCTCCGCCGGGAGCACGGACTGCTCGGGGATGTAGAGCGCGGTGTCGCCGGTGCGGTAGGCGCCCTTGGCGACGACCGCGCGGTACAGGCCCACCTGGGCCAGTTCGAGGGCGTCGGCGTTCGGATGCTCGTGGATGGTCAGCACTTCGGCGGTGACGCGCAGCGTCGACATGGGGCGGGCTCCTGAGTTCTACGTGCCGTGTGGGCACGGGAATTCGACGGTCATCGACACCAACTGTGCCGACGGCAAAGCGCTGGAGCGACCGAATATGTGCCTGCTAGCGTCACGCCCTCCGAGTCCGGGCCCGTCCCTACGGTGAGGGCGTGCTGAGCATCGAGAGCGCCACCGACACCAACTGGGCGTTCGACGCGGCCCGTTCTCCGTCCGGCAGGACCAGCGTGTCCTCGAGGCCGATGCGGGTGGCGAGGCCCAGGCGTCCCGCGAGCCGCAGCACGGGCCAGGTGCCACCCTCCTCGCCGTGCAGCAGGACGGGGCGGCCGTGTGCCCGGCCGAGCGCGGTGAGGAGGGCGCGGGCCGAGTCGCGGGCCGTACCGGGGTCGGGATCCGTCACCTCGGCGAGGACGCGCAGGACGCGTGGGCCGAGCGGCGACGCCATGAAGCGTTCCGTGCCGTCCGTGCCCGACCAGATGCCGGCCTCCACGCCCACACCCCGGTCCATCAGCGCCTCGGCCACCGCCTCCGCCCCCGGCTCGTGCCAGTTCACCGACGCGTGGTCGGGCAGCACGGTCCACGCGCGGATGTGCGCCACCCGCTCCCCGGGGTCGGATCCGGCCCAGGCGCCCGTGGTCACCCCGACCGGTACGGAGGTCACGGAGCGGACCGCTGCCAGCGCGGCCGCAACCGCACGTGGCGCCAACGTGTCTTGCCCACAGGGGGACTTGGGGTGAACATGAACGTCCCGCGCACCGGCCGCGACGGCCGCCGCCACGGACTCGGCCATCGCCCCGGGTGAGAGAGGGATCAACGCACCATCGCCCGCGTCGCGGGCGCCGTTCAGACATACCTGCATCACCACAGGACAGCACAGACGACGAACACAGACGACTCACAGGGGGAAGGCCGATGGGAACAGTCATCTGCTCGTTGCTGTGGAGTGCCTCGCGCAGCGGGCGGCAGAAGATCGCCTACGACAGCGACGGCTACCACCTCGTGCGTTTTCCGTACACGGGCACCGAGGAGTCGTACGACCCGTGGCACATGCACGACCCCGGCAAGGGTGCCACCAGCCCGTCAGGCTTCCCGGACGCCCGGTCCGGGCTCATCTGGCCGAGCCATCACGGCTGGGGCACCCTGTCGGCGATGATCTTCTGGGAGCCGGACGACCGGCCCACCGAGTACCGCGCGCGCTTCGTGCGCGATCCGCTCGGGCACTCCACCGGGTACGACTCGACGGCCACCATCGACTGGGCGCCCACCAGGGGCGGGCAGTACCGGACGCACATGTGGCAGATGTTCGTCCACCCGCAGACACCGATCGGCCTGAAGATGTCGGCGCGCGGCCCCGGCGACGTGAAGATCGCCGCGCCGCTCATGTTCGCCGAGTTCAAGCTGGCCATACAGACGGACGTGGCGACGCCCTAGCCCGTATGCGCCCGCGGACGCTCCGGCCGGACGTCATGCGGAGACCAGCGGCCGTGCCCGGCGTGCCCGCGCCATCGCGTCGGGCGTGAGCACCGGGGCCGGCACGGCGATGCCGCAGCCCGTGCAGACGGCGCCCGCGGAGGGCTCGTGCGCCAGCCCGTGCGTCCAGACGAGGTCGGTGCGGTCGCACACCGGGCAGAACGTGCCCGGCTCCCGCTCCAGCGCCGCGATCAGCCGCCGCAGCACCTCGGCGAGGGGTCCCGAGGGGTGGATGCCGGGATCGTCGCACCAGGCGACCCCGAACCCGCCCCAGGTGCACCGGTGCCAGTCGTCCACGCTGCCGGGCCGGCGCAGCCCGTCGTGCTTCTCCTTGCGTCGGCGCTCCGCGAAGTCCCGCTCGTAGGCGAGCCAGACCGCACGTGCCGCCTCCAGTTCGTCGAGCGCGGCCACCAACCGCGCCGGATCGGGCGAGCGGTCCTCGGGCCCGAAGCCCGCCCGGGAGCACAAATGGTCCCAGGTCGCCCGGTGGCCGTAAGGGGCGAACCTCTCCAGGCACTTGCGCAGTGAATACCGCCGCAGTGCCAAATCGCTCAGCGGATCACGCACCTGTCTCGCGAGACTCCGGAATCCGGCCATCGCCCTGCACCTCCGTCGCACGTTCTCGGACGTTGCCGAGTAGACGTATCGACACGCGATTCGGCTCCCTTGTGAGGCATCCGATTTCGGACGGATGTCATCGGGCCCGACACGCAGGGCTGTGAGCAGTGCCGATGTGCGGATTCTGGAAAGGCGACGCATGTTCATCTTCCCGGTTCGGCAACCCGCCAGTAACCTCCGCCCCAACTCCCTCCCACAGGTGCACAAGCGGAGCCCGAAGGAGCACACATGCGACCACGCATCGTCCGGCTCAGAACCCTCACCGCCACCGCGGCGCTCGCCCTCGCCGCGTCCCTCCTCGCGCCGCAGCCGGGGGCGGCGGCGAAAGCCGACGAGCCCCCACCGGCCGTCACGGATTACTGCGAGGGGCAGTGCGCGGACATCCTTCCGCCCGGCGCGAACGGGAACGCCACGCTCGCCGAGATACTCGCCCACCGCGTCCTCGGCACCCAGCCCAAGCACGCGAACGACCAGTTGGGCCCGTACGACGCGCTCTCCTCCGGCTATCCGTCCCTCACCGACGACAAGCTGACGGAGTTCTTCAACGACGCCTCCTTCGGCGTCCGCGACGGCCAGGTCGCCTCCGTCACCAGGCCGCGCGACGACGTGACGATCACCCGGGACAAGAAGTACGGCATCCCGCACATCAAGGGCTCCACGCGCTACGGCACCGAGTTCGGCGCGGGCTTCGCGGCCGGGCAGGACCGGCTCTGGCTGATCGACCTGTTCCGGCACATCGGCCGCGGCGAGCTGACCTCCTTCGCGGGCGGCGCGCTCGCCAACCAGGGCCTCGAGCAGCAGTTCTGGCCGCAGGCCCCGTACACGGAGAAGGACCTGGAGAAGCAGGTCGAGTACATCAGGTCGACGCAGGGCGAGCGCGGCAAGCAGGCCATGGAGGACGCCCAGGCCTACATCGACGGGCTCAACGCCTACCGCGTGAAGTCGAAGAACGGCCGCTACTTTCCCGGTGAGTACGTCCTCACCGGCAAGATCGACGCGATCACCAACATCGGCGAGATAGAGCCCTTCAAGATCACTGACATGATCGCGCTCGCGTCCGTCGTCGGCGGTCTCTTCGGCAACGGCGGCGGCGGCGAGGTCGACGCGGCCCTCTCCCTCCTCAAGTCCCAGGAGAAGTACGGCGTCGAGAAGGGCACGAAGGTCTGGGAGTCCTTCCGCGCCCGCAACGACCCCGAGGCCGTCCGGACCATCCACGACGGCACGAGCTTCCCGTACGCCGGCAAACCGGAGAACGCCCGCGGCACCGCGATGCCCGACGCCGGTTCGGTCGAACGCGAGCAGCTCGTGTACGACCGCGAGGGCGGCGCCAAGTCCGCGTCCGAGGCCCCCAAGGACCCGGTGAAGGCGCCCAAGAAGCTCAAGCCCCTGCAGGGGATGTACGACGACGGGGTGCTGCCCGCCGACCTGTTCAAGCAGGACGGCCACAAGAAGGGCATGTCGAACGCCCTCCTCGTCTCCGGCAAGCACACCGCGAGCGGAAACCCGGTCGCAGTCTTCGGTCCGCAGACCGGCTACTTCGCCCCGCAGCTCCTCATGCAGCAGGAACTGCAGGGCCCCGGCATCAGCGCGCGCGGCGTCTCCTTCGCGGGCGTCGGGATGTACGTCCAGCTGGGGCGCGGCCAGGACTACGCCTGGTCGGCCACGTCCGCCGGGCAGGACATCACGGACACCTACGCCGTCGAGCTCTGCGAACCGGGCGGCGGCGCCCCCACCAAGCAGTCCGCCCACTATCTCCACGACGGCACCTGCACGCCCATGGAGAAGCTCGAGCGCAAGAACGCCTGGAAGCCGACCCTCGCCGACTCCACCGCCGCGGGCTCCTACCGCATGCAGGTGTTCCGCACGAAGTACGGCGTCGTGACGCACCGCGCGAGCGTGGCGGGCAAGCCCGTCGCGTACGTCTCGCTGCGCTCCACCTACCGTCACGAGGCCGACTCGATCATCGGCTTCCAGATGCTGAACGACCCGACGTACGTCAAGGACGCGTCGACGTTCAAGAAGGCCGCCGAGAACATCAGCTACGCCTTCAACTGGTTCTACGCCGACTCGCGCGACACCGCGTACTACAACAGCGGCGCCAACCCCGAGCGCGCGAAGGACGTCGACCCCGCCCTACCAGTCACGGCCCAACCGGCATATGAATGGACGGACTTCGACCCGGAGAACAACACGTCGGCACGGACCCCGTCGTCAGAACACCCGCAGTCCGTCAACCAGGACTACTACATCTCCTGGAACAACAAACAGGCCAAGGACTTCAGCACGGCGGGCTTCGGCGTGAGCGCGGTGCACCGCGGTGACCTGCTCGACGGACGGGTCAAGAAGCTCACCGAGGAGGGCGGCGTCACGCGCGCCTCGCTGACCCAGGCCATGTCCGAGGCGGCGGTCACCGATCTGCGCGGCGAGCAGGTGCTTCCCGAACTGCTCAAGGTGGTGCGGAGCAAGCCCGTGACCAACCCCCAACAGGCCAAGGCAGTGCAGCAGTTGGAGGCCTGGCACAAGGCTGGTTCACAGCGCAACCAGACGGCGGCGGGTTCCAAGACCTACGCCCACCCCGACGCCGTACGCATCATGGACGCCTGGTGGCCCCTGCTGATCGAGGCGGAGTTCAAGCCGGGCCTGGGCAAGGAGCTGTACGAGGCGCTGACGGCGCAGCTGAGCACCGACGAGTCACCGTCGGCCGGGCACGGTCCGACCGGGGCGCACGCCGGATCGGCCTTCCAGTACGGCTGGTGGGGCTACGCGGACAAGGATCTGCGGGCCGTGCTCGGGCAACCCGTGGAAGGCGGGCTCGGGGACGCGTACTGCGGCGCGGGGAAGCTGGACGCCTGCCGTGACGCGCTCCTCGCCACCCTGACGCAGGCCGTCGCCAAGCCCGCGACCGAGGTCTATCCCGGCGACGACAGCTGCAAGCCGGGCGAGCAGTGGTGCGCGGACTCGATCATCCACCGGGCGCTCGGCGGCATCACGCACGGGCCGATCCAGTGGCAGAACCGGCCCACCTACCAGCAGGTCGTCGAGTTCCCCGAGCACCGCTAGACGAGGAGGAGTCAGGCCAGAGCGATCCGCCCTGCGGCGAACACGACACGCGCCAGTTCCTCGTGGCAGATGTCGCTGTGCGCGCCGGAGGGCGGACCGCCGCGCCGCACCACCGCCGACGCGTCCACACTGACGCACCCCTTGGCCGGGATCGCCCGGCCCAGCTTGACGCGCCTGGCGCCGTCCACCGCCCGGATGCCGTCGTACCCGATGGCACCCCAGCGCTCCCAGAGGCCGAGGAAGGTCGAGGAGTCACCGGCGATCTTCGATGCCAGGGGATAGATCTTGCCCAGGGCGTCGTCGTGCCGGGAGTAGCAGGACACCAGCGGCCCGTCGATCCGCCGCTGCACGCCGTTGAGCGCGCCGCTGCGCGAGGGCGCGTGCGGCAGGCGTTTGGAGAACGCGTAGTGCGAGAAGGCCCCTTGCAGCAGGGTCGTGGACTTCACGCTGCGCACCGGCGCCGGCATCCCGCGCAGGGCGTACGACACGAGCCGTGCGCCGAAGCTGTGCCCGATGAGATGCACCCGTACGTCCGGTGCCTCCCGGGCGAGCAGTCCGAGCGCGGGGCCGAGCCCCAGCTGGCCCACGGAGCCCGCCCGGCGTTTCATGGCGTAGTAGCTGGCCTGGCGCAGCAGTTCGTGCGCCCCGTTCCACAGACGTTTGCGCAGGCTGCCGAAGAGCTCCTGCTGGCCGGTGCCCTCCATCGCGGCGGCGAACACCTGGCACACCTCGACCGCGTCGTCGGTCAGCATGGCGGGCAGGCCCGTCCAGGTGTCGTTGGCGAAGCGCCATGCGGCACTGTTCTGGTGCACGGCGACCAGGTTGCGCACGAGGCGGCTGTACTCGTAGAAGCGCGTGGTCACCTCGGAGCGTTCCTCAAGCAGTGCTCCGATCCGCCGCAGGTCGTCGTCGTGATCGGGGAACGTGCGGGCGAGCAGCAGCCGCGTCGGCTCGTCGAGCAGGGGTCCCGCGCCCGGCACGGGCCCCGGCCCGGTGGCCGTGACCGAGGGCTCGAAGTCCGGGATCCGTTCGTCGGGGAAGCGGATGGCGGGCCAGAGCACGCCCACGTATCCCAGGCGTACGCGCGGTCCCGCGAGGTCCCGGCACGGCGCGAAGAACCGCCGGTAGAGGTCGGTCGCCATGTCTTGGTCGTTGTTCCAGCCGTGCGCGAGGACGAGGAGATCGGTGACGTTCTCGTCGGCCACCTCGGCGAGGAGATGGTCGCGTTGCGTGGTGTCGACATCCCCGTCGGCGTCGAAGGTCAGTTCCCAGTAGGGCTCCACGCGGACCATCGTCCTGCGGCCCCGGTGTACTGACCAGATGTCCCGCAGCACGCATTGGGACAGGCGCCCACCACGGTCACCGGGTCACGTCAGTTCCCGCTCCCGGGTCTCCGGCAGCGCGAGGACGCACACCAGGGACACGACGGCCATCGCGCTCACGTACCAGCCCACCGAGGACGAACCGAACGCGGACTGCAGCCGCGTCGCCACCAGAGGGGAGACCGCGCCGCCGAGCACCCCGCCCAGGTTGTAGGCGAGCGAGGCGCCCGAGTAGCGCACCTTCGTGCCGAACAGCTCCGGAAGGTAGGCGCCCATCGGCCCGTACACGACCCCCATGCAGAACAGCGCGCCGCCGAGCGCCAGCGCCATGAGCACCGGCTGCTCGGTGTCCAGGAGCGGGAAGAGCACCAGGCCCCACACCACCGCGAGCCCGGCGCCCACGAGAACCAGCTTGCGGCGTCCCGCACCGTCCGAGCGCGTCGCGGCGAGCCACGTACCGGCCGCGAGGAAAAGACAGGCCACCAGCGAGAGGCCCAGCATGGTGTTGCGGGAGACGCCCAGGGTGCCGGTGGAGTAGGCGAGGCAGTACGTCGTCGCCGTGTAGAAGAGGCCGTACGCGACGACCATCCCGCCCGCGCCGAGCAGCAGTTCACGCGGGTGGTGCCGCAGCACGTCGAGCGTGGGGACCTTGCAGGCCTCCTGTGCGTCCATGACCTTCGCGAAGACCGGTGTCTCGCTGATGCGCAGACGTACGAAGAGTCCGACGCCGACAAGGAGGAAGGAGAGCAGGAACGGCACGCGCCAGCCCCAGGTGCGGAACGCGTCGTCGGAAAGGACAGCCGAGAGCAGCCAGAAGACACCGGTCGCCGCGAAGAACCCGACGGACGGGCCGAGTTGCGGGAAGGCGGCGTACAGGCCGCGCTTCTTCCTCGGCGCGTGTTCCACCGCGAGCAGCGCGGCCCCGCCCCACTCGCCGCCGAGCCCGATGCCCTGCAGGAAGCGCAGCAGGATGAGCAGAACCGGCGCCCAGATGCCCAACGTGCCGTATCCGGGCAGGAGTCCGACCAGCGCCGTCGACAGACCCATCAGCAGCAGCGAGGCCACGAGCACCGACTTGCGGCCGACGCGGTCGCCGAAGTGTCCGAAGACCACGGAGCCGATGGGCCGCGCCGCGAACGCCACCGCATAGGTGGAGAAGGAGGCGAGGGTGGCGTTGACCGGGTCCAGGGTCGGGAAGAACGCCTCGTTCAGGACGAGCGCGGCCGCCGTGCCGTAGATGTAGAAGTCGTAGAACTCGATGGCCGTCCCGATGAAGGACGCGACGGCCACCCGGCGCATGCTCTCGGGGCTGCCGTCGGCGTCCTGGACCTGCTGTTTCTCTGCTGCTGTCGTTTCACTCCGCACGACCGGCACTGTCGCGTTGGATGTAGGGGGCAGTCAATAGCCGGGACGGCTTGTCTCGGTCATTGAGACTGGCGGTGAGCTGCGGTGACGCGGTGCAGATGGATGAGGATGTCGTGCGAGGGCGCGAGCCGGATCTTGTGCGGGCCGTCCGGGAACGCCGTGCCGATGCTCTTGGTGGGACGGCTCTTGCCCAGCCACTTCCGGGCGGTCGCGGGAGCGGTCCGCATGTCCAGGAAGTAGTCGTCGTGCCGCACCTTGTCGAGCGTGTGCTCGTTCATCCCGCGCGTGGCGGCGCCCACGGAGCGTGGCTTCCACACCTCGGACTCCGCACTCTGCGCCATGAGCGAGCCCCGGTCGAAGGTGAAACCGATGCTGACGTAGCGCTTGCCGAGCCGGTCCCGCAGGAAGGCGCCCTGCATCTTCGGGTAGCGGGGATCGTAACTCTCGTACCCCACATGGGCGTTGTGTGCCGACAGGAGCACCTTGTCGCCGGTCTGCCGCTGCCACCACGCGGTGTTCCGCGCCATGAGACGGTCGCGATAGAGCATGCCGTCCTTGATCCCCTCGGGAGTGTCCAGGGGGAACGCGTAGATCGTGGCGGTCTGCGAGACGGACCGGGCGTGCTGCAGGGCCATCGTGAACGCGCGGTCCGGCGACGCGGGGCGCAGCTTCTCCAGCAGGTCGTGCGCCTCCCGTGCCTTCCCGGCCAGTTCCTTGCGCTCGTCGAGCGGCCTGCCCATGTACGCGTCCCCGTCCGCGAGGCGGCGGATCGGCGCGTAGAGCTCGGTGATCCTGGGCAGCAGGCCGGGCTCGTGGGCACGGACGTAGTCCTCCACCCCGTCGAACAACTCGGTGCCGATCTGAGGGTAGTTGAGGTCGTTGCCCATGAAGCGCACCTGCCGGTTCGGGTGCTCGTCGTTGTACGCGCGCATCCACGTCAGGAGCTCGACGTACTCCTCGGTGTCCCAGGGCGTCTTCGCCAGCTCCTTGTGGACCAGCGCGCGCACGTCCGACTCGCCCCCGCGCACGTACGCGTCGAAACGCAGCCCCGTGGTCCAGCTGACCTCCTGCGCGAAGGTGGTGAACCCCTTCTCCTCCACGAGGTAGCGGAAAACCCGGTCCTTCATGGTGAAGAACTCGTGCGAACCGTGTGTGGCCTCACCCAGGCCCACCACCGAAGCGTCACCCACCATCCGGCCCATCGGCCGCAGGTCCTTCGTGGAGCCGCCGGGATCGGTCGAGCGCAAGGGATGGGCCGCGCGCTCGATCGCCGGGACCGGATCGGTGGACGCCGGCGCCGCCGCGGCCCGAGGGGCGACGAGCACCCCCAGGCCGAGCGTGCCGGCCACCGCCAGGGGAGCGATGCGTCGTACTGTCCGTGCCATGCCGGATCTCCTCAACTCGGGTGTACGGAGCTGAGGATCAGGATTCCGGCCCGCCAGGGGCACCTGCCAGCCGACAGGCACCCCTCTCGCCGGTGGGGCCTTCCCCACCGAGGACCTAGGGGTAGCGGAGGTACCGCTTGCGCACGGCACGGAAGCGCGCGAGGTCGTCGTGCCAGCCCGCCACCACCTCGTCCGTGTCCGCGCCCGCGTCGATCATGGTGCGGACCCGCGTGGTGCCCGTCAGCTTGTCGATCCAGTTGTCGGGGCGCCAGGCGAAGCCGCTCCACGTCTTCTTGGCGGTCACCAGCAGCGCGATGCCGGTGCGCACCGGGTCGAACGACTCCCGGTCGTGCACGTGGAGCTGCACACCGCCGACCGTCTTGCCCTGGAACTTGGAGAACGTCGGCGCGAAATAGGCCTCCCTGAAGTGCACGCCGCGCAGTCCGAGGCCGTTCGCGGCGGCCGCCCACTTCCGGTCGATGCCCTCGGCGCCCAGCAACTCGAAGGGGCGGGTCGTGCCGCGCCCCTCGGAGAGGTTCGTGCCCTCGAAGAGGCAGGTGCCGCTGTAGACCAGGGCGGTCTCGGGCGTGGGCATGTTCGGGCTCGGCGGCACCCACGGGAGCTCGGACGCGTCGTAGAAGTCCGAGCGCTTCCACCCGGTCATCCGTACGGTCTCCAGCTCGGCCGGGCGCTCCAGGAACTCGCCGTTGAACAGCAGCGCGAGCTCCGTCACCGTCATGCCGTGCGCCTGCGCTATCGGCTGCCGGCCGACGAACGTCGCGAACTCCTTGTGCAGCACGGGCCCCAGCGCGGCGCGTCCCGTCACCGGATTCGGCCGGTCGAGGACGACGAACCGCTTGCCCGCCAGCTCGGCGGACTCCATGCAGTCGAAGAGCGTCCAGATGTACGTGTAGAAGCGCGCGCCCACGTCCTGGATGTCGAAGACGATCGTGTCGACGCCGGAGGCCGTGAAGATGTCGGCGAGCGCCTTGCCGCTCTTCTGGTACGTGTCGTAGACGGGCAGCCCGGTGACCGGGTCGTCGTACCGGCCCTCGGAACCGCCCGCCTGGGCCGTCCCCCGGAAACCGTGCTCGGGGCCGAAGACCGCGACGAGGTTCACGCGCTCGTCGGCGTGCATGACGTCGACGATGTGGCGGACGTCCCTGGTCACGCCGGTCGGATTGGTGACGACGCCGACCCGCTCGCCGTCCAGGAGGGCGTAGCCGTCGGCAGCCAGGCGATCGAAGCCGGTGCGCAGCCGCCGGCCGCCGCCCGATCCGCCCCCGCCTCCCGCGGCGGCCGCCGGGGCCGCCGATGTGAGGGCCGTGGCGGTGGTGGCGGCCAGCAGGCCCCGTCTGGAGAAGCTGCGGCGGGACAGGTTCATGCAGAGACCTCCGTGTGCGCGGTGGCTGTCATGCCCACGCACGCTAGCGCGCGGACCGCGGCCGGGGAACGAACCTGGCTGCCCTGGCCTCTTCCATCCGAACATACCGACTGGTTAGTCTGCGATCACAGCGGAGCCGCAGTCGAAGGAGACTGATCGTGGAGACCCTGCAGGACAAGGGAGTTGTCGTCACCGGTGCCGGAGGCGGGATCGGGGCCGCGCTGGCCCGCCGGTTCGCCGCCGCCGGGGCGCGGGTCGTGGTCAACGACCTGGACGCCGCCAAGGCGAAGGCGGTGGCCGACGAGATCGGCGCCGTGGCCGTACCGGGCGACGCGTCCACGGTCGTGCCGGAGGCCAGAGACGCGCTCAGCGGCACCATCGACGTGTACTGCGCCAACGCGGGCCTCGGCTCCGGCGGCTCGGAGGCCGCGCCCGAGGAGGTCTGGGCCACGGCCTGGGACGTCAACGTCATGGCCCACGTCCGCGCGGCCCACGCCCTGCTGCCCGAGTGGCTGGAGCGCGGCAGCGGCCGCTTCGTCTCCACCGTCTCCGCGGCGGGGCTGCTCACCATGATCGGCGCCGCGCCCTACAGCGTCACCAAGCACGGCGCGTACGCCTTCGCCGAGTGGCTCTCGCTGACCTACCGCCACCGCGGGATCGACGTCCACGCGATCTGCCCGCAGGGCGTGCGCACCGACATGCTCGCCGCCACCGGCACCGCGGGCGACCTGGTGCTCACCCCCACCGCGATCGAGCCGGACGCCGTCGCGCAGGCGCTCTTCGCCGGGATGGAGGAGGGCCGCTTCCTGATCCTGCCGCACCCCGAGGTCGCGGAGTACTACCGCATCCGCGCCGCCGAACCGGACAAGTGGCTCACCGGCATGAACCACATCCAGCAGAAGTGGGAGGCGACGGAGCGGTGAGCGACTCCTCCACGACCTCCTCCACGGCCGCCGGTGCCTCCATCTACGCCGCCAAGCCCTGGCTCGGCCGCCTCACCGAAGCCCAGCGCGGCCCGGTCGAACCCGCCGCGTCCGTCGTGCACGCCTTCCGGGCCGCGGTGCTGAGGGCCCCCGAGCACACGGCACTCGCCTACTTCGACGGGCGCCTGAGCTACCGCGAGGTGGACGCCCTCAGCGACTCCGTCGCCGGGCACCTGGCCGCCCGCGGCCTTGCCCGGGGCGACCGGGTCGCGATCCTGCTGCAGAACACCCCGCACTTCGTGATCGCGCTGCTCGGCGCGTGGAAGGCGGGCGCCACGGTCGTGCCGGTGAACCCGATGTACAAGTCGGCGGAGGTCGGGCACGTCCTCGCGGACGCCGACGCGACCGCGCTGATCTGCGCGGACCGCGCGTGGGAGACGTATCTGCGCGAGACGGCCGCCGCCTCGCCCGTACGCATCGTGCTCACCGCGTGCCAGCTCGATCTGCAGACCCGGAACGACACGCGCGTCCTGGACTTCGAACGCCTCCCGCAGGCGGCCGACGCCGAGGACCTGGTGGCCGTCGCCCGGCAGGGACTCCCGGCCCCCGGCGACCGGCAGCTCGGCCCCGCCGACATCGCGCTGATCAGCTACACGTCGGGGACGAGCGGCACGCACAAGGGCGCCATGAACACCCACGGCAACATCACCTACAACGCCGAGCGGCAGCGCACCGGCTCCGGCATCCCCGAAGGCGCCTGCTACTTCGCGATGGCGCCGCTCTTCCACATCACCGGCATGGTCGCCCAGGTCGCCGCCTGTCTGACCAACGCGGGCACCCTCGCGCTCGCGTACCGCTTCGAGGCCGGGGTCGTCCTCGACGCCTTCGCCGAGCACAGGCCGGCGTACACCGTGGGCCCCTCCACGGCCTTCATGGCGCTGGCCGCCCACCCCTCCGCCTCGCGGGAGCACTTCGACTCCTTCGTGATGATCTCCTCGGGCGGCGCGCCGCTGCCGCCCGCTTTGGTGGAGAAGTTCCGCGCGGGCTTCGGCCCCTACATCCACAACGGGTACGGCCTCACCGAGTGCACCGCGCCCTGTGCCTCCGTGCCGCCGGGCCAGGAGGCGCCGGTCGACCCGGTGTCCGGCACCCTCGCCGTCGGCGTCCCCGGTCCCGAGACGGTCGTCAGGATCGTCGACGACCACGGCGTGGACGTCCCCTTCGGGGAGCAGGGCGAGATCACCGTGCGCGGCCCGCAGGTCGTGCCCGGCTACTGGAAGCGCCCCGACGCCACGGATGAGGCGTTCCCCGACGGCGAGCTGCGCACCGGCGACATCGGCTTCATGGACGAGCAGGGCTGGCTCTATGTGGTCGACCGCAAGAAGGACATGATCAACGCGTCCGGTTTCAAGGTATGGCCGCGCGAGGTGGAGGACGTCCTCTACAGTCACGCAGCCGTCCGTGAGGCGGCGGTCATCGGCGTCCCGGACAGCTACCGCGGCGAGACGGTCAAGGCCTTCGTCAGCCTGCGCCCGCAGGCCGACGTCGCGCCGGACGACCTGGCGGCGTACTGCAAGGAACGGCTCGCGGCGTACAAGTACCCCCGCGCGGTCGAGATCCTGCCGGAGCTGCCGAAGACCACAAGTGGGAAGATCCTCCGGCGGGAACTGCGTTCCCGCATCGACACGGGCTCTCGGCACGACGAGAGCTGAATACCTCGAAAGGCAGGTGGCGGCAGTGGCCAGGACGACGGACGGTGACGGCACGCCCGTCCCTCAGCGGCTGCTCGCCGCCGCCACGCGGCTCTTCGCCGACCGCGGCTACGACCGCACATCGGTGCAGGAGATCGTGGAGTCGGCAGGCGTCACCAAGGGCGCGCTCTACCACTACTTCGGCTCGAAGGACGACCTCCTGCACGAGGTGTACGCGCGGGTGCTGCGCGTCCAGCAGGAACGTCTGGACGCCTACGCGGACGCCGACGCGCCCATCGAGCAGCGGGTGCGGGACGCGGCGGCGGACGTGGTCGTCACGACGATCGACAACCTCGACGACGCCTCGATCTTCTTCCGCTCCATGCACCACCTGAGCCCGGAGAAGAACAAGCAGGTGCGCTCCGAGCGCCGCCGCTACCACGAGCGGTTCCGCGCGCTGATCGAGGAGGGCCAGGAGGCCGGCGTCTTCTCCAAGGCGACCCCCGCGGACCTGGTGGTGGACTACCACTTCGGCTCCGTCCACCACCTGTCCACCTGGTACCGCCCGAACGGCCCGCTCACCCCGCAGCAGGTCGCCGACCACCTGGCGGACCTGCTGCTGAGGGCGTTGCGGCCGTAGCGGTCCTTACAGGTACTTCTTCAGCTCGCGCCGAGCCAGCGACCGCTGGTGCACCTCATCCGGGCCATCCGCCAGACGCAGAGTCCTCGCAGACGCCCACAGCTCGGCCAGCGGGAAGTCCTGGCTCACACCGCCCGCGCCGTGCAGCTGCACCGCCTGGTCGAGGATGTCCACGACCGTCCGCGGGGTCGCGATCTTGATGGACTGGATCTCCGTGTGCGCGCCCTTGTTGCCCACGGTGTCCATCAGCCACGCGGTCTTCAGGACGAGGAGCCGCAGCTGCTCCACCGCGACCCGGGCGTCCGCGATCCACTCCTGGACGACGCCCTGCTGGGCGAGGGGCTTGCCGAAGGCCGTACGCGCCACCGCGCGCTGACACATCAGCTCGATGGCACGCTCGGCCATGCCGATCAGGCGCATGCAGTGGTGGATGCGGCCGGGGCCGAGCCGCGCCTGGGCGATGGCGAAGCCGCCGCCCTCCTCGCCGATCAGGTTGCTGACGGGGACCCTGGCCCCGTCGAAGACGACCTCGGCGTGCCCGCCGTGGGAGTGGTCCTCGTAGCCGTACACCTGCATCGCGCGCCGGACCTCGACGCCGGGGGTGTCGCGCGGCACGAGGACCATGGACTGCTGGCGGCGGGGGTCCGAGCCCTCGGGGTCCGTCTTGCCCATCAGGATGAAGATCTGGCAGTCCGGGTTCATCGCCCCGGAGATGTACCACTTGCGCCCGGTGATGACGTACTCGTCACCCTCGCGCTCGATGAGCGTCGTGATGTTCGTGGCGTCCGACGAGGCCACCTCGGGCTCGGTCATCGCGAATGCCGAGCGGATCTCACCCGCGAGCAGCGGCTCCAGCCACTGCTTCTTCTGCTCGTCGTTGCCGAACTGGGCGAGGACCTCCATGTTGCCGGTGTCCGGGGCCGCGCAGTTCAGCGCGGTGGGCGCCAGGTGCGGGGAGCGCCCGGTGATCTCGGCGAGCGGGGCGTACTGCAGGTTGGTGAGCCCGGCGCCGTGCTCGGCGTCCGGCAAGAAGAGGTTCCACAGGCCCTGCTTGCGTGCCTCGGCCTTCAGCTCGCCGACGATCGCCGGGGTGTCCCAGGGCGAGTCGAGGAGGGCGCGCTGCTCCTCGGCGGTCTTCTCCGCCGGGTAGACGTGCTCGTCCATGAAGGTGAGGAGCCTGTCGCGCAGCTCTTCGGTACGGGCGTCGAATGCGAAGTCCATGGCTGTCTCAGCCTTCCTGTCGTCCTTGGAGGGTGGTGAGGCCGTGCTCGATGAAGACGGGGACCAGCTCCCCGATGCGGTCGAAGCCCGCGCCGACCGTCTGGCCGAGCGTGTACCGGTAGTGGATACCCTCCAGGATCACGGCGAGCTTGAACCACGCGAACGCCGTGTACCAGGAGACAGCGGAGACGTCGCGCCCCGAGCGCGCGGCGTACCGCTCGATCAGCTCGGAGGCCTCCGGGTGCCCGGGCGCGCCCGCCGTGGTGCTGATGGGGGAGTCCGGCAGTTCGAGCCGGGCGCTGTACATGACCAGCAGGCCCAGGTCGGTGAGCGGATCGCCGAGGGTGGACATCTCCCAGTCGAGGATCGCCTTGATCCGGTCGTCCTCACCGATCAGGACGTTGTCGAGGCGGTAATCGCCGTGCACCACGGTCGGCGCGGGGGAGACGGGCAGCTGCCGCCCCAGGCTGGCGTGCAGCTCGTCGATCCCCGCCAGGTCGCGGTTGCGCGAGGCGTCGAGCTGCTTGCCCCAGCGGCGCAGCTGGCGGTCGAGGAAGCCCTCGGGCCGTCCGAAGTCACCGAGACCGATCGCTTCGGGGGCCACGGAGTGCAGGTCGACGAGGGTGTCGACGAGTCCGATGACCGCCGCGCGGGTGCGCTCGGCGCCCAGCGGGGCGAGCTCCTCGGCGGTGCGGTACGGCGTGCCGTCCACGAAGTCCATGACGTAGAAGGGCGCCCCGAGCACGTCGACGTCCTCGCAGAGCAGCACCGGGGCGGGCACCGGTACCTCGGTCCCGCGGTGCAGGGCGCTGATCACGCGGTGCTCGCGCTTCATGTCGTGCGCGGTCGCGAGGACGTGCCCGAGCGGTGGCCGCCGTACGACCCAGCGCGTGGTGCCGTCCGTCACGGCGTACGTGAGGTTCGACCGGCCGCCCTCGATCAGCCGGGCGGTGAGCGGGCCGCCCACGAGGCCCGGCCGCTCGCGGTCCAGATGGCCGCGCAACTGGTCGAGGTCGAGGCCTGGTGGATGGTCTGAGCTCATCTTCGCTCCTGGTCGGACGGTCGTCGTCGAGTGCGCGCTGCGTCGCGCTGACGTTCATGATGCCGACCAGTCGGTATGTAGTCCAGAGCGCAGGGGGAACGTGATCGGGATCGCGGCGGGGCGCAGACACCCGCACACGCCGATCCCCCGCCACAGACTGCCAGTCGGCGCCCGTGCGGGGGAAGTCGGCGGAGGCGGTTGCCCCTCGGTGCGGCCCGGAGGCTCAGTGATCGTCCCAGTGCCCGTCGTGCGCCGCGTGCCGGTGGCCGTCGTGGACGTAGTCGACGTGGTCGCCGTGCAGCACCGAGCTGTGCCCGCAGCCCTCGCCGTGCCGGTGGTCGTGCCCCTCGTGCACCGAGTGCTCGGCCGGCTCGCACTCGTCCCAGTGGCCGGAGTGCAGGCGGTGCATGTGGCCGTCGTGCGCGTAGTCGACGTGGTCGCCGTGCGGCACCTCGGGGTGGCCGCAGGCCGGGCCGTGGACGTGCTCGTGGACGGGGTGTTCGTGGTGGAGCGTGGTCATGGCGACTACACCTTCTGTGGGAGGCGGTGACCCTCTCAGGCTAGTACCCAATGCCCCATTGATGGGGATATGGAAGCCTCGTGGATGTTTCCACCACCGGACCCACCGGACCAGCCCCGCCCCGTTGCCCCACCAGGGCGATCCCACGAAGGCGCTCCCAGGAAGCCGACCCCATGAAGGCGATCAGCTACCGCCGGTACGGCGGCCCCGAAGTCCTCGAGTACGGCGACGTCCGCGACCCCAAGGTCGGCCCCGACTCCGTCCTGGTGAAAGTCCGCGCCGCGTCGGTGAACCCCGTCGACTGGAAGTGCATGGGCGGGCACCTCGACGCCATCCTCGACCCCGTCTATCCGGTGATCCCGGGCTGGGACGTTGCGGGCGTCGTGGTGCAGCCGGGCGCCTCCGTCCCGGAGTACGCGGTGGGGGACGAGGTCATCGGCTACGTACGCGAGGACTTCCTCTCCCGCGGCACCTTCGCCGAGTACGTGGCGGCGCCCGTGCGCACCCTGGCCCGCAAACCGCGCAACCTCACCTTCGAGGAGGCCGCGGGCCTGCCGCTCACCGGGCTCACCGCCTATCAGGTGGTCGTCAAGACGCTCGCGGTGACGGAGGGTGAGATCGTCCTCGTGCACGCGGCGGCCGGCGGCGTCGGCTCGATCGCCGTCCAGCTGGCCCGGCACGCGGGCGCCCGCGTCATCGGCACCGCGAGCGAGCGCAACCACGACTTCCTGCGGGAACTCGGCGCGGAGCCGGTCACCTACGGCGACGGTCTGGCCGACCGCGTGCGGGCCCTCGCCCCGGACGGGGTGGACGCGGTCTTCGACACGATCGGCGGCGACACCCTCAAGGTGTCCGCCGAACTCCTCGCACCGGACGGCCGTCTCGCGTCGATCGCGGACGGCGCGGTCATCGGCCTCGGCGGCCACTACTGCTTCGTGCGTCCGGACGCGGACGATCTCCAGCGCCTCACGCAGCTCGTGGAGCAGGACGTCGTCACGGTCCACGTCTCCGAGACGTTCCCGCTGGAGCGGGCGGCGGACGCCTACCGCCTGAACGCGGAGGGCCGCACCCGGGGCAAGATCGTCGTCACCGTGGACTGGACGACCGAGGAAGGGCCCGCCGGGCACTGACGGCGGCGCCCTTTCGCGCCGGGCCGCTCAGAACACCATGGCGCTCGCGCAGACCGCGAGCGCCATCGTGCATAGGGCGGCCGTCGCCGCGGCCCGCGCCGGAAGCCGGAGCGGCCTGCTGCTCGCTGCGAGCTCGGTCATCCTGCGGTGCGCCACGACCAGGAAACCGAGCCACAGGAGCAGGCAGAGGGCGCAGGCGACGACGGCCACCGCGGTGGTGCCCTCCTGGAGGGCGGCGCGCGCCGCGAGGACCGACGCGACGGTGCAGGACAGGGTCGTACGCCGCCATGCGAGCCGGGTGCGCTCCGGCTGCAGCCCGGGATCGCGCTCGGGGACGGCCACCTCCCGGTCGGTCACCCCTCCCACCCGAAGAGCACGACGACGACCATGGCGAGCGCCACGACCGCGACGGCCAGGCTCAGGACGGTCGGGAAGCGCGAGACGGGCAGATCCTCGCCGCGCCGCATCGCCCGCTCGCAGCGCACCCAGTGATTGACCGCGCGCAGCGAGCTGAGCACGCCCGCCGCGAGCAGGGCCAGTGCGAGCCCGATGCGCCACCCCCAGCGCAGGTCCGGCAGGAACTGGTCCACCGCGAAACCGCCCCCGATGAGGGCGAGCGCGGTGCGCAGCCAGGCGAGGAAGGTGCGCTCGTTGGCGAGCGAGAAGCGGTAGTCGGGGGTGTCGCCCTCGTCCCGGATCCGCTCGGGCGCGAACCACAGGCGAAGGCTGTGTACGAAGTTGCTCACCAGCCGACCCTAGCTGGCGCGATGTTCCCGCAGCCGCTCGTACGCAGCGAGCCCGTCCGGCACCCACGCCCACTCGCCGAGCCGCTCCGCCAGCTCCTCCTCGGTGACGAAGGCGTGCCAGGCGACCTCCTCGGCCTGCGGGTCCACCGGCAGGTCACAGCGCACCTCGTACAGGTACGACCACCAGCTGTGCCCCGCGCCGTCCTCGTACAGGAACTTGAACAGCGGTGTGGGCCGCGGCAGGCCGTGGACGCCGAGTTCCTCCTCCGCCTCGCGCAGGGCGGCGTCGTCGTAGGACTCGCCGGCCCCGACGACACCGCCGACGAACATGTCGTACATCGAGGGGAAGACCAGCTTGACCGGCGTGCGCCGGTGCACGAACACGCGGCCGTCGGCGTCCCGCGCCTGGATGAAGACGCAGCGGTGGCGCAGGCCGCGCGCGTACACCTCACCGCGCGGGGCCTCGCCGACGACCTCGTCGTTCTCGTCGACGATGGGCAGGATCTCTTCGCTGGGATCGGGCACGGGCCGGCTGTTCGTCGTCATGCCGACCATCCAACCCCACCGCCGATCTCACTGACCCATGACGTACTTGACGGTGGGGCCCGCGGTCCAGCCGCCGTCGACGGCGAGCTCGGCGCCGGTCACGTACGAGGCGGCGTCGGAGAGCAGGAAGACCATGGCGCCCGCGATCTCGTGCGGCTCGCCGACCCGGCCCATCGGGGTGTTGGGGTACTTGCCCTCGCCCTTCTCGATGCCCACCTGCGCGGTCATCGGGGTGTACGTCATGCCCGGGTGGACGGAGTTGACGCGGATGCGGGCGGTGCCGAGCTCCACGGCGCCGATCTTGGTGAGCCCGCGGACGCCCCACTTGGACGCGCCGTAACCGGCGGTGAGAGCCAGGCCCATGAGCCCGGCCGCCGACGAGATGTTGACGATGGAGCCGCCACCGGCCTCCTTCATGGCCGGGACGACGCTCTTCATGCCGATGAAGACGCCGGTGAGGTTGATGTCGAGGACCTTGCGGAAGTGCTCGACCGACTCCGACTCCAGGAACTGGCCCGTGGAGATACCGGCGTTGTTGACCAGGCCGTGGACCCCGCCGAACTCGCCGACCGCGAGGGCCACGACGCGCTGCCAGTCCTCCTCCGAGGTCACGTCGTGGTGCGCGAAGCGGGCGCGCTCGCCGAGCTCGGCGGCGGTGACCTCGCCCTCCTTGTCGAGCACGTCGGTCAGGACGACGTTCGCACCGGCGGCGACCGCCTGGCGTGCGGCCTCGGCACCGAGGCCGCGGGCGGCTCCGGTGATGACGACGGTCTTGCCGGTGAGGTCGTGCGCTGCGCTCATGTCTGTCTCCGCGGGACGGGGGCCCGAAGCAGGGCCGTGGTGGTCTCGACGAGATCCGCGAGGAAGAGCGGTTCGTCGGTCAGGGGGGTGGTGCCTGCCAGGTACTGGCCCGCGCGGTCGGCCAGGGCGGCGCCGATCAGGGTGAGCGCGAGGTCGAGCCGCTCAAGGCGCAGCGGCTCGGGGAGATCGGGGACATCGGGGACATCGGGGACGGCGGGGGGATCGGTGAGGCAGTCCTCCACGCGGCCGATCAGGTCCCAGTAGACGGTGCCGTCGAGCGTCGGGTGCGGGGTGCGGGTGCGGACGCCGCTCTCGTGGCTGAGCTGGGCCGAGATGCGCAGGCAGCGGCGGCCCCGTTCCGAGCGGAGCTCGGTGGCCTCCGCGTGCACCAGGGCCGTGAGCAGCCCGCGGAGTCCGTCCGGTGCCTGCCGCAGCTCGGCGGTGAGCATCTTCTCCGTACGGGTCTGGCGCTCGGCCATGACGGCGTCCAGGAGGCCCGCGCGGCTGCCGAAGTGGTACTGGACGGCGGACGGGTTGCTCTGTCCGGCGAGTCGCACGATGTCCCGCAGTTGCGCGCCGTGCACGCCTTGCGCGGCGAAGACCTCCTCGCCGGCGCGGATCAGCTTCTCCCGGGTCTCGGGTCCTGAGGTCCTGGCCATACAGTTATGTTAATGCTGACCATTATTAAAAGCGAGGCCGTCATCCCCGAGGTTGCCGGGCCCAGAAGGTTGACGCCGCTCCCGCGGTTACTCAGGATCTGAACTCACCAGTAAGCACCTGCTGAGGAGGAACCCCCGGATGGCCTACGACGCGGACGTCATCGTGATCGGTGCGGGCCTCGCCGGCCTGGCCGCCACCGCGGAACTCGTCGACGCGGGCCGCCGGGTCATCCTCGTCGACCAGGAGCCCGAGCAGTCGCTCGGCGGCCAGGCGCACTGGTCCTTCGGCGGGCTCTTCTTCGTCGACTCCCCGGAGCAGCGCAGGCTCCGCATCAAGGACTCCCGCGCCCTGGCCCTCCAGGACTGGATGGGCACGGCCGCCTTCGACCGCCCCGAGGACCACTGGCCCCGCAAATGGGCCGAGGCGTACGTCGACTTCGCCGCGGGCGAGAAGCGGCCCTGGCTGCACGGGCAGGGCGTGCGGTTCTTCCCCGTGGTGGGCTGGGCCGAGCGCGGCGGCTACGACGCGCAGGGGCACGGCAACTCGGTGCCGCGTTTCCACATCACCTGGGGCACGGGCCCCGGCCTCGTCGCCCCCTTCGAGCGCCGGGTGCGCGAAGGCGTCGCCCGCGGCCTCGTCCAGCTCAAGTTCCGCCACCGCGTCTCGGGTCTGTCCCGCAGCGCGGGCAGCGTCGACACCGTGAGCGGCGAGGTCCTCGCGCCCTCCGACGCCGAGCGCGGCACGGCAAGCAGCCGCGAGGTCACCGGCTCCTTCGAGTTCAGGGCCCAGGCGGTGATCGTCACCTCCGGCGGCATCGGCGGCAACCACGACCTCGTGCGCGCCAACTGGCCCGAGCGCCTCGGCACTCCGCCCGAGCGGATGGTCTCCGGTGTGCCCGCGCACGTCGACGGACGGATGCTCGGCATCACCGAGGAGGCGGGCGCGCGGCTCATCAACCGCGACCGCATGTGGCACTACACCGAGGGCATCCAGAACTGGAACCCGATCTGGGACAACCACGGCATCCGCATCCTGCCGGGCCCCTCCTCGCTCTGGCTCGACGCGCGCGGCGACCGGCTGCCGGTGCCGCTCTTCCCCGGCTTCGACACCCTCGGCACGCTCGAACACATCATGAAGTCGGGTTATGAGTACACGTGGTTCGTGCTCAACCAGCGCATCATCGGCAAGGAGTTCACGCTCAGCGGCTCGGAACAGAACCCCGACCTCACCGGCAAGTCCGTGCGCGGCGTCATCGACCGGGCACGCGCCGACGTGGCCGCCCCCGTGAAGGCGTTCATGGACAACGGCGCCGACTTCGTGGTGGAGAAGGACCTCTCCTCCCTGGTGCGCGGCATGAACGCGCTCACCAAGGAACCCCTCATCGACGAGGCCGCGCTGCGCCGCACCATCACCGCGCGCGACCGCGAGATCGCCAACCCCTTCACCAAGGACCTCCAGGTCACCGCGATCCACGGCGCCCGCAAGTTCCTTGGCGACCGGCTCATCAGGGCCGCCGCCCCGCATCGCATCCTCGACCCCAAGGCGGGCCCGCTCGTCGCCGTGCGGCTCAACATCCTCACCCGCAAGACCCTCGGCGGCCTGGAGACCGACCTGTCCTCGCGCGTCCTGGCCCAGGGCGGCGAACCGCTGCCCGGGGTGTACGCGGCGGGGGAGGCGGCCGGCTTCGGCGGCGGGGGAGTGCACGGCTACCGCTCGCTCGAAGGCACCTTCCTCGGCGGCTGCCTCTTCTCGGGGCGCACGGCGGGCCGGGCGGCGGCCAAGTCGGTGAGCTGACGGGCGCGTTCGCCACGTCATGACGTGATCGTCGCCGCTTGTCCGAATCGTGTCCTGTCGGTCAACTCCGCAGGTGGGGGGTGAAGTCTGAGGATTCTGAAACGAGTTGGTGAAGGGGCCCGGGTAAGGCAGACCTTGACTGGAGGGCTGCCTACCGCTTTGCTGTGCGTGATCATCCGTACGCGAGCCGCGCCGGGGAGGAAGTCCCGCGGTGTCACCACCCCCACCCCCCTTGGGCCGTTCCCGCAAGCGGGCGGCCTACGCCTTCGACTCCGCACTCGACGACACCGAACTCGCCGACGCCCGTACCGCCTTGGCCCAGGGCCGCTGGACCGAGGTCCGCGCGCTGCTGGCCGCCACCGGTGACGACTGGGACCGCAGGGGCCACCGGTTCGACGTACTCGCGCAGGAGCAGACCACCACCGCCTGGGCCCGTGACTGGCGGCTCGCCGAGCCGGAGAGCACCGATGTCCTCGTGCTGCTCGCCTATGCGTCCGTGCACCTCGCGCTGCGCGGCAAGGGGCGTTCCGAGAAGGCGCGGGACGCCTGCCGCGAAGTGGCCGCGCTGCTGCCCGCCGACCCCACGCCGTGGCTCGCACTGCTCACCCTGGAGCGTTCCCTCGGCCGCGAGGAGGACGTCGTCCGGCTCTTCGACGAGGTCCGCCACCGGCACCCCGAGCACCATCACGCCCACCACCTGATGGTGGCGAGGCTCGCCGAGCGACGCCCCGCCGCGGGCCAGGACCCGCTGCACGAGGTGTACGACTTCGCCGCCTGGGCGGCCGAACAGGCGCCCGCGGATTCGCCCTTGGCGGTCCTGCCCGTCATCGCGCACGCCGAGCGCTACCGCGTGCTCGCCGCCGCGGGCAGCGAGCCCGTGAACCCGGCGGCCTCCGAGCACTGGACGGGACGCCGGGCCCGGCAGGTCATGAAGGCCGCCTTCGACTGGTGGCTGGAGTGGCAGTTGCCGACGGGCGGGACCCACCCGCGCGGCCTCGTCGACCTCAACTTCCTCGCTCACGCCAAGTTCTGCGAGGGCCGGGCGGCCGAGGCGGCCGCCCTCTTCCACCGCATCGGGCGGCACGCGACCCGAGCCCCCTGGTCGTACCCGGACCGGGACCCGTACAAGGCGTTCACCGCCGCGCGCAGCGCCGCGCTCGGCTCCGCCTGACCCACCGCACCAACCGGCCGATTCGAAAGGACAACCGCGCCATGGCGACGGGCAGTTCGAGCAGCACGAGCGACACGAGACCCGCGAGCCCCAAGGGCGCCGCCGACGGCAGCGGGATCAGCACGTACAAGGGCCAGGAGACGGCACTGCGCGCCGGCCGGCTCGGCACGGCGGGCCTCCTCCTGTCCGTGCTCGCGGCGACCGGACCGCTCATGGTCGTCGCCGGTGTCATGCCCACCACATATGGCGTGATGGGTGTGGTCGGACAGCCGCTGCTCTTCCTCATCCTCGGCGTGGTCCTCGGTCTGTTCAGCTTCGGCTACGCCGAGATGAGCCGGCACGTCCACAACGCGGGCGCCTTCTACGCGTACATATCGAGGGGCCTGGGCGGCACCGCGGGCGCGGGCGCCTCGCTGGTCGCACTCGTCGCCTACAGCGTGCTGCAGGCGGGTCTCTACGGCCTTCTCGGCTTCGAGGTGTCCGGGCTCCTGAACACCTACTTCGACGTCGAAGTCGCCTGGTGGATACCGGCCCTTGTCACCGTCGCCGTCGTCGGCGTGCTCGCCTGGCTGAAGATCGACCTGAACGCGCGCGTGCTCGGCGTGCTGCTGCTCATCGAGGTGGCGCTCGTCGTCATCTTCGACATCGCGGCCATCGCGGACCCGGCCAAGGAAGGCCTGTCCCTGGAAGCGTTCCACTTCGACACCCTCACGGGCGCGGGCGTCGCCACCTCGCTCTGCTTCTGCATCGCCGCGTTCACCGGCTTCGAGCAGGCACCCGTGTACGCGGAGGAGACCAGCCGCCCGCAGGTCGTCGTCGCCCGCGTGATGTTCTTCGCCGTCGGTTTCGTCGCGATCTTCTTCGCGATCAGCTCCTGGGCGCTCTCGGTCGCCGCGGGTCCCTCCGGCATCGTCTCCGCCGCACAGGAACAGAGCGCGGGGCTGCTCTTCGGGCTCACCGAGTCCCGGCTCGGCGGCACCTTCACCGACGTACTCCATGTCCTGTTCGTGACCGGCATGTTCGCGGCGATCCTCTCCTTCCACAACGTGGTCGCCCGTTACGCCTTCGCCATGGGCCGTGAGGGTCTGCTGCCCGCCGCGTTCGGCAGGACCAACACCTCCACCGGCGCGCCCGGCACCGGCTCCCTGCTCCAGACGGTCATCTCCGTCGTCATCGTGGTGGCCTTCGCGGTCACCGACGACGGCCCGTTCGGCGATCCGACCGCCCCGGTCCTGCACCTGTTCACCTGGGGCGGCAACATCGGCGCCCTCGGCGTCATCCTCCTGATGGCCACGGCGTCCGTCGCGGTCATCGTCTTCTTCGTACGACGCGGCGCCGCACGGGCCCAGGCCTGGCGCATCACTGCCTCCGCCCTCGCCGCGGCCGGCCTGCTCGTCATCGCGGGCTTCACCGTCAAGGACTTCGACGTCCTGGTCGGCGCGGACTCCGGTTCGGCGCTCAGCTGGGTGCTGCCCGGCATCATCCTGCTCGCCGCCCTCATCGGCGTGGTCTACGGCCTGTTCCTGCGCTCGACCAAGCCGGACGCGCACGCACGGATCGGCCTGGGCAACGAGGCGTTCCAGCTGGAGAAGGCGGCGGAGGCACCGGGCGAGCAGCCGCGCGCCCAGGTATGACGAAACGCTGACGGACACCCGCGGCCCCTGTACCCGGGGGTCCGCGGGTGCTCGAATCGGGGGGTGACAACTCCCCTTCCGCACCCGCCCGAAGAGGACGGTGGCGCCGGGACACCGGTCGGCCGCCGTCTGGTCCTGGGCATGCTCGGCCTCGGCGTCGCGGGGGTGGCCGCCGCGCCACAGCTCCAGCGGGGCCTGGAATCCTTCCTGGGCGCCGCGTCCGACAAGGACCCCACGGGCCTGACGGACCTGCTCCCCAACGGGGGCGGATTCCGCTACTACTCGGTGGCCTCCTCGGTCCCGCACAAGAGCGCGTCCACGTACCGCCTGAAGATCGACGGCCTGGTGGACCGCCCCACGACGTACACACTGACCGAGCTGCGTGCCCTGCCGCAGACCCGCCTGGTGCGCGACGTCCAGTGCGTGACGGGCTGGCGGGTGCCGGACACCCCCTTCGAGGGCGTGCGCCTCTCCCACATCCTGGACGCGGCAGGGGTGCGCCCCACCGCCCGCGCCGTCCGCTTCACGTGCTTCGACGGCACGTACAGCGAGAGCCTGACGCTGAAGCAGGCCCGGCGGAAGGACGTCCTGGTGGCGCTGCGCATGCAGGACAAGGACCTGAGCCACAGCCACGGCGGCCCGGTCCGCCTCTACGTCGCCCCCATGTACTTCTACAAGTCCGCGAAGTGGCTCTCCGGGATCACGCTCACCGACGAGGTGCAGCCGGGTTACTGGGAGAAGCGGGGCTACGACGTCGACGCGTGGGTGGGTGATTCGAATGGCAGGGACGACAACCCCACGGCTTGAGGCGGCCGCGGCGCGAGTGCGGAGGTTCAGCCCGGCACAGCGGTGGGTGCACCGGGTGACGGCGCTACTCATGGGGGTGTGCGTCGCGACCGCGGCGTGCCTGTACGTTCCTCAGCTGGCCGAACTGGTGGGGCGCCGCGCCCTTGTGGTGACCGTCCACGAGTGGTCGGGCCTGCTGCTCCCCGCGCCCTTCCTCGCGGGCCTCGCGTCCCGCGCCTTCCGCGGCGACCTGCGCCTCCTGAACCGCTTCGGCCCGCACGACAGGGCGTGGCTGAGGCGCCGGAACCCGCACCGCCGGGCGGGAAAGTTCAACGCGGGCCAGAAGCTGTACGCGGGCTGGCTCGCCGGAGCGGTCCTGGTGATGCTGGGCACGGGCCTGCTGATGTGGTTCACGCACCTCACCCCGCTGTCCTGGCGTACGGGAAGCACGTTCGTCCACGACTGGCTCGCCCTGACGCTCGGCGTGGTGACCGCCGGGCACGTGGGGATGGCGTGGGCGGACCCGGAGGCGCGGCGGGGGATGCGGACCGGGTCCGTCGACCCGGAGTGGGCGGAGAGGGAGCATCCGCTGTGGCGGAAGTGAAGGCGCCGGACGGGCTGGAATCCAGCCTGTCCGGCGTTTGAGGACGAACTCGGCGAAGCCGGTGATGACGGCAACCAAGGCCCCCGGCCCGGCTAAATCACAAGGGAGAGCAACAGCACCAGCCCACCCGCGACCACGGAGATGATCGTCTCCATCACGGACCAGGTCTTGATCGTCTGCCCGACGCTCATCCCGAAGTACTCCTTCACCAGCCAGAACCCCGCGTCGTTCACGTGCGAGAAGAAGAGCGAACCCGCTCCGATGGCCAGCACGAGCAGCGCCGTGTGCGCGTCGGACATGTCCGCGGCCAGCGGTGCCACAAGACCGGCCGCCGAGATGGTGGCCACCGTCGCCGAACCCGTGGCGAGGCGGATCACCACGGCGATCAGCCACGCGAGCAGCAGCGCCGGGATCGACCAGTCCTTGGAGATGTCCAGGACCATCTCGCCGACACCGGAGGCGATGAGGGTCTGCTTGAAGCCACCACCCGCGCCCACGATCATCAGCACACCGGCGATCGGCGCGAGCGACTTCTCGACGGTGGTCGAGAGACGCTCCTTCGTGAAGCCGGCCGCACGGCCCAGCGTGAACATGCCCACGATGACCGCCGCAAGCAGCGCGATCAGCGGTGAGCCGATGACGTCGAAGACGCGCTGCACCGTGTGCTCGGGGTTGTCGACGATGATGTCGACCAGGGCCTTGGCCAGCATCATCACGACGGGCAGCAGCACGGTCGCGACCGTCACGCCGAACCCGGGACGCTTCTCCAGGTCCTCCGAAGGACGCTGCGGCATCATCTTCTCGGGGGCGGGGACGTCCACCCACTTCGCCGCGTACTTCGAGAAGACCGGTCCGGCGATGATCACCGTGGGGATGGCGACGAGCACGCCGAGCGCGAGGGTGATGCCGAGGTTCGCGTCCACCGCGTCGATCGCGACCAGCGGGCCGGGGTGCGGCGGGATGAGCCCGTGCATCACGGACAGACCGGCCAGGGCCGGGATGCCGATCCGCATCAGCGAGTAGTTGCCGCGCTTGGCGACCATCAGGACGACCGGGATCAGCAGCACGATGCCGACCTCGAAGAACAGCGGAAGCCCGATCACCGAGGCGATCAGGACCATCGCCCACGGCATGGAGCGCCCGCCCGCCTTGGCGAGGATCGTGTCGACGATCTGGTCCGCGCCGCCGGAGTCGGCGAGCAGCTTGCCGAGGATCGCGCCGAGCGCGATCAGCACACCCACGCCCGCGACCGTCGCGCCGAGACCTTCGGTGAAGCTGGCGATCGCCTTGTCGAGCGGGGCGCCCGCGAAGGCGCCGAGGGCGAGCGAACCGATGGTCAGGGCCAGGAACGCGTGCAGCTTGAACTTCGTGATGAGCAGGACGATGACGGCGATGCCCGCGAGGACGGCGATACCCAGCTGGGCATGGCCAGCGGAGGTGATCGGCTCGACGGCGTCCGCTGCCAGCATCTCAACGCTGAGACTGGTCACGGTGTCTTCCTTGTACGTCAGGGGAGGGGGGTGCGGGGGAAGGGGGGCCTACGGGAGCTACGGGGAACTGCGGGGACCTACTGGTCGAGCGCGGCCAGTGCCTGGAAGGCGCGCTCGCTGATCTCTTCCGGACTGCCGGTGACGTCGACGGCGACGCCCGCCTCGTCCGCGCCGAGCGGCTGCAGCGTGGCGAACTGCGAGTCGAGCAGGGCCGTCGGCATGAAGTGGCCCTGGCGGTGGGACATCCGGTCCTCGATGAGGGCCCGGTCTCCGGTGAGGTGGACGAAGACGATGCCGGGCGCCTCGGCCCGCAGACGGTCGCGGTAGGAGCGCTTCAGCGCCGAGCTGCTGACCACGCCGCCGAGTCCGGCCCTGCCGTGGGCCCAGGCGCCGATGGCATCGAGCCACGGCCAGCGGTCGTCGTCGGTCAGCGGGGTCCCGGCCGACATCTTGGCGATGTTCGCCGGGGGGTGGAAGTCGTCGCCCTCGGCGTAGGGAACGCCGAGCTGTGCCGCGAGCAGGGGACCGATCGTCGTCTTGCCGGTTCCTGCCACGCCCATCACTACGACGACGTGGGGGGTGCTCATCGCTGTCCTGCCTCGCTGTCTTCTTCGACATCGGTCCGAAACGAGCCATCGGTCCGGAACGAGCCACGGGACGGGGGAGACCCGTGGCTCGTTCACGTCACTGAAACCCATTAGGTCTGACAAATTCAAGAGGCTGTGACACAAAAGTCTGACTTTTTGTTCCCGCGGGTCCCCACATACCCTGACGACATGACCGATCAGGCCCGTGGGCTGCACGCTCGCGTACTGGAAAGCCTCGGGCCAGCCATCACCGGTGGCGAGTACCCGCCGGGCAGCGTGTTGCGCACCGACGAGCTCGCCCAGCGCTTCGAGGTGTCACGCTCCGTCGTGCGCGAGGCGGTGCGGGTCCTGGAGTCGATGCACCTGGTCGAGTCCAGGCGCCGGGTCGGTGTGACGGTGCGGCCCACCGCGGAGTGGAACGTCTACGACCCCCAGGTCATCCGGTGGCGTCTGGCAGGCGCCGACCGGCCCCGCCAGCTGCGCTCCCTCACGGTCCTGCGCTCGGCGATCGAACCGGCGGCCGCGGGGCTCGCCGCCCAGCACGCCACCCCGGAGCAGTGCGCGGCCCTCACCGAATGCGCCCTCGGCATGGTCGCCACCTCGCGGGGCCAGCAGCTGGAGGGCTACCTCTTCCACGACATCAACTTCCACCGCATCGTCCTGAACGCGTCGGGCAACGAGATGTTCGCCCGCCTCGGCGACGTCGTCGCGGAGGTCCTCGCGGGCCGCACCCACCATCAGGTCATGTTCGAGGACCCGGACCCGGCCGCCGTCACCCTGCACGTCAGGCTCGCGGAGGCGGTGCGGGAGGGCGATCCGGCGCGCGCGGAGGAGCTGACGCGGGAGATCGCGGTGGGAGCGCTGCATGAGCTGGACATCCTCGCCCCGTAGCGTCGGGGACAATGGTCGGCATGTCCCGACGTGCCCCCCGCCCTCAGACCACCTGCCCCTGCGGCCACCCCGAGCCGTACGAGAAGTGCTGCGGACGGCTGCACAAGGGGGAGGCCGCGGCCGCCGTTCCCGAGGAGCTGATGCGCTCCCGGTACTGCGCCTTCGCCGTCCGGGACGAGGCGTACCTCCTGCGCACCTGGCACCCCCGTACCCGGCCGCCCCGCGTCGAGTTCGACCCGGGCATGCGCTGGGTCGGGCTGGAGATCCTGGACACGGCTGAGGGGACCGCGTTCCACACCACCGGCACGGTCGAGTTCCGGGCCCGCTACACCGACGGGGGCCGCCCCGACGCCCTGCATGAGCGCAGCCGCTTCGAGCGCGTCGACGGGACCTGGGTCTACGTCGACGGAGCCTTCATCGACTAGGGGCTCCAGGCACCTGGCGCCGCGTCACAGGACGTCGCCGTACTCGCTCATGACCCCCGGCGGAGCCGGCGCGTTCACGTAGTGCCCCGGCCCGTGGTCCTCGAAGGAGTACGTGAACGGGATCGAGCGGGTCAGCGCGAGGCGGGTCGCGAAGAACGCGAGGGGCGCCACCACCGCGAGCCCGGCGAGGCTGTCCATCTGCGGGTAGCGCGGCGCCGGCTCGCGCACCGCCGCGCACGTCGCGAGCGCGTGCGGGACCACGCCTCTGGGTCGGGCTGCGACGTGTCCGCCAGCAGCCGTTCCACCAGGTCCGGGTGGACCGGGGCCGGTGTCCGCGCCGGCCTTGTACGGGCGGCGCAGATCGCTGAAGGACGGAGCCCGGGCGTGGTGGTCGCGCATGGTTCCCCCCGGAACGGGCGGCGACGGCAACGGAGTTGCGACACACCATCGGCCCGGACCGCAGTCACCTCGCGCGTGCCGGTGCCCCGCCCACCCGGCACGGACCGGCCACCGGCGTGCCCCGCTCCTGGGGTTGCTGGGGGAGGAGACCCCAGAGGGACAGCCCGACGATCACCCGCGCCGCGCCGCACGCCCGCCCTCGGCCGCCCGACAGGCCCAAATACCGCCGCCCGTCTGCCTGTTCGACGCCCGGACCGTGCCCCGCACATAGGCGGGAACCCGCGCTGTGGCCGTCCGGTGCCGCCAGTAGCGTCCTAGAGCCCTGTCGTCGCACAGGGCGCCATGCCCTGACCCAGCCCCGTCCCGTATGCCTGCGTGCGAAGGAAGCGCCTGATGGCCGACACCGGACAGTACGAGCAGACCTACGAGCGATACGTGGGCGGCAGCCCCGAGGCGGAACACCGTCTCTTCGAGCGCCTGGCCCGCGAGATCATGAAGGTCCAGGCGAAGAACCGGCGCACCGGCGCGGCCGGTTCGCTCGCCCGCACCCAGCACGCGAAACCCGCGCTCGGCGTGGAGAACGCCCGCCTCACCTTCCACGACGACCTCCCCGAGGCCCTGCGCGGCGGATTCGCCCGGCCGGGCGCCGCGTACGCGGCGACCGTGCGGCTCTCCAACGCAAGCGGCACCCGGCAGCCCGACGCCGTGGCCGACCTGCGTGGCGTGGCCGTGCGGGTGACGGTGTCGGCCGAGGAGAGCCATGACCTGCTCGCCACCAACTTCCCGGTGTCGCACGCCCGCGACGCCCGCGAGTTCGTGGCCTTCGCCAAGGCCATGGCGGGCGCGAACACCGCGCTGCAGAAGGCCTTCGGCCTGTTCGTGAAGCTCCCGCTCGCCGTCGGGTTCTCCACCGCGACCCGGATGCGGCGCAACATCCAGGCGGCCACCCGGCACAAGGTCACCAGCCTCGCCAAGGAGACGTACTGGAGCCGCGGCGCCATCCTCTGGGGCGAGGCGGGCCCCGTCCGCTACCTCCTGCGCCCCGTCGTGGGCAGCGCCCCCGACCCCAAGCCCGAGCGCCGCGACCCGGGCTTCCTGCACCGGGAGCTGGCGCACCGACTCGTCACGTCGGATGTCGTCTTCGACCTGTGCGTCCAGCGGTACGTGGACGAACAGCGCACGCCCATCGAGGACGGCTCCGTGGAGTGGAAGGACACCGTCGCGCCCCCCGTGCCCGTCGCACGCCTCACCGTGCCGCGCCAGGACCTGGCCACCGCCGACGCGCAGGCGGCGGCCGGCCGGGTCGAGGAGCTCGCCTTCAACCCCTGGTACACGACCGACGAGTTCCGGCCCCTCGGCAATCTCAACCGCGCCCGCAAGGCCGCGTACGAAGCGAGCGTCGCCCACCGCCAGGGCCTGCGCTTCACCACCGGCGAGCCGCTGCGCAACACCGTCCTCGGCATCCCGGTCGGACGGTTCTTCGGCGCGCTCAACCGCTATGTGCCGTGGCACAGGCTGCCGGTGTCGGCGAGCCTGCTGAACCTGGTCTTCCTGCGCAAGGTGCTCCGGCGCCTCAATCTCATCGACACCGATGTCCACGAGGCGCCGCCGAAGGCCGTCCGGGTGCCGCCGCCGGTCGACGAACGGCTGCGCACGGCCCGGTCGTACGACGGGACGTACAACGACCTCTCCGCGCCCTCCATGGGAGCCGTGGGCGCGGCCTTCGGACGCAACCTGAAGCCGGACTACCGGCCCGACCTCTTCGACACCCCGAACCCGGTCACCGTCAGCCGCACGCTCCTCCAGCGCGACACCTTCATCCCCGCGACCTCGCTCAACGTCCTGGCGGCCGCCTGGATCCAGTTCCAGGTCCACGACTGGGTCAACCACCGCCGCTATCCGGCGGGCGGCAAGGCGGTCGAGGTCCCGCTGCCGCCCGGCAGCACCTGGCACAACACCCCCGGCGGCCCGCCCGAGAACGTCATGCGCTTCGCCGAGAACGAGGGCATCCAGCTCCCCGGCGACCAGCCGCCGATCCTCTTCGCCAACACGGCGTCCCACTGGTGGGACGGTTCCGAGGTGTACGGCGCGGACGAGCAGACCGCCAGGTTCCTGCGCGAGGCCGACGGCAGCGCCGACCTGCGCCTGGAGGACGGCCACCTGCCCACCGGCCAGAACGGCATCCCGCTCACCGGCTTCAACGAGAGCTGGTGGCTCGGCCTCAGCGCCATGCACACGCTGTTCGCCCGTGAACACAACGCGGTCTGCGCCGCCCTGCGCCGCGAGTATCCGGCGATGAGCGAGGACAGCGTCTACCACACGGCGCGTCTGGTGGTCTCCGCCCTCATCGCCAAGATCCACACGGTGGAGTGGACCCCGGCGATCCTCGCCACCGAGGCCATCGACCTCGGCCTGCACACCAACTGGGAGGGCCCGCCGAACAACTGGCTCAACAAGCTGGGCCTGTGGCTCCTGGAGTCCCATTCGCTGACCGGCATCCCCAAGACCCTGCCGGACCACCACGCGGCGCCGTACTCGCTCACCGAGGACTTCGTCACCGTCTACCGGATGCACCCGCTGATCCCCGACGACTACGTGATGCGCGAGCACCACTTCGGGCAGCGCCTGGAGAGCCTGACCTTCCAGGACATCCAGGGCGCCGCCGCGGAGGCCGCCATCCGCAAGACGGGCCTGGCCGACACCCTCTACTCGCTGGGCATCGCCCACCCCGGCGCGATCACCCTGAACAACTTCCCGCGCGCGCTGCAGCGCTTCGAGCGCGACGGCGAGATCATCGACCTGTCGGTCGTCGACCTCGTCCGCACCCGCAGGCGGGGCGTGCCGCGCTACAACGACTTCCGAGCGGGCCTGCACAAGCCGCGCATCCGCCACTTCGAGGAGCTGAGCCAGGACCCGGAGACCGTCGCGCGCCTCAAGGACGTCTACAGCTCGGTCGACGAGATCGACACCGTGGTCGGCCTGTTCGCCGAGAACCCGCCGACCGGCTTCGGCTTCAGCGACACGGCCTTCCGCGTCTTCATCCTGATGGCCACCCGGCGCCTGCAGAGCGACCGCTTCCTGACCGTCGACTACCGCCCCGAGATCTACACGCCGCTCGGCATCGAATGGGTCGAGAAGAGCGGCATGAAGTCCGTGATCCAGCGGCACGCACCCGACCTCGCGGGCCTGCTGCCCCGCGACGCGAGCGCGTTCGCGCCGTGGCGGCAGGTCAAGCCGGTGCGGGACGGAGGCAGTGATGCCGCCGGATGAGGCCGGGCCCGAGAACCGGGACGACGGCCACCACCCCGGGCTCGCCGACCTCTTCGTGCGTCCCCTTCTGGAGACGGTCTGGCGCCGCCGCACCCACCGGGTGAGCCGCGGCGCCACCGTCCCCGCGGGCTCGATGAGTTACGTCTCCAAGGACGCCCCGCAGCCCCTGACCGAGCTGGAGGAGGCGGTCCTGATCGCCCTCACCGGCTGTACGGGGCTGACCATGCCCGACCGCCCCTTCGAGGACCCGCGCAACGGCAAACCGATCATGGCGAAGCCGAACCTGACCATGGCGGGGCGCACCGCGGGCAGTCCCGACAACGCGCAGGGCACGCACTTCTTCCTGATCAACGACACGGGCACGTACTACCTGCGGAAGCTGCCGCCGGCGCCGGAGGAGCCCTTCGACGACGCGACCCTGACCGCCCGCGCCCGGGAGGCCAAGGTCAAGGTCCTCGACCACCGCCTGGACGTGGCGGAGGGCCTGCGGGACTTCCCCGCCTACCTGGACTCGAACCGCTTCCTGTCGAACCTGCCGGGCACGACGGTCCTCTTCCCGGTGGTCGACCTGTCCCACCAGTACATCAACGCCCTGATGTACCTGCTCACGCAGCCGGACGGGGCGCGGCCCACGCTGGTGGACGACCGGAACTTCTACCGTCCCGCGGGCGTGCAGAAGTGGATCAAGAACGGCTTCCTGAACGAGAAGCTGAAGCTCCCGCTGGGAGCCCTCGGTCCGCTGCGCACCCAGATCGAGGCCGACCTGCTGCTGCAGAACCTGATGCTGGTGGCGGAGGCGATGGGCCTCGGCGCCTGGATCCACGCCTCCATCAACCCTCAAATCGCCCTGGGAGACCCGAAGTTCTCCCGGGCCTACGGCAGGATGCTCGGCTTCACCTTCGTCACCCCGCGCTGGCGCCCGGCCGACATCTGGCGCTGGCACATCCCGCTCCCCAAGTACGCGAACGTGCGCTCGCACCCGGTGGGCCTGAAGGGACCGGACGGCGAGCAGCTGATCTCCGCGACGTGCCCGCCCGCGTTCGCCTCGATGTCCGACGCGGTGGACGCGGTGATCCGCGAGAAGTTCGGCCCCGGGGGCGTCTACGGCGACAAGGACGTGTTCACCCGCATCTACCGGGAGGACTACGGCCGGCGCTATCTCGCCGAGGCGAGCGAGTACGAGGAGCGGGTGATCGAGTGCGCCCGCGACATCTGCACGTACATCCTGCGCACCCACCGCCGCTTCCCCGCGCACACGGACGCGATCCACGTCCCCGGCGTCTGGCTGCAGGCCCACCACGTGGAGAACGAGTACTACGACGAGTACTTCACGCAGGGCCTCACCCCGGCACACCGCCGCCATGGGGATCTGTGGGACGGAGTCCGTGATCCTCAAGATTGATCCCCTGGGCAGACAGCAGCCCGGTGGGGTGCCCGTTCGGCGGTACCTCGGGCTGGTTTCGTGGTGATTGCGGGTATTCGATCCGACATGCCCTCTGCACCCGATACGCCGCCGGATGACGGACGTCGACCCCTGCGACCGCACCGCCGTCTGTTCGCGTCCTCGTCGTTCGCCGGGCTCGCCTGGAACCGGGGACGGGAGATGGAGCTGATGCACCGTGCGATGGGCTTCGCGGCGCTGAGCTTCCTGACTCTCGTGCCGCTGCTCGTCGTGGTCGCCGCGGCCGATCTCGCGAGGGGAGAAGGGTTCGCCCGGTGGCTGGTGCAGGGTCTCGGGGTGTCCGAGGTGCCGGAGGAGGAGATCGAGCAGCTCTTCGGCGTGCCGGGGCGGGCGTTGCAACGGACCACGGCACTCGGTCTCGCCGCGCTTGCCGCGTTCGGCGTGACCTTCGGATCCGCCGTGCAGACCGGCTACGAACGTGCGTGGGGCCTGCCGTCGGCGCGCTGGCACACCATGTGGCGGCACGTCGTCTGGCTGGCCGTCCTTGTCTTCTTCCTGCTGCTCTTCGTCACCCTGCCCGCCCCGAAGGAGTCGTCGGCCGCCGAGACCGCTCTCGTCACCGTGGGCGACACCATCGGCGTGTTCCTCTTCTTCTGGTGGTCACAGCGCCTGCTGCTCTGCGGCCGGATCCGCTGGCGGGCCCTGGCCCCCGGGGCCGCCGTGACCGCCTTCGGGCTGCTCGGGCTGCGCGTATTCTCGCAGTTCGTCTTCTCCCCCCTGATCGCGTCGAACGCGGTGACGTACGGCCCGTTCGGCACCGTCCTGATCCTGCAGTCCTGGCTGGTGGGGGTGGGCTTCGTCGTGTACGGCGGGGCGCTGGTGGGCCGCCTCGTCCATGAGCGGCTGCTACGGCGCGCCCTGCCGCCCGACGGACCGGGCTGACGGCCCCCTGCCGGGGGCGCCGGAGCGCGGTGGCGACGCGGACCAGGTGGGCTCGCTCCTCTGCCGGCGGGACCGTGGGCAGGGAAAGGAACTGACCGACCCGGCTGATGGCGGAGGACGCCACCTACCGGCGCCTCGCCAGCCGGCAGTTGGCCACCGTCGGAGCCTGACCGAAAGCCGATCCCCGCCGGAACCTGCCACTCCACCATGACAGGATGCGGGCGCCGCCCGACCTGACACGCCTGCGAAGAGGTGCACATGCTCGTGATGCTGTGGAAGCGCTATGGCCTGGTGTTCGCCGCCGGTGCCTTGTGCGTCGTGGTGAACGGTCAAGGGCTCGGCCCGCTCTGGTTCACCGGGGTGGCGCTGCTGATCGTCGGTCAGACCATGCGCGTGACCCTGATACGTGCCCAGCGCCCGCCCCAGGACCGCGAGCCGGTGGTGCTCGGCGCCCCTGTCGCCGGGCGCTGGATGGCACTCAACGGTCCGGCCACGAAGGTTCCCAGCCACACCCACAGCCATGCGCAGACCTACGCCATCGACCTGAAGCACGTCCCCGAAGCGACCGGCGACGGAGTCCCGCCGCAGGCTCCGCCCTTCCGCTGGCTCTGGCCGCTCGCCCGGCGCCCCCGCCTCTATCCCACCTACGGCATGCCCGTGCTCGCCCCCGCCGACGGAGTCGTCGTCGCGACCGGACGGCGCCAGCGGGACCATCTGTCGCGCATGTCGCTGCCCGCCTTCCTCTTCCTCTACCTGGAGGGCTTCGTCCGCAGTCTCGGCTGGCCGAGCCACCTCATGGGGAACCACATCATCCTGGACCTCGGCGACGGCGTGTACGCGGCCTTCGCGCACCTGCGGCGCGGCTCGCTGCGCGTGGCCGTGGGGGACCGGGTGACGGCCGGCGAGGAGATGGCCGAATGCGGCAACTCCGGCAACTCCTCCGAGCCCCATCTGCACTTCCAGCTCATGGACGGCCCCGATGTGATGACGGCACGAGGTGTGCCGTTCGCGTGGCACTACCGCGACGACGAGGGCGTGGAGCACACCGGTGTGCCCGAGGACAACACGCACTGTGTCCCCGCGGGGCCGCTCACCGTGACGGGCAGGACGGAGCCGGCCGAGGACCCCGACTCCCGCTGCCGGTGATCAATCCGGCACGGCGCCTCTCCCGCAGGCGTACAGGGGGAAGCGCCCCATGTCACGGGCAACGCGAAAGCGCTGGTCGGGATCGCTCCCGACCAGCGCTTTCGTGGTCAACCTCTGTGTCCGAGGGGGGACTTGAACCCCCACGCCCGATAAAGGGCACTAGCACCTCAAGCTAGCGCGTCTGCCATTCCGCCACCCGGACCGGTGGTCTCTCGCGGTTTCCCGCGGCGACGTGGAAAACCATAGCAAACATTCGGGGGCCTCCGATCACACAGGTCAGGTGCGTGAACGGCGCATGACGGCGGGTGCCCGGTCTTGGGTGTCGGAGGGGGAACGCGGGAGGATGAGGGGGACCACCAGCAGCGATAGCGGGAGGAACCATCGTGAGCGAGCCGAGCAGGGCCGACAGGGCGGGCGACGCGGACCGGTCGCGGACCGTCACCGGTGAGGACGAGGTCGTCGACCTCTGCCGCGATCTCATCCGCATCGACACGAGCAACTACGGCGACCACTCGGGCCCGGGCGAGCGCAAGGCCGCCGAGTACGTCGCGGAGAAGCTCGCCGAGGTGGGTCTGGAGCCGCAGATCTTCGAGTCGCACCCCGGCCGCGCCTCCACCGTGGCCCGCATCGAGGGCGAGGACCGCTCCCGGCCCGCGCTGCTCATCCACGGCCACACCGACGTCGTACCGGCCAACGCGCAGGACTGGCAGCACCACCCCTTCTCCGGGGAGATCGCGGACGGCTGCGTGTGGGGCCGCGGCGCCGTCGACATGAAGGACATGGACGCGATGACCCTCGCGGTCGTCCGGGAACGCATGCGCACCGGGCGCAAGCCCCCGCGCGACATCGTGGTCTCGTTCATGGCCGACGAGGAGGCCGGCGGCACGTACGGCGCGCGCTACCTCGTCGACAACCACCCGGAGCTCTTCGAGGGCGTCACGGAGGCCATCAGCGAGGTCGGCGGCTTCTCCTACCAGGTCAACGAGGACCTGCGGCTCTACCTCATCGAGACGGCCCAGAAGGGCATGCACTGGATGAAGCTGACCGTGGACGGCACCGCGGGCCACGGTTCGATGATCCACAAGGACAACGCCATCACCGAACTGTCCGAGGCCGTGGGCCGGTTGGGGCGGCACAAGTTCCCGGTGCGGGTGACCAAGACGCTGCGGCACTTCCTGGACGAGCTCGGCGACGCGCTCGGCACCGAGCTCGACCCCGAGAACATGGACGAGACGCTCGCCAAGCTCGGCGGCATCGCCAAGCTCATCGGCGCCTCGCTCAAGAACACCGCCAACCCCACCCAGCTGGGCGCTGGCTACAAGGTCAACGTCATTCCCGGGCAGGCGACCGCGCACGTCGACGGCCGCTTCCTGCCGGGGTACGAGGAGGAATTCCTCGCCGACCTCGACCGGCTGCTCGGCCCGCACGTCAAGCGCACGGACGTGCACGCGGACAAGGCCCTGGAGACCACCTTCGACGGCGCGCTCGTCGACGCCATGCAGACGGCGCTCCAGGCCGAGGACCCGATCGCCCGCGCCGTGCCGTACATGCTCTCCGCGGGCACCGACGCCAAGTCCTTCGACGACCTCGGCATCCGCGGCTTCGGCTTCGCGCCGCTGAAGCTGCCGCCGGAGCTGGACTTCGCGGGCATGTTCCACGGTGTGGACGAGCGGGTTCCGGTGGATGGCCTGAAGTTCGGCGTGCGCGTGCTCGACCGGTTCATCGACGCGTCCTGAACGCCGGTTCACGCGCCCCCGGAGGACGACGGGCGCACGCCGGAACGACACTCCAATAATCGTCAGCGCGTGCGTACTTGACTGAAAAGAGTGAAAGGGGCCATAGGCTCGTAGCCCCATTACCTCCTGCTCGTTACAGGTGGTGCGGTCCGCGGCTGGGATCGCATTGCCAACAAGGAGGAATAATGCTGAAGAAGATCGTCGCTGCTGCGGCTGCCACTGGTGGTCTCGTGCTCGCTGGTGCGGGTATCGCTGCTGCCGACGCCGGCGCCCAGGGTGCCGCCGTGAAGTCCCCCGGTGTGCTCTCGGGCAACGTCGTCCAGGCGCCCATTCACGTTCCGGTGAACGTCTGTGGCAACACGGTCTCCGTGATCGGGCTCCTGAACCCCGCCTTCGGCAACGCCTGCGTCAACAAGTGACGCTGCAGTGCCTCACCCCATGAGGGTCTGAGTCTGTCGGCCTCGGAGTGCGAGCCACGCACTCCGGGGCCTTCCGGCATTCGGTGTGCGCGCCCCGAGGCGCGTACGCATTCCTGAAGGTCATAAGGCAGGGAAAACCTATGCGACAGGTCACTCGTAAAGGCCTGATCACGGTGGCGGCCGCGACGGGCGTGCTCGCCATCAGCGGTGGATACGCGCAAGCCGACTCGGGCGCCCGCGGGGGAGCTTCGGATTCTCCGGGCGTCGCGTCCGGCAACTCGGTCCAGCTCCCGGTCAACGTGCCGCTGAACGTCTGCGGCAACAGCGTCAACGTCGTCGGGGTGCTCAACCCCGCGGCGGGCAACAACTGCGTCAACACCTCCGACGAGGGTGGCAGCGGCCACGGCAAGCCCTCGGGCGGCGGGTCCTCGGCGGACGGGCACTCCAGTGACTCGCCCGGCGTGGCCTCGGGCAACGACATCCAACTGCCGGTCGACGTGCCGGTGAACGTCTGCGGCAACAGCGTCACCATCGGCGGCCTCGGCAACGCGACCGGCGGCAACGACTGCGCCAACGACGCGGGCGAGGGAACCCCGCCGGGCAGCGGGAAGCCGCCCACGAAGCCGGAGCAGCCGCCGGGCGGCTCGGAGGAGAAGCCCCAGACACCGGGGAAGCCGGGGACGCCGGAGAATCCGGGCGGGCAGGAAGAGCCGGGGGACCCCGGTGCGCCGGGTGAGAAGCCGGTGGACGACCGGGCGATGCCGAATCAGCCGGGGGCGCAGACCATCGCGCAGCCCAAGGGCTCGGAGACGCTGGCACAGACGGGCAGCGAGCTGCCGGTCGGCGTCGTCCTTCCGGTGGGTGCGGGCATGCTGCTCGCGGGCACGGTGCTGTACCGCAGGACGCGGTCGAACGCCTGATCAGGGCGCGCGTCGCCCCTTGCGCGGGTACGCAGCACGGAGGGTGTCCCGCCTGGTCGGGGCACCCTCCCCGCTCGTTGGCTCACCTCACCAGGTGGCCCGCAGCTGGCGGATGATCCGCCGCTTCAGCCGCACCCTGCGGCTCCCGTCCGTACGCAGGCTCAGGCGGTCCAACTCCCAGTGCCCGTACTCCGCGTGGTCCGTCAGCAGGCGCGTCGCTTCCTTGCGGGTGACCCCGCGCGGCACATACACGTCGACAAATTCGTATTCCGGCATCGCATCTATTGTGCAAGTACAGGCCCGGTACGGATAGCGTCTGCACTATGTCTGATGCTGCGCAGCCCACCGCTGCCGAGGTACGCGCCGCCGCCGAGGCGGTCAAGACCGCGCTCGACCGTCACCTTGCCGCGGTCGAACGCAGGTCGGGTGAGGACGACCCGGCCGTCTACGAAGCGTTCAACGAGCTGGCCGCCGCGGCCGAGGAGTACGACGAGCTTCTCTACGACCGCCATGACGAGGTCACCCCCTTCGAGATCCCCGGTTCGGACAGCGGAGTGCTGCCGCCGTACCAGGGCCCGGAGGAGGCGAACGCGCTCAGCGTGCTGATCCGCAGGGACTACGCCGTGGCGGAGCCGCAGCGGCTCCTCGCGCAGGCCCAGCGGATCGCGGACCTCGACGAGGGCACGTCGGGCGAGAGCCCAGCGGCCACGGCGGCCGGCAGCAGTGTGCATGCCGCGCTCGGCGTTCTCTTCGGTGAGTTCGAACCGGACGAAATCGCCTCCCGGCACAAGGAGTTCGGCCTGGAGGAGGGCGATTCCACGCTCTGGGTCACCGCGGCGGATGAGCCCCCCGAGCCGGGGGAGTGGCTCGACACCCCCTTCGACCAGGCGGATCCGCACCGGGTTCTCTGCCGGTTCGACGTCAGCGCGGTCTTCGACGACGAGCCGGACGACGACGGGATCGAGGTCGACGCCGTGGCGGCGCTCGAGGAACTCGACGGGGTCGATGAAGTGGACGATGTGGACGTCGACGACGACAGGAGCCCCCTGGACGCGGATCGCTGACCCTCGCGCCCGCGGGTGCCGGTGGTCCCGGCGGTCACCGGCACCCGCGGGCGAGGGAAGGGCTCTCGCCTCAGGACGCGGCGGGCGCGGCGGGCGCGGCGGGTACCTGGGGGCGCAGGAGCGTCTGGAGGCGTGTCGTGCGGGCCTTGGCGGGGATCTCCGCCACCGCGCGCGGCAGTGCCTGCTCGGCGCCCTGGACCACCGACAGGTGACGCTCACCGCGACTGAACGCGGTGTAGACCCAGGGCCTGCTCAAGGCCGCGGTCGCGTCACCGGGCAGCACCACGACCGCCGCGGGCCAGCTCAGGCCCACGGCCTGGTGCGCGGTGAGGGCCCAGGCGTGCCGCACCGTCTGCTCCACCTGCTCCTTCGCCACGACGACGGGGGCGCCGTCGCACTCCAGGTGCAGCCCCTCCGCGTCGGCCCGCAGGACCCGGCCGAGGGTCGTGCGGCCGGGCGCCGGGACGTGGGCGACGCGGTCGCCGGGGTCGAACCCGGCGAACTTGCCGGGGCCGGGGTTCAGCCGCTCCTTGAGCGCGGTGTTCAGCGCACGCGTGCCGGCGGCCCCACCGTGCCCGGGAGTGATCACCTGGGTGTCCTCCGTGGGCACCCCGATCGCCCGCGGCACCGAGTCCGCCACGAGCTGGACCGTGCGGTGGACCGCCTCGCCCGCGTCGCGCACCGGGACGATCACGACTTCCTTGCCCGGCGCCTCGACTTGGTTCAGCTCGCCGATGCCGATGCCGGACACCAGCTCCCCGATGGGTCCCGGGTCCGGGACGCGTGAGACGACCTGCGGGCAGCAGCGCGCCGCGAGGAGGTCCGCGAAGACCCGGCCCGGGCCCGCCGACCAGAGCACCCCAGGGTCGCCGCTCAGCACCAGCCGTGCGCCGTCCGGCAGGGACTCCACCAGCATCGCGGCGGTCTCCACGTCCAGCTGCGGCGCGTCAAGGACCACCAGGAGGTCGAGGGCCAGCGCGCCGTCCCTGTCGCGCCCCGGGCCCTCCGCTCCCGTGAGCAGCCCGGCCACGGTCGCGGTGCCGCTCTCCTGCGGGCCCGCCTCGGCCTGGCCCGTCCCGTCCGCTCCCGCGAGTCCGGCGACGCGACGGCGGCCCGCGGAGCTGTGCGTGGCCGCCCAGGCGCGCAGGCCGAGGCCCGCGGCGGCCCTCAGCACCGCGGCGGGCTCGGCGCGTGCCGCCTCGCCGCCGGTGTGCAGGACGAGACCGTGACCGGCCACCGCCCGGATCAGCTCGGCGGTGGAACCCGACGCCTCGCCTGCCGCGGACTCCCAGTCGGCGGCCTCGGGGCCCGAACCCTCTTCCTTGGAGAGGGAGTTGATCACGCGCGCGAGGCCGTCGGCGAGGCTCTCCTCGGCGAGGGCGTACTGCTCGAGGCCGACCAGGACGCGGACCGGCTGCTCGGTCTCCTCGGCCTCTCCGTCGGCTTCCTCCCGCGCGGGGGCCGGCGCTCCTGGTGTCTCGACGGCGTCCTGGAAGACCAGGATGTCGCCCTCCGCGATGGCGCTCTGCACCGCCGCGTCCGGATCGGGCACGGCGCGCTGACCGAGCGCCGCGGTGAGCGCCGCCGCGTCCAGGGCCGTGTGCCCGGCGACGGCCGCCTGCTCCAAAAGCCAGGCGGTGATCGCGCGTCCCCTGCGCTCGTCGTCGGGCCCGCACTCCGCGCCGAGCAGCGCACGCGCGAACCCGTCGGCCTGCTCCGTGCGCACGCCGCTGACCCGCAGCAACTGCCAGGGATCCGCGCGCAGTTGGTCATCCGCACCCTCGCCGAGCACCGCCGCCGTCCGCGCCGCGAGGGCGGCGGGCGCCCCTCCGTCGGCGAGGACGGCACGGACCGCTTCCACGGCCTCGTCGCCGGGGCCCGAGGGGGCCGCCGCGACGGGATGGGTCCGCCGCACGGGCTCCGGCGCGGTCCTGCGGGGCGCGGGCGCGGGCTCGCTGAAGGCGCCCTCGACCGGCTTCTCGCCGCTCTCCACCGCGCGCACGGCGGCCAGCAGGTCGGCGGCCTTGCCGCTGAGCTTGGCTCCGGCGTCGACCGGCCCCTGCTTGGCGGCCTTCCGCTCGGCGATCCGCTCCTGGAGCTCCCGCTGGGCGGCGATCTCCGCCTCGGTCTCGGAGAGTTCCTTGCTCTCCGCGGCGGCTTCGCCCTCCGCGGCGGCTGTGTCGGCGGCGGCCTCCGGAGCCTGTGCCCCGGTCGCCTCCGGAGCCTGTGCCTCGGTCTCCTCCGGGGCAGCGGCCTCCGCTTCCTCCGCGGCAGCGGTCTCCGGCTCCGTACTCACAGCGTGCTCCAGTCGTGATCGGGGTAGCGGTGCACGGGCGCCGACACGTCGTCGAGCGCCCGGCAGATCTCGTCAGGAAGACTAAGGGTCTCCACTGACAATGCGGCCGTGAGCTGCTGCGCGTTGCGCGCGCCGACGATCGGCGCGGTCACTCCGGGGCGGTCGCGCACCCACGCGAGGGCGACCTGCAGGGGCGTGGCCGCGAGGCCGTCCGCGGCCGTGGCGAGCGCGTCGACGATGCGGCCCGCGGCGTCGTCCAGGTAGGGCGCGACGAACGGCGCGAGGTGGTCGGAGGCGCCGCGCGAGTCGGCCGGGATGGAGTGGCGGTACTTCCCGGTGAGCACGCCGCGGCCGAGCGGCGACGAGGGCAGCAGGCCCACGCCGAGGTCCGTCGCGGCGGGCAGCAGCTCCCGCTCGACGCCGCGCTGCAGCAGGGAGTACTCCATCTGCGCGGCGGCGAGACGGGTCCGTGTGCCCGGGGCCGCGAGCTGCCACGTCGCCGCCTTGGCGAGCTGCCAGCCGGAGAAGTTCGAGATGCCCGCATAGCGTGCCCGGCCGCTGCTGACGGCGATGTCCAAGGCCTGGAGCGTCTCGTCCAGGGGTGTGCAGGGGTCGAAGGCGTGCAGCTGCCACAGGTCCACGTAGTCCGTCCCCAGGCGGGCCAGGGAGGCGTCGAGCGCGGAGAGCAAGTGGCCCCGGGAGCCGTCGAAGCGGCGGTCGGGGTCCGGCACGCTGCCCGCCTTGGTCGCGATGACCAGATCGCGGCGCGGAACGAGCCGTTCTATGAGTCGGCCGAGCAGATACTCCGCCTCCCCGTCGCCGTACACATCGGCCGTGTCGACGAGGCTGCCACCGGCTTCCCAGAACACCTTCAGCAGATCGGCGGCGTCGCTCTCCTGGGTATGGCCCCAGGTGAGGGTGCCGAGTCCGATCCGGGACACGCGAAGGCCGGTACGGCCGAGATGCCTCTGCTCCATGGGCGCTGAGATTACTGGCCGTGCTCCAGCGGCGTGAGGGGCTGTGGACAAACCTGCGCCTGTGGAAAACCCGCGAACCCCCCGGCCACCCCCGCGCCCGCCGCTGACGGGCCCCGCGCCCACGCGCTACAGTCCCCGGCACAGGGACGTTACTGCTCAGTAAGGGGATTCGGCCATGCAGCTCGGGATCAACCTCGGCTACTGGGGCGCGGGGATGGACGCGGACAACCTCGCCGTCGCCAAGGAGGCCGACAAGCTCGGCTACGCGGTCTGCTGGGCCGCCGAGGCCTACGGCTCGGACGCCGCGACGGTGCTCTCCTGGGTGGCCGCGCAGACCGAACGCATCGACATCGGATCCGCGATCTTCCAGATCCCGGCCCGGCAGCCCGCGATGACCGCCATGACGGCCGCCACGCTCGACTCGCTCTCCGGCGGCCGCTTCCGCCTCGGCCTCGGCGTCTCGGGACCGCAGGTCTCCGAGGGCTGGTACGGCGTCAAGTTCGACAAGCCGCTGGCGCGCACCCGCGAGTACGTCGAGATCGTCCGCAAGGCGATGACGCGTGAACGCCTCAGCTACGAGGGCGAGCACTGGACGCTCCCGCTGCCGGACGGACCGGGCAAGCCCATCAAGCTCACCGTCCACCCGCAGCGCGAGCACATCCCGCTGTACGTCGCCGCCATCGGCCCCAAGAACCTGGAGCAGACCGGCGAGATCGCCGACGGCGCCCTGCTGATCTTCCCCTCCGCCGAGCACCTGGAGGAGACCGCCATCCGCCACCTGCGCGCCGGGCGCGAGAAGGCGGGCAGGACGATGGAGGGCTTCGACGTCGTCCCGACGGTGCCGCTCGCGATCGGCGACGACGTCAGCGCCCTCGCGGACATGTTCCGCCCGTACACCGCGCTCTACGTGGGCGGCATGGGCAGCCGCAAGCAGAACTTCTACAACCAGCTCGCCCAGCGCATGGGCTACGAGAAGGAAGCCGCCGAGATCCAGGACAAGTACCTGTCCGGCGACAAGGAGGGTGCGGCGGCCGCGGTGCCGCGTGAGCTGATCGACTCGACCACGCTGCTCGGCTCCGTGGACCGCATCGCCGACCGGATGCGGGCCTACGCGGCCGCCGGGGTCACCACGCTGACGCTGGCGCCCGCCGGCTTCACGCTGGACGAGCGGATCGCGGCCCTGCGCGCGGGTACGCAGGCGCTTGAGCGCGCCGGCCTGGCGTAACCCGGGGGAAAAGTTCTGCGGCCGTGGTGGGGGCTCGGGGGTCTTCCCCGCCACGGCCGTCACGGGGCACAACGCGCCATGGAGCCCGTCGGTTACGGCTCCGCCCGGGGGCAACTGTCCTTCGTTTGGCGGAGCTGTACGTGACACCTGTTGCCATGCCCGCGCCACCGCATTTGACTTGTTCTTTGCGGAGGTCCGCGCGGAGGCATGGAGGTGCCACTGATGCTGTCGGCCAGGAGTGTCTTCGAGGAGATCCTCGACAACGACGAGTCGTTCCAGCTCTTCTGTTCCATCGCCGCCAGCGGAGAGACGCAGGGCGGCTGGGAGAACGGGCGCATCGCGGCGCTGCTCCCCGAGAGCTACCGCGGCCTCACCCATAAAGTCACCCGGCACGGCGCCGACGAGGACAAGCACGGACGGATCTTCAACGCCCTGCTGAAGAAGCGCGGCCTGGAACCCGTCCCGGTCCCGCCCGAGACCGACTACACGATGCTTCTTGAGCGCAAGGGCATCGGCCTCGCGCACGACAAGCTGCGCCGCGAGGAACCGCTGACCGAGCGGGACGTCGTCGTCTACCTCGCGCACAGCCGCGTCACCGAACAGCGGGCCGCCGACCAGATGGACATGCTGGTCACGTACTTCGGCGACCACCCCGAGGTCGGCAAGGCCATCCGGATGATCTGTCACGACGAGGACAACCACCTGGCGTACTGCCACGAGGAACTGCTGGGCCTGGCGGCGGCCGGCCACGGGCGGACGATCCTGGACACCCTGCACGAGTGCGCCCGCGCCGAGACCCGCGTGTACCGCGACGTGAGCATCGCCGTGATGGGCCACATGGGACGCATCCTGGGCTGGCCGAAGCCCAAGTCGGCGGCGCTCGCCTCGGGCGTCAACGCCCTCTACGCCTTCGAACGGCTCGGCGGCTGGCGGCGGATGGTGTCCCTGAAGATGCCCGAGCGGCGCGACGCCCTCGGCGGACCCGCCACATCGGTCGCCGGTTTCGCCTGACCCGCACGCACCGCGGCGCCTAGAGCCAGCCGCGGTGCTTGAACAGCCGGTAGAGGAAGAACTCGATCCCGACCATCAGCAGGATCACCGCCGGATAGGACCACAGCCAGCGCAGCTCGGGCATGTGATCGAAGTTCATTCCGTAGATGCCGGCGATCATCGTCGGCACCGCGGCCATGGCCGCCCACGCCGAGATCTTCCGCATGTCGTCGTTCTGCCGCACGCTCATCTGCGCCAGGTGCGCGGAGAGGATGTCGGACACCAGCCGGTCGAGGCTGTCCACCCAGTCGTTCACGCGCGTCAGATGGTCGCTGACGTCACGGAAGAACGGCCGGGCCGTGTCCTTCACGAACGGCACGTTGGGCGCGAAGGGGCCCGACCCGGACAGCCGCATCATGGGCATCGCCAGCGGCCCCGTCGCCCGGCGGAACTCGACGATCTGCCGCTTGAAGCGGTAGATCCGGGACGCCGTGTTGCGGCTGCCCCCGCTGTCGGGCGAGAAGACCTCCGCCTCCAGTTCCTCCAGGTCGGTCTGCAGCTCGGCCGCGACCTCCAGATAGTGGTCGACCGTGGCGTCGGCGACCGCGTACAGGACGGACGTCGTGCCGTGCCTGAGCATCTCGGGCTCCGCCTCCATGCGATGGCGTACGGCACCGAGGGGCGAGCCCTCGCCGTGCCGGACCGTCACCACGAAGCCATCGCCGATGAAGACCATGACCTCGCCCGACGACACGGCGTCGCTGTCCGGCTCGTACACGACCGGCTTCAGGACCACGAAAAGAGAGTCGTCGAACACCTCGAGCTTGGGCCGCTGATGCGCCTTCAAGGCATCCTCCACCGCCAGCGGATGCAGCCCGAACTCCCTGCTGACCTCGTCGAACTCCTCCTCCGTCGGTTCGTGCAGGCCGACCCAGACGAAGGCGTCCCCCGCGGCACGTGCCTCGCCCAGGGCATCCGAGAAGTCCGCCGCACACTCGGTGCGGCGCCCGTCCCGATACATCGCGCAGTCCACGATCACGGAGGGCATTCTTCCGAACCTCCGCTCGGGGCGCACCCCCGCGTCGGCTTAGGCTGGCCCGCATGCCCACGCTGATCCTCGTCCGGCACGGACGATCCACCGCCAACACCGCGGGCCTGCTCGCCGGGTGGACCCCCGGCGTGGCCCTGGACGAGCGCGGCGCCGCACAGGCCGCCGCACTGCCCGGGCGCCTCGCGGACCTGCCGCTCGCCGAAGTCGTCGCGAGCCCGCTGCAGCGCTGTCAGGAGACCGTCGCGCCGCTGCTCGCCGCCCGGCCGGACCTGCGGGCGCACACCGACGACCGCATCGGGGAGTGCCACTACGGCGACTGGTCGGGGCGCAAGCTGGCCGAGCTGTCCGACGAGCCGCTGATGGAGGTCGTACAGCAGCATCCGTCGGCCGCCGCCTTCCCGGGCGGTGAGTCCATGCGGGCCATGCAGACGCGGGCGGCCGAGGCGGTACGCGAGTGGAACGCGCGCGTGGAGCGCGATCACGGCCCCGACGCGGTCTATCTGATGTGCTCGCACGGCGACATCATCAAGTCCCTTGTCGCGGACGCCATCGGCCTGCACCTGGACCTCTTCCAGCGCATCTCCGTGGAGCCCTGTTCCGTCACCGCCATCCGCTTCACGCGCCTGCGCCCCTTCCTCGTACGCCTGGGGGACACCGGCGACTTCGGGTCGCTCGCGCCCCGCGTGGAGCCGTCGGGCAGCGACGCGGCGGTGGGAGGCGATGCGGGAGCACCGTGATCGTCACCCGCAGTAGGGTGCAGTCGTCGCGCCGAACGAGCGCAAATGATCAACCGCAGTCGATCCCAATGGAGACAGGACGTGTCGCGTCAGGTGTTCCTCTACGACCCGCCGGAACGCTTCGTGGCCGGAACGGTCGGACTCCCCGGACGGCGTACCTTCTTTCTCCAGGCCTCCGCGGGAGTCCGGGTGACCAGTGTCGCCCTGGAGAAGACGCAGGTGGCCGCCCTCGCAGAACGCATGGAAGAGCTGCTGGACGAGGTGGTGCGCCGCAGTGGCGGCAACACCCCCGTGCCCGCGGTGGCCCCCTCGGAGGTCAGTGACAGCGCGCCCCTTGACGCACCCGTCGAGGAGGAGTTCCGCGTCGGCACGATGGCCCTCGCCTGGGACGGCGACGAGGAGCGGATGATCGTCGAGGCGCAGGCTCTGGTCGAGCTGGACGCCGAGTCCGACGAGGATCTCGCGGAAGCCGAGGAAAGGCTTCTGCAGGACGAGGAGAACGGGCCGCCGATGCTGCGCGTGCGGCTCACCGGGGCGCAGGCGCGCGCGTTCGCCAAGCGCGCCCTCGACGTCGTGAACGCGGGGCGGCCGCCGTGCCCGCTGTGCAGCCTCCCGCTCGACCCGGAAGGACACGTATGCCCGCGGCAGAACGGATACCGGCGGGGCGCGTGAGTCCGGCCTCCGGCGCCGACACCGTGGAACTGCTCGCCCAAGGCGAGCTGACCGTCCGCGGACGCATCCGTGAAGCCTCGAACGCGGTCCTCTACTGCTCCATCTCGTACGAGGGCCGGGAAGCCGCCTGTGTCTACAAGCCCGTCGCCGGGGAGCGTCCCCTGTGGGATTTCCCCGACGGGACGCTCGCGCAGCGGGAGGTGGCCGCGTACGAGGTCTCCGAGGCGACCGGGTGGGGCCTGGTCCCGCCGACCGTCCTGCGGGACGGGCCGCACGGCGAGGGCATGTGCCAGCTGTGGATCGAGGGCTCGGACACCGACCCGGAGTCCGCCGAGGACGGCGGGGAGCTGCTGGCCCTCGTCGAGGGCGCGGAACCGGGTGAGGGCTGGAAGGCCATCGGCTTCGCCGACGTGGGGGAGGGGCGTACGGCCCTTCTCGTGCACAAGGACGACGAGCGGTTGCGGCGGCTCTCGGTGCTCGACGCCGTGATCAACAACGCGGACCGCAAGGGCGGGCATCTGCTGACCGACGCGGGGCGCCTGTACGGCATCGACCACGGGGTCACCTTCAACGCCGAGGACAAGCTGCGCACGCTGTTGTGGGGGTGGGCGGGAGAGCCGCTTTCCGCCGAGGCGGTGGGGGTGCTCGAGTCCCTGCGGGACGCGCTGGTCGGCGAGGCGCCGCTGGCCCTCCGGCTGGGGAAGCTGATCACTGGCGCGGAGGTGGACGCGCTCCGCGCGAGGGTGGACGCCCTGCTGGCCTCTGGGAAGCACCCGGTACCCGGCGGGGAGTGGCCGGCCATTCCGTGGCCGCCGGTCTGAACCGGTCCACCTGTTCGCCTTGCGGCTCGCTGCCGGGTGATCGGGTGGGTGGGCGGGAAAAGATCCGCCGCGAAGCGGTGGTGCAGTGGCCCCGCCCAAGGCGCCCACGCCCGAAGAAGGCGCCCACGCCAGGCCCCCCACTCGTATGCGGACGCTCCGTCCGGTTAGGCTCATGGAATGCATGCCTGGCCCGCTTCTGAGGTCCCCGCCCTTCCTGGCAAGGGCCGCGACCTCCGGATCCACGACACCGCGACCGGCGGTCTTGTCACCCTTGACCCCGGTCCCGTCGCCCGTATCTACGTCTGCGGCATCACTCCGTACGACGCCACCCATATGGGTCACGCGGCGACCTACAACGCGTTCGACCTCGTGCAGCGCGTGTGGCTCGACACCAAGCGGCAGGTTCATTACGTCCAAAACGTGACCGACGTGGACGACCCGCTCCTGGAACGCGCCACCCGCGACGGCAAGGACTGGGTCGAGCTCGCCGAAGGCGAGACCGCTCTGTTCCGCGAGGACATGACCGCCCTGCGTCTGCTCCCGCCGCAGCACTACATCGGAGCCGTCGAGGCGATACCCGGCATCGTGCCGCTCGTCGAACGGCTCCGGGACATGGGTGCCGCCTACGAGCTGGAGGGCGACGTCTACTTCTCGGTCGAGTCCGACCCGCACTTCGGCGAGGTGTCGGGACTCGACGCCGCCGCGATGAAGCTGCTCTCCGCCGAGCGCGGCGGCGACCCGGACCGCCCGGGCAAGAAGGACCCGCTCGACCCGATGCTCTGGATGGCGGCCCGTGAGGGCGAGCCGAGCTGGGACGGCGCCTCGCTCGGCCGTGGCCGCCCCGGCTGGCACATCGAGTGCGTGGCCATCGCCCTCGACCACCTGAGCATGGGCTTCGACGTGCAGGGTGGCGGCTCCGACCTCGCCTTCCCGCACCACGAGATGGGTGCCTCGCACGCCCAGGCGCTCACCGGCGAGTACCCCTTCGCCAAGGCGTACGTGCACGCCGGCATGGTGGCCCTGGACGGCGCGAAGATGTCCAAGTCCAAGGGCAACCTGGTCTTCGTGTCGAAGCTGCGGCGGGACGGGACCGACCCGGCCGCGATCCGCCTCGCACTCCTCGCGCACCACTACCGCGCCGACTGGGAGTGGACCGACTCGGTCCTGACCGAGGCCGTGGAGCGCCTCGGCCGGTGGCGTGCCGCCGTCTCGCGTCCCGACGGACCCTCGGCCGACGCCCTCGTCGAGGAGATGCGCGAAGCACTGGCCGACGACCTGGACGCACCGGCCGCGCTCGCCGCGGTCGACGCGTGGGCCGCCCGCCAGGAGGCCGAGGGCGGCACGGAGGAGGGCGCGCCCGGCGTCGTGTCCCGCGCGGTCGACGCGCTGCTCGGCGTGGCCCTGTAGTCACTCGGCGACCGCCGGGTTCATCCGGCACGGAGAGCGGCGCCGGGCGGGAAGGACTCCGCCCGGCGCCGCGGTCTGTTTCACGCGACGGCGGTGACCGTCACTTCGTGACCACGATGGCCAGCAGATACGTCGGGTTGCCGGCGTCGTAGTAGCCGTACACCCGCTGGCCGAACGCGAACGCCACCTGCACCTCCTCGCGGGCCCGCGGGTTGGGGTTGATGAACACCCGCCACGCGTCGTCGACCCACAGGTAGAGGGCCGAAGCCTGGCCGGGGAGGGGCTGGACGACGTCCCAGAACGATGTCGCGACGTTCGACGTGACCGCCTGGGTGGAGATCTCGGGCGCCTGCGTCTGCGGGATGTTCTCCTGGCCCAGCTGCTGGAGCAGCTGCTGGTAGGGCTGTTGCCGGCCGAGCTGTTGGAGCTGCTGCTGGAGGTGCGGCGGTGCCTGCTGCTGCGCACCCTGCATGCCCTGCATCTCCTGCATTTCCTGCATTCCCTGCATGCCCTGCGGGCTCTGCATCCCTTGGGGGCTCTGCATTCCCTGCGTTCCCTGCATGCCGGGCATGCCCTGCTGGCCGGACTGGTGCTGGCCGTAGGGCTGTTGACCGAACGGCTGCTGTTGCTGCTGCTGGCCGAACTGCTGGGGCGGCGCGGTGCTCGGGCCCTGCCGGCCCTGTTGCTGCTGGCCTTGCTGCTGCAGGGGACTCATCTGCGGGGTGGTGCTCATGCGTGTGCCACCTTCCCTCAATGGTTGTGATGCTTCAGCCCGTGACGACCAGGCCGACGACCTCGTCGTCCGAGAACCAGACGCGTACGTCGGGGTGTCCTCCGGCGAAGGCGGCGCGCACCGCCTGGCGGATGTCCGGGGACGGGTCGTTCAGGTTGCGCCACTCGCCGGCGACGAACAGCCGCAGGCGCGGCGGGAGTTCGGGGGGATACGGGATCAGTTCGTCCCAGTAGCGTTCGGCCCGGCCCGAGCCCACCGCCGACGGCAGCAGGTTCGTGACCGCCGACTTGATGTCGGGGCGGTTGCCGATCCGCTGCGAGGCCGGCCGGCCCGGTGCGTCCTGCTGCGGCGAGCCCGTCGAGCGCAGCATCGCACGCGCCCGCTCCGGGGTCATCAGCTGCTGGCCCGCGGCCTTCAGCATGCCCTGCAGACAGGCCAGGGCACCGACGACGACCGGTGAGGCGGACGAGGTCCCGGAGAACGTGTCCGTGTACCAGGCGATCTCGTCGGGGCCGCCCTGCAGATCGCCCGGCTGGTTCCAGGAGCCGCCGGTCGTGGTCGTCTCACGGCCCCAGCCCTGGGCGTCCACGCGGGCGCCGTAGTTGGAGAACCCCAGGCGTGAGCGGTCGGGGCCGTGATCGCGGCCGTGAGTGCCGGGCGGCGGCGCGCCCGCGCCGACCAGGACGGCGCCCGAGGGCCGGTTGGAGGGGTTGAAGGGGTTGCGCCACCACGCGGGGAACCCGTCGGGCCTGCGCTCGTACAGCGCGTCGTCCAGGGACTCGGCGCCGTTGCCCGCCGCGCCCACGACGATGACACCCTTCGCGGTGGCGTACCGGATCGCCGCGTAGTCGTCCGGCCACCACTCCAGGGCGATGTAGCCCCGCTGGTCGTCGCGCGGCCCGAAGTCGAACCGCGGCCCCGGGCGGTGCAGTTCGATCAGCACGAGGTCGCCGGGGCCGAGCCGCTCCGCCGCCGCGTGGATCGTCGCCGCGGTGCCCAGGGGCTGGAAGGAGGCCGTCGCGGTCATCGCCTCGGGCGCGATGCCCGTGATCCCCACGTGGTTGCGGTCGCCGCCGATCACGCCGATCACCGCCGTGCCGTGGTTGCGCCAGGCCACGTCCTGGACGGGCGTCCCGATGACCACGCCGGCGAGCTTGCCCGCCAGGTCCTCGTGGCTCAGTTGCCAGGCTCCCTCGACGTCGATCACCGTGATGCCCTCGCCCGAACCGCCGAGCCGCTGCCACGCCCAGTGAGCGTCGACGCCTTCGGGCGCGGGGCGCAGATAGCCCTGGCGGCCGGTGAAGTCGGGCGTGACGGGGGCGCCTTCCTTGCGGCGCGCGGACTCGCCGGCGTCGGGCGCTCCGAAATCTCCCGACCGGGGCTGGAGCGGGGTCTGCGGCTTGTCGGTCGAGCCGAGCGACGCCGGTACGGCACCCGGCTTCACGTACGCCGTGTCGATCCCCGGCAGCGCGGCGAGCCGCGAGCGCAGTTCCTCGGCCCGGCTCTCGCCGCCGCGTACGCGGTAGAAGAGCGCCAGGTCGGGGACGTCGTCGTCACCGCCGTCCGGTGCGCCGAGCCGCCCGGCCGCGGAGAGCAGCCGCTCCTCGTTGCCGAACAGCGGTTCAAGGGCGAGCTGTTCGTCGCCGAGGAACATGTTCAGGGCCGACACGTCGGAACCCGCCGCCGAGCGGACGCCCTCGGCCCCGGCCCGCAACCGGGCCTGAGGCCGTGCGACGACGATCAGCTCCTGCTCGGACGCGCGGTAGGTGAATCCCGCCCCGTCAGGTCCGGGGCCACTGGCTCCCGGGCCCCCTGCCGGCTCTACCTGGTCGGTCATCGCTTCACCGCTCCCTTCGATCAATGGGGCGTCCCCTTGCTCGACAAAGGTGGAGAGCTCGGGGATGGGTGCCGTGCCGCGCGCTGTGGCCGCGCGTTCCGGGGCACACCCTGCTACCGCCCGGCGCGGTCGTCCACCCCCTTTGCCCCAACTGGGTTTGAAATCAAGGGGATCGGGGAAGCCCGTGCAATTCGTCCGGAAGGCGATGTCACGCCTCAATCCGGCCAGACGTAGAACGCGATGGGGCGGCACCCTCCCGGGTGCCGCCCCATCGCGTTCGCTCTACGCCGCTGTCAGTCCTCGGAGGAATCAGCGGGTCCGGATTCGTCGCTGCTCTCCTCGTCCGATTCCGTTGCAGCTCCGGGCCCAGGTTCCGTGTCCGGACGCGTCTGCGGCTTCGCCGGCCGCGTGCGGTCGCCGGGGCTGTCGCGCAGATACGGGGCCGTGTCGCCGCCCTCCGTGGCGTGGCCACCGGGCTGCGGCGGGCCGCCGCCGTCGCGTCGCCGCAGATAGCGCTCGAACTCGCGGGCGATGGCCTCGCCGGTCGCCTCGGGCAGCTCGGCCGTGTCCCGCGCCTCTTCGAGCGACTGGACGTACTCGGCGACCTCGCTGTCCTCGGCCGCCAGCTGATCCACGCCCACCTGCCAGGCACGCGCGTCCTCGGCGAGGTCGCCCAGCGGGATGCGCAGGCCGATGAGGTCTTCCAGGCGGTTCAGGAGGGCCAGCGTGGCCTTCGGGTTCGGCGGCTGCGAGACGTAGTGCGGGACGGCCGCCCACAGGCTGACCGCCGGAACACCCGCATGCGTGCACGCCTCCTGGAGGATGCCGACGATGCCCGTCGGGCCCTCGTACTTCGTCTCCTCCAGGTCCATGGTGCGGGCCAGGTCAGGGTCGGACGTGACGCCGCTGACCGGGACGGGGCGGGTGTGCGGGGTGTCACCGAGCAGTGCGCCCATGATCACCACCAGCTCCACGCCCAGCTCATGGGCGAACCCCAGGATCTCGTTGCAGAACGACCGCCACCGCATCGACGGCTCGATCCCGCGCACCAGCACGAGGTCGCGCGGCTTGTCGCCGCCCACGCGGACCACCGAGAGCCGGGTCGTCGGCCAGGTGATCTTGCGGACGCCGCCCTCCAGGAAGACCGTGGGGCGGTTGACCTGGAAGTCGTAGTAGTCCTCGGCGTCAAGCGCCGCGAAGACCTCGCCCTTCCACTCCTTGTCGAGATGCGCGACCGCGGTGGAGGCGGCGTCGCCGGCGTCGTTCCAGCCCTCGAACGCGGCCACCATGACCGGGTCGACCAGCTCGGGAACTCCCTCGAGCTCGATCACCCAGGCCTCCTTCCGATGTCCTTTACGTACGCCCCAACCTTACGGCGTCCGGCGGGTCCCTCCGCAGCCCCCTTGCGCGGGCCGCGATGGATGGATCATTGCCCCGCGGGAGGCCCGCGCACTCCCTCAGAAGCCGTGCTTCACAGCGTCGAGCGCAGCCACTGCTCCACGCTCGCGATGTGCACCGTCGCCCATGACCTGGCCGCCTCGGCGTCGCGGGCACGCAGCGCGGTGAGGATCGCGCGGTGCTCGTGCAGGGTGCGGCTGACGGCGTCCTCCTGTGTGAGGCCGCGCCAGACGCGGGCCCGGGTGGTGGGCCCGGAGAGGCCGTCAAGGAGCGAGCAGAGCACCGAGTTGCCGGACGACTGCACGATGCCCCGGTGGAACTCCAGGTCGCAGGCGACCAATTCCTCCACCGAGGGTGCCGGGCCGAGCGCGTCCAACTGTGCGCTCAGCACGTCCAGTTCGGCCTCGGTGATGTGGACGCAGGCCATCGCGGTGGCGGCCGGTTCCAGGATGCGGCGCACCGCGAGGAACTCCAGGACCGTGTCGTCGCGGTGGAAGTCGACGACGAAGCTGAGGGCTTCGAGGAGGAGCTGCGGGTCCAGACTCGTGACGTACGTGCCGTCGCCCTGCCGTACGTCGAGGATGCGGATCAGTGAGAGGGCGCGCACCGCCTCGCGCAGTGAGTTGCGTGAAAGGCCCAGGTCGGCGGCGAGTTCACTCTCTTTGGGCAGTCGGTCGCCGGGGCGCAGGGCGCCGGAGACGATCATTCCCTTGATCTTTTCGATGGCTTCGTCGGTGACAGCCATGGGGACCTCGCCTCGCAAGACAAAAGACATCCGATGTATCGGACGAGTATGGCGTGTCCCCACGCCGTCGTGCAGGTGGTCCCGCGAACGCGCACTTCTCTCAGGGCTAAGATTTCCGTACTGACCGCGGCAGGACACTGGCCGCGGGACGGCGAGAGGGAGGCTACGGCAGATGGCCGGGAAGAAGTCGGCGGGGCCCCAGCGGGACGCGGTCGCGTCGATCATCGAGGACTGGGCGAGGGAACGGCCGGATCTCGACACCGCGCCCCTGGAGGTCCTCGCGCGACTGCACCGGACCTTCCTGCGCTACAACACCAGGCTCACCACGGCGATCGAACGGCACGGCCTCGCGGTCGCCGGGTTCGACGTGCTGACCGCGCTGCGCAGGGCCGGGGCGCCCTACCGGCTCACGGCGGGCCAGCTCGCCGACTCCGGACTCGTGTCATCGGCCGGCGTGACGCTGCGCATCGACCGCCTGGAGAAGGACGGCCTCATCGTGCGCGAGCGCGACGCCGAGGACCGCCGCGTCGTCTACTCACGGCTCACCGAATCGGGCCTCGCCAAGATCGACGAGGTGTTCGCCGAGCACCTCGACAACGAACGCCGGATGCTCGACGGACTCTCCCCGGCCGAGTGCCGTCAGCTGGCCCGGCTGATGTCCAAGCTGGAGCGGTCCATCACCGACTCCGACGCCCCTCACGAAGCGGAGGCCTGAGCCGTCACGAGGCGGACGCCTGGGCCTCCGCCTCCGCGCGGTACATCCGGCGCAGCCGGACCACGCCCAGGTCGTGCTGGTAGAGGTTCTCGCGCTGGTCGGCGTCGGCGGGCATCGCCTCCAGCATCACGCGGTCCTGTTCGAGGACCTGCCAGTGGCGCTCCTCGATGAGCGTCTTGTAGAGGAAGCGCCAGGTGTCGCGCTGCCAGCCCTGCACCCGGCGGTAGCGCCAGAAGAAGACACCGGTGCGGTTCTCGTCGACCGGGCAGACCATGCCGACGATCCCGAACGGGCCGCCGGGTCCTGCCGACGGCGGGTAGGGGATGGTCAGGTCCACCCAGTCCACACCGGTGCGGCACAGCTCCACCCAGTCGAAGTTGACGCCCCGCTGGTCGGTCTTCTCGAAGAAGTAGCCGCGGTCCGTCTCCCGGATGCGGAACTTGGCGGTGGTGTCGCCGTCGTACATCGTGTGCGACTCGTGGTGCAGGAACGCGCCGTGCATCGGGTCGAGGAGGTTCTCCACAGCGAACCGCCAGGGGCCGTCCCACTCCGCGTAGCAGAGGATCGCGTCGACCTCGGGGTCGGTGAGCGGTTCGGGCAGCGTCAGCTCGGCGGGCTCCGGGTGTTTCTCGTCGCCGAAGTACGCCAGGATCGCGCCGCCGATCTCGCGCACGGGAAGCGACGTGACGAGTTTCTTGCCCTCCAGGTTGCAGCCGGGCAGACCCGGTACGGAGGAGACGGTGCCGTCGGTCTCGACCTCCACGCCGTGGTACCAGCAGGCCACCCGGTCACCGAGGTGTTTGCCCAGGGAGAGGGGCGCCCCGCGGTGCGGACAGCGGTCGGCGAGCATCGAGAGGGCGCCGTCGGAGCGGCGGAAGAGCAGCCACTGCTCGCCCAGCGCGGTGACCTTGCGCATGGCGCCGGGGGCCACGAAGTCCGAGGGGACGACGGGGTGCCACTGGTTGCGCAGGCCGGTGGCGTAGATGTGGTCGGCGGAAGCGGTCGGGCCGGCAAGGGTGGTCATGGGGGTCACGCTCCCAGTCGGTTCATCTCGGCACGGAAAGACTCTTCGGTCCACGGGGCGCCGTCGGGCGCGTGCACCTGACGGGCGTTCAGCCCATTGATGACATCGGAGAGTTCATGGCCCTCCTTGGTGAAGACCTCTTCGAGGGTGGCGGCGAGCTTGTACTCGTAAGGGGTCGGCTCGTGCGTACGGGACTGGTGGATGTCCAGGTACGGCCAGGTGGTGGTCACTGTTGCCTCCGGTGGGGGATTACAGGTCGAGGACGAGACGGCCGGACGCGCAGCGCGAGACGCAGATCATCATCGAGGTGTTCGCGGCGTGCTCGGCCTCGCTGAGCAGGAAGTCGCGGTGATCGGGCGTGCCGTCGAGCACCCGCGTCTCGCAGCTGCCGCAGATGCCCTCCTGGCAGGAACTGCTGACGCTCAGGCCCGCGTCCTCGGCGGCCCGCAGGATGGACGTGTCGGCGCCCACGGAGAGAGTGAGGCCGGACGCCCGGCACTCCACCTCGAACGCCGATGCGTCCCCGGCCTGCTCCACGACGGGCGCGGCGAACCGCTCCACGCGCAGCCGGTCCGCCGGACAGAGCGCCTCCACGGCGGTGAGCAGCGGCTCAGGACCGCAGCAGTACACGAGCGTCCCCGCGGGGAGTCCGTCGAGCGCCGACGCGAGGTCGATGTGCCCGTGCTCGTCCTGCGGTACGACGGTCAAGTCGCCGCTCAAGGACGCCAGTTCGTCGAGGAACGCCATCGAACCCCGGTTGCGTCCGCCGTACACCATCCGCCAGCCGGCGCCGCGCCGCGCGGCCTCGCGGGCCATGGCGAGCAGCGGGGTGACGCCGATGCCGCCCGCGACGAACAGGTAGCCGGGGGCCTCCTCGAGGCCGAAGTGGTTGCGCGGCTCGGAGGCGGTGACCGTCTGTCCCGGCCGCAGCTTGGTGTGTACGTGCCGCGAACCGCCGCGCGACGAGGCCTCGTTGAGGACACCGATGCGGTACACGGACGCGTCGCGCGGGTCGCCGCACAGGCTGTACTGGCGTACGTGGCCGCCCGTGTGGAGGTCGAGATGCGCTCCGGGGCTCCAGGCGGGCAGGGGCTTGCGGTCCGGATGGACGAGCTCGACGGAGAGCACGCCGTCCGCCTCCCAGGTCATGCGGCGTACAAGCAGCGTGAGTTCGCTCTCGTTCATGGTGAAGTCCTCCTCACTGGCTCACTGGCCGGGGATCTTGACGGGCGGGGTGAACGGGTTCTTCATCGGCCCCAGGCGGGCCAGGTCCACCTCGACGAGGGTCGGCCCGTCGGACTCGACGGCGTGGCCGATCACCGGCCGCGCGTGCTCCTCGGAGGCGATCCTGGCGTACGGCAGCCCACAGGCCTTGGCCAGGAGTTCGAAGTCAGGAGTGGCGAGATCGACTCCGGAACGGCGCTCGCTGTAGCGGTCCTGCATGTTGCGCAGCACGCCGTAGCCGCCGTCGTTGAAGACGATCAGCGTCAGGCGCGGCCGCTCCTGGGCGAGCGTGAGCAGTTCGCCCAGGTGGACGGCGAGCCCGCCGTCGCCGGCGAGGACGACGGTGGGCGCGTCGGGCCGTGCGAGTGCCGCGCCGATGCCCATGCCGAGCCCCTGCCCGATGCCGCCGCCGCGCGGGAAGACGTTGTCGCGGGGGTCGTACATCTCCAGGAGCCGGTTGCCCCAACTGCTGGACGGGATGGTCACGTCGCGGGCCACGACCGCCTCGCGGGGCAGCGCGGCACGGATGGCGTCGCAGATCGCGGCCTGCGGGCCGATGTTGTCGTGCAGGGTGGCGCGGACGTCCTCGCGGACGGCGGCGACCCGACGCGTCCAGCTCTCGTCGGCCCGGCGCGCGTGCGGGAGCAGGGCCGCGAGCACGGCGGGCGCGTGACCGTGCAGGGCGTGCCGAGCCGGGTACACACGGCCGAGGGCGTCGGCGTCGACGTCGATCTGGATGTGCGCCTCGGGGAGCGTGAGCCCGTAGTCGGCGGTCTCGTTGGACCGGAAGTGCGTCCCGATGGTCAGCAGCAGGTCCGCGTCCGCGAGGAGGGACCGGGCCGCCGGTGTGGTGGCGAAGTTCCCGATGACCTGCGGGTGGTCCTCGGGCACGGCGCCGCGGCCGGAGTTGGACGTGAGCAGCCCGGCGCCGGTGACGTGCAGCAGCTCGGCCAGCTCGGCGCCCGCGCGGGTGGCACCACCGCCCGCCCAGACGAGGGGGCGCTCGGCCGACGCCAACAAGGCGCGTGCCGCGTCCAGTTCAGCTTCGGCGGGCTGGGGCAGGTCCGGAGCGGTCACCGGTTCGGCGGCGTCCGTCTGGGCCGCGTACTGCAGATCCACCGGCCACTCGACGCTCGCCGGGCCGCACGGGTCCGTCAGGGCGGAACGGGCCGCCTCGCGCAGGATCCGGCCCGCGTCCGCCGCCGAGGGAATGGTCGCCGCGTACGTGGAGACCGCCCTGAGCATGCCCAGCTGGTCCTTGGTCTCGTGGATGAAGCCCCGGCCGCTGCCCAGGAACTCGCTCTCCACCTGCCCGGTGACGTGCAGGACGGAGGTGCCCGCGCTCAGCGCCTCGACCAGGGAACCGGCCGCGTTGCCCGCGCCCGTCCCCGTCGAGGTGAGCGCGCAGCCGAGCGAACCGCGGGCACGGCCGTAGGCGTCGGCCGCGTTCACGGCGGTCGCCTCGTGGCGCACCGGGACGAAGCGCAGCTCCCGGTCGACCGCCTCGACCAGCGGCAGGTTGTGCACGCTGACGATGCCGAAGACCGTGTCGATGCCGAGTTCCCGCAGGACGGCGACGAGGAGGTCACCGCCGGTGGCGTGACGCGTCGGTGGCGTGGAGGGGGTGGGTGGCATGGGTGAGCTCCTCAGAGGATGCCGCGGCCGACGCCGCCGCAGACGTCGATGCTGGTGCCGGTGGTGTACGAGGCGCGGGGCGAGAGCAGCGCGACGATCGCGTACGCGACCTCCTCCGCCCGGCCGAGGCGGCCGAGTGCGATCCCGCGGTCCGCCGCGAGCTCCGCCTGCCAGTCCTCGTAACTGAGGCCGGAGTCGGCGGCCGCGTGGCGGCGGGTCCACTGGCCGGTGTCGATCAGGCCCAGGCAGACCGAGTTGACGCGGATGCCCTCAGGGGCGAGTTCCGTGGCCAGGGACTTGGAGAGGTTGAGGATGCCCGCGCGGGCGGCGCTCGTGGTGATGAGGCGGGGCTCGGGCTGCTTGGCCAGCACGGCGTTGACGTTGACGACGCTCGCCGCGTCCGACACCGCCAGGTGCGGGCGGGCCGCGTGCAGGGGGTTGAGGACCCCGGCGAACTTCAGCTCCAGCTCGTCGCGCCAGTCCTCGGCGGTCGACTCGGCCAGGCCCTTCATCCGGGACTGCCCCGCGTTGTTGACGAGCCCGTCGAGCGAGCCGAAGGTGTCCGCCGCGCGCTCGGTGAACGCCCGCACGGCGTCCGCGTCGCGTACGTCGCACACGCCCGTGAGGAGGCGGTCACCGCCGCCGAGGCCGGCCGCGGCCTCGGCGAGACGGCCGGCGTCGCGCCCGCAGGTCGCGACGCGCGCGCCCTCGTCGAGCAGGGCGCGGACCGTGGCCAGGCCGACGCCCGAGCTGCCGCCGGTGACCAGGACGGTCCGGTCGGAGAGGCCCAGATCCATGAGTGGTGGCTCCGTCGTGTCAGTTCATGGTGAAGCCGCCGTTGACGGCGATCACCTGTCCGGTCAGATAGCGGGATTCCTCGGAGAGGAGGAAGGAGACGAGCCCGACGAGGTCGTCCGGCTGCTGCGGGCGTGAGATCGCCCGGTTGCCCCGGTAGAGCGCGTGCCGCTCGGCGGGCACCGTCGCGGTGGCCTCGACCTCGGTGAGTCCGGGCGCCACCGCGTTGACGGTGATCCCCTGGTCGCCGAGCTCGCGTGCCATCGCCCGGGTCAGGGCGATGACCGCGCCCTTGGAGGCGATGTAGTGGGCCAGGCGCGGCGACCCGTACAGGGCCGCGTCCGACGCGATGTTGACGATCCGCCCGGGGGAGCGGAACTGCGGGTGCAGGGCCTTGGCGACCAGCCACGGGCTGCGGGCGTTGACCGCCATCAGGCGGTCCCACACCTCGACCTCGATGTCCTGGAACTCCTTGCCGCCGACGCCGTTGGCGAGCGCGGCATTGTTGACCAGGCCATACAACGGGCCCAAGTCCCTTACATACTGCGCGAGTTCGGTCACCGACTCCGGGTCCGCGACATCGCACCGCACGAAATGCGCGTCCAGGCCGTCGGCGCGCAGCCCGGCGACGGCCTCGCCGCCGAGCCCCGCGTCCACCTCGGCGACGACGACCCGGAAGCCGTCCTCGCCCACCCGGCGGGCCATGGCAAGACCGAGGCCACGGCCCGCGCCGGTGATGACGACGGTGCGGTCGTCGGTGGTGCGGTCGTCAGTCACGGGTGACGCCGTGCATCGGCGAGTGCTCGGGGTAGGTCGGCACCTGCGGCTTCTGCGTGCCGATGACGACGCAGAACAGCGCGTCGGTGTCGCCCTCGTTCTTCAGGGAGCGCGCCACGCCCGCCGGGACCACGATCATGTCGCGGTAGCCGAGCGTGCGGTACTCGGCCTCGTCGGCGCCCCGGTGGATGCCCACCTTGACCTGCCCCTCCAGGACGAAGAAGGCCTCCTCGACGTCGTGGTGGGTGTGCTCGGGGCCCTCGGCGCCGGGCGGCAGCAGCATGTTGGAGAAGGTGAAGCCGCCGGACGGCAGGATGCGGCTGTCGTTCTCGTGGTTGCCGGTCGCGCCGGAGCCGACGTAACGGATCTGGCCGCGGCGGTACTGCGGGCCCGCCTTCTCCTGGAAGGACAGCGTGCTGAAGTCCGCCACCCGGGACTCCTTGGTGGCGATCAGTGAGTCGGTGTACTTGCCGAGGTCGCCGCCGTTGTCGTACTCGGTGGTGGTCAGAGGCATGAGGAGAGCTCCTGTTCGGGGGTGGGCGCTTCGAAAGCGGGGGTTTCGGGGATACGGGCGGTGATGCGCAGGTGGGAGAGGACCCAGGCGTTGAAGGCCTCGGGCCGCTCCTGGTTGGCCAGGTGACCGGCGTCCTTGACGATCACGTAGGCGGTCTTGTGCAGGGCCCCGGCGATGGCCTGGGAGGCCTCGACGCCGGTGACCCGGTCCTGGTCGCCGCAGAGGACGAGGGCGGGGGCCGTGATCGTGGGGATCTCGGGGCGCAGGTCGGCGCCGGCCATGGACTCGGCGGCGTACGCGTAGCCGGGCAGGCGCACGGAGGCGGCCATGGTGTCGACGACCCGGCGGACGAGCCGAGGGGGCGCGTCCGGCGAGACGAGCCGGGGCCCACGCCGCTCCGCGAACTCCCGCGGCCCGAGTTCCGCGAGCTCCGCGGCCCGCTGCCGCATGGCGTCGGCCTTCGCGGGATCGGTGCCGGAACCGGCGCTGGAGTCCGCCACCACCAGGGAGTCGACCAGTTCGGGGTGGCGGGTCGCGAGCCGCAGTGCGATCACCCCGCCCCACGAGACGCCGAGGACATGGGCGCTCGCGCCGCGTTCCCGGATGAGGGCGGCTGCCGCGTCCGCATAGCCGTCCAGGTCCAACGGGCCTTCCGGGTCGGCGGACTTGGCGTACCCGGGAGCGTCCCAGGCCACCACCCGCGCGTACGCGGACAGCTCGGCGAGCTGCGGTGCGAAGGCGGCCGACGAGGAGCCGATGCCGTGCAGGCAGAGCAGGAGAGGGCCCTGCTCACCCGCCTCCTCCACGTGGACGGCGGTCACAGGATCTGCCCCGTGCGGCCCGCGAGCGCCGCGAGGCTGCGCAGGACCGCGTACGGCACGACCTGGCTGGTCGCCGGGTTGGCCGGGTCCGGCAGATGCGCGACCTCGAAGCGGTACGAGCCGTGCGCGCCGGACGCCTCGACGACATGCCGCGTGTGGTGGGCGCCGGGGTCGGCGACGACCCGGACCCGCACAGCGTCCAGATCGCCGACGGCGAGCGCGACCGAGGCCGCGACGTTCGTCGACTTGGGGAACTTCACGGGGACATCGCGCGCGGTCCCGGACATGACCTCGACCGGGCCGGTGGCCGCCCGCATCCGGGCCAGCAACTCCGCGTCCATCCAGGGCTGTTCGAGGGTTGCGGGCAGTTTCGTCGTGGTGAGCCGCACCTCGTCGAGCGGCCCCAGCGAACGGACCGCCTGGAGCAGGTCGAGCCCGCCGACCGCGCCCCCGGTGAAGTACACCCGGCCGGGACCGGCGGCGAGGAGCCGCTTGGCGAGCTCCTCGTCGGTGAGCGCGCCGGTCGAGGCGATCAGCAGGTCGGTCCCGGAGGTGAGGACACGCTCGCCCCACTCCCGTACGACTCCTTGGCCCGCCGCCTCGACGACGAGATCGCAGCGCTCCATGGCCTCGTCGAAGGAGACCTGCGGGGCGGGGGCGCTCTCGCCGAGCGGACGGTTGTCGACGAGGCACGTCAACTCGGCCCCGGCGACGCGCTGTTCGGCCAGCGCGGTGCCGACGACGCGCCCGATGGCGCCCCAGCCGACGATGCCGACCTTGCGTACGGCGCTCATGCGTGAACCTCCGGTTCGTTCCGGGCGGACAGCGGGCCGGGGTCGGGCGCTCCCGCCATGTGGCAGCGGATCTCCTTCGACGGCGGTCCGGCCGTCCCCCAGAGGTCGGAGAGCTCGGGCACCCGCCGCCAGACCTTGGCGATCCAGGCGTCCTCGACGATCTGCGCGACCTCGGAGGTGTACTCGCAGACGAGCCCGGAGGGATCGGTGAAGTAGGAGAAGGTGTTGTTGCCGGGACCGTGCCGTCCCGGGCCCCACTGCGGGTCGATCCCGTGGTGCCGCAGCCGGCCGAGGCCCCGCATGAAGTGGTCGACCGAACTCATCTCGTACGCCACGTGGTTGAGCGAGGCCCACTGAGCCTGGTTGAAGGCGATGCAGTGGTGGTCGGCGTTGCAGCGCAGGAACGCCATCTGGTGCTCGGACCAGTCGGAGACGCGCAGGCCGAGGACGTCGCGGTAGAAGGCGACGGAGGCGTCGATGTCCGCCGTGTTGAGCACGGCGTGCGTGACGCCGACCGGCACGGCGCCGTCCCGGCCGCGCGGCGGCACCGCGTGGACCTCCGCGCTGATCTCGATCAGGCGGTGCTCGGGGTCGGTGAAGCGCAGGCCGTAGCCGCCGCCGACCTGGTCGAGCGGGCCGGGCCCCGCCACCGGTGTGATGCCGCGGGCGAGCAGCCTGCGGGCGGCCTCGTCGACCTCGGCGGGCGTGCCCACGGCGAAGGAGATCTTCCCCAGGCCCGTGCGGTCGGCGCGGGTGAGCTGGAGGGCGTGGTGCTCGTCGCCGGTGCCGCGCAGCCAGGCGGCGGCGCCGCGCTCGGACTCCACGGTCTCCAGGCCCCAGACCTCCTGGTAGAAGTCGGCGGCCTCGGTGAAGGAAGGCGTGAGCAGTTCGACGGAGCGCAGGGCGCGCAGCCGTGCGATGGGTGGGTGGGGCATGACCGGCTCCAGAGGTGCAGAGGTACGGGGTTCAGTTGGCCCAGGGGAGAGGCGCGTCGGAGAGGCCCCAGTACAGGGACTTCTGGCGCTGGTAGGCGCGAATGCCGTCGCGGCCCTTCTCGCGGCCGAGACCGCTCTCCTTCATGCCGCCGAAGGGCGTGGCGATGCTGAACTGCTTGTAGGTGTTGATCCAGACCGTGCCCGCGTCGACCCGGCGCGCGATCCGCCAGGCCGCGCGGTGGTCGCGGGTCCAGATGCCGCAGGCGAGGCCGTAGACGCTGGAGTTGGCCTGCCGCACGAGATCGTCCTCGTCGTCGAAGGGCAGCGCGACCAGGACGGGCCCGAAGATCTCCTCCTGGCAGGTGCGCGAGGAAGGGAGGAGACCGTCCAGGACGGTGGGCAGGTAGTACGCCCCGTCCCGGTACTCCGCACCCTCCGGCGCGCCCCCGCCGCACAGCACCCGTGCGCCTTCCTCGCGGGCGAGATCGACGTACGAGGCGACGGCGTCCCGGTGCTTGTGGTGCACGAGGGGCGCGACCTGCGTGTCGGGGGAGGTGCCGGGCCCGACGCGCAACTTCCCTGCTCGCGCGACCAGTTCGCCGACGAACTCCTCGTAGAGAGCGCGGGCGACGAAGAGTCGGGAGCCCGCGATGCAGGACTGCCCGCTGGAGGAGAAGATCCCGAACAGCACGCCGGCCAGCGCCTGTTCCACGTCGGCGTCGGCGAGGACGACCGTCGGCGACTTGCCGCCCAGTTCGAGCGAGACCGGCATCAGCTTCTCGGCCGCCGCGTGGGCGAGCGTCCGGCCCGTGCCCGTGCCGCCGGTGAAGGTGACCTTGCCGACGCGGGGATCGCGGACGATCGCGTCCCCGACGACGCTGCCGCGGCCGGTGAGGACGGAGAGCAGACCGGCCGGGAGGCCGAATTCCGCCAGGGCGCCGCTGATCAGGCGGCCGAGCGCGAGCGAGACGAGGGGGGTCCACTCGGCGGGCTTGAGCAGGACCGCGTTGCCGCCGGCGAGCGCCGGGGCGAGCTTCTGGGCGTCGCTGGCGACCGGGGAGTTCCAGGGGTTGATCGCGCCGACGACGCCGATCGGCTCGTACACGCTCATCGTCACGTAGTCGCCGCGCGAGGGGGTGACGGCCTCCTCGGCGGTCTCCAGGGCGGCGGCCGTGTAACGGAAGGTGGCCGCCGCGCTCGCCACCAGGGCGCGGGTCTCCGTGAGCGCCTTGCCGGTGTCGGCGGTCTGCAGGGCCGCGAGGTCGTCCGCGGCTGCCTCGATCAGCTCGGCGACGCGGTGCAGGAGCAGGGCGCGCCGATGGGGCAGCAGGTCACGCCAGCGCGGGTCGGCGGCGGCCTTCGCCGCCGCCTCGGCCGCTTCGGCGACCTCGTCGGGGGAGACGGCGTGGACGGTGGCGAGCACGCGGCCCGTCGCGGGGTCGACGGTGTCGGCCGGGGCGCCCGCGCCGCGTCGCCACTCGCCCGCGATGAGGGCCTCGTCGGCTGGGATGCGGGGCATGGGGCCTCCTTGCGTGCGGTGTCCGGGGGTGAACCGCCGCGTGTCTCAGGCGAGTTCCGGATGCTCTTCGGTAAGCGCTAGAAATCTAAGGGCTTAAATATCTGAAGCGCAAGACCTGTCCGTCGACGGTCTTCGTGGATTTCCCCTGCGGAGACTCTTGACGGGCTCCGGTGCCGGGACGGTACAACTTAAGCGCTTAGAAACTTTGCGCTTACTCGCTTCTTGGCTTGAGTTTCCCCAGACTCCGTGGCCGTCGCGTTCCTCCCCTCGTCCCCGCCCCCTCAGCAGCGGAGTGCCCGCATGACGATCGACGCCTCCCCGGACCCATCGGTCCGGGCCGCCATAGCCGCCCGCTTCGAACGGCTACCCCTGTGCCGCTGGCACGTCACCGTCCGGCTCATCGTGGGCGCGGTCACCTTCTTCGAGGCCTTCGACCAGCTCCTGATCGCCTACGCCCTGCCGGAACTGCGCCACGAGTGGGACCTCAGCACGTCCGCCGCGACACTGCTGCTCACCGTCGGCTCGATCGGCATGCTGATCGGGGCGCTGCTCTCCGGGCGTCTCGCGGACCGCATCGGCCGCGTGAAGGTCATCGCCCTGTGCATCGCGCTGTCCAGCGTCGCCAACCTGGCCCTGTCCGTGTCCACCTCGCCCGACGCCTTCATGGCCCTGCGGTTCGTCCAGGGCCTGGCGATCGGGGGCGAGGTGCCGGTGGCGGCGACCTTCATCGCCGAGATCACCCGCAGCCACCAGCGCGGCCGGTTCGTCCTCCTCTACGAGCTGGTGTTCCCGGCGGGCCTGACCGTGGGCGCGCTGGTCGCGGCCTGGGTGGTGCCGATGCTCGGCTGGCGCTGGATGTACGCCATCGCCGCGCTGCCCGGCCTGCTCTGCATCCTCGTGCAGCGGAAGGTCCCCGAGTCTCCGCGGTGGCTCGCGGACCACGGGAAGCTCGCCGAGGCGGACGCGGTGATGTCCGGCATCGAGGCCGACGTCGAGCGGATCACGAAGAAACCCTTGCCGCCCGTTCCCGAGGCACTTCCCGTCGCGGCCCCCGGCGAGGCGGCCTCCGGTCTCCGCGGTTTGTTCACCGGCCGCTACCGCCGCCGGACACTGATCATCGGCGTGCTCTGGTTCACCGGCTACTTCGTCAACTACGGCATCACGTCCTGGCTCCCGACGATCTACCAGAACCGCTACGACCTGACCCTCTCCGACGCGCTCCTCTACTCGACGGTCACGTCCTGCGCGGGACTCCTCGGATGCCTGGTGGCCGCGCTCACGGTCGACCGGGTGGGGCGCAGGAAGGTCATCGCCGGCTGTCTGGGCGGGGCGGCGGTGATGCTGGTGACGCTCGCGGCCGTCGGCGCGGACACGCCGGTGCAGGTCCTGGTGTGGACCTCGCTCGCCGCGGTGTTCTTCTTCGGCTCCAACATCTGCCTGTACCTCTACACGCCGGAGCTCTTCCCGACGCGGATGCGGGCGCTCGGCAGCAGTGTCGGCGGGGCGATGAACCGGCTCGGGGTGATCCTCGGCCCGATCGTGGTGGGAGTCGTCTACGCGGGCGGCAACGTGTCCACGGTGTTCGTGATGCTGGGGGCCGTGGCGCTGGTGGGGTGTGTGGTGGCGGCGGTCGGGGCCGAGGAGACTGCCGGGCGGAGGCTGGAGGAGGTCTCGCCGTAGGAAGGTCCATGGAACACCGGACGGGCTGACGAGTCAGCCCGTCCGGTGTTCGAGGACATCTCGCCTTACCCGAACCGCTCGATCCGGATGCGGTCAACCGGCTGGCCACCGGCCACCAGCAGCCGCGACGCATGCTCGGCGAAGCCGTTCGACCCGCAGATGTACGCCTCCCAGCCGCCCTCGGGCTGACCGGGGCCGAGGAACGGGGCCAGGTGCTCGGCGCGAAGCCGGCCCTCCGCCCGCGTCAGCACCACCGTGGTCTCATCGCCGTACTCGTCTGCGTAGATCAAATCCTCGCGCGTCCGCGCAGAGACCAGAAGCCGCAACGGCACCGGCCGCCCCGCCCCCCGCCAGTGCCGCAGCATCGACATCAGCGGGACCACACCGGAGCCCGCCCCGAGCAGCAGCGCGGGGCGGTCCCCGGGCCACGCGAAGAACCCCGAGAGCGGCCCCCGCACCTCCACCACGTCACCGACGCGGGCGACCGTGTGCAGATGGCCCGACACCTCGCCGCCCGGCACGTGGTCCAGGGTCAGCTCGATCTCGCCGCCCTCCTCGGGAGGGGAGGCGATCGAGTAGTGGCGCTGGGCCACATATCCGTCCGGGGCGGTCAAGCGCAGCATCAGATGCTGGCCCGGCAGATGCCCCTGCCAGTGGGGCACCTTCAGACGGAAGCTGGACACCGTACCCGCCGCGTTCTCGCGCCGGACGTCCACCACCACGGCCCGCTGCCACTGCGCTGCCGTGCTCTCGCTCACCGCGATCCGCCCCGGCACGGCGAACCGCGTCGGGGGAACGAAGGTCTCAGTCACCGGCGTACCGCTCCTCCCGCCAGGGATTCCCCCGGTGGTGATAGCCGTTCTGCTCCCAGAAACCGGGCTCCTCGTGGTCCAGGAGCCGCAGCCCCGCGACCCACTTCACGCTCTTCCAGAAGTACAGGTGGGGGACGATCAGCCGCGCCGGGCCGCCGTGCTCGGGAGGCAGCGGGCCGTCCCCGTACTCCCACACGATCCACGCCTTGCCGTCCGTCACATCGGCCAGCGGAAGGTTCGTGGTGTACCCCGTGTGCGACCACGCGACGACATGCGTGGCCTCCGGGCGAGGCCCCGCGGTGGCCAGGAACGCGTCCAGGCTCACCCCGCCGAAGCGCACCCCGAACTTGGACCAACTGGTCACACAGTGGATGTCACCGCGGTACTCGGACGCGGGCAGCGCGTGCGCCGCGTCCCACGTCCAGGTGCGCGGGGCGGTGACGAGGCCGTCCACGCGGAACGTCCAGTCCGCGGGCGAGAGCTCGGGCGTCACCTCGGCGGACAGGACGGGCCAGCCGTCGGCCGCGTCGTACTGCCCGGGGGGCAGCCGCGGGTCGCGGTCGGCGGCGCGGGCGCGGCCGGTGAAACCGCGGGTGGGTTCGATGGTCATACGGTGCTTGCCACTTCGGAGGTGCTCGTCGTGCCGGCGGGACCGGGTGCCGCGGAGTCCGCCGCGTCCCGCAGCGCGCGCAGGGCGCGCTGCTCGTCCACTGTCACCAGCGTACGGTCCCGCATCAGAACCCGGCCGTCGACCACCGTGTCCCGCACGTCACCGGACGTGGCGGCATAGGCCAGCATCGACCACGGGTCGTGCCGCGGGGTGAGGTGCGGCCGGGAGAGGTCCAGGACGATCAGGTCGGCGCGCTTGCCCGCCTCCAGGGAGCCCAGCTGGTCGCCGAGGCCGAGCGCCCGCGCCGACTCAACGGTCGCCATCCGCACGGCCTGCTCGGCGCCGACCGCCGTCGGGTCGCCGCCCGCCTTGTGCACGAGAGCGGCCATCTTCACCGCGCCGAGGACGTCCAGCGTGTTGGAACTCACCGCGCCGTCCGTGCCGAGACCCACCGTGACGCCCGCGTCGAGCAGGTCGGGTACGCGCGCGATGCCGCAGCCCAGCTTCAGGTTCGACACCGGGCAGTGCGCGACGGCCGTGCCCGTGCGGGCGAGCGTCGCGATCTCCGCGTCCGTGAGGTCGACCGCGTGCGCGAGCAGCGTGTCCGGGCCGAGCAGGCCCAGCGAGTCGAGCAGCTCCACGGGACGCATGCCGTGCTGCTCGGCGACCATCTCCACCTCGCCCGCGTTCTCGGCGGCATGGAGGTGCAGCAGGGCGCCGTGCTCGCGGGCGAGCGCGCCGATCGCCGTCAGCTGCTCGGGGACCAGGGTGTACGCGGAGTGCGCGAAGACCACCGGGCGGGTGCCCGGCGCCGGGGTGCGGGCGGCCAGGTCGGCCGCTGCCCAGCCGAGCCGGTCGGCGTAGGGGCGGCCGTCCGGCGGGCCCGGCACGTCCATGAACGTGGGGCCGGTCAGCAGGCGCCACCCTGCCTCGCGGGCGGCGGCCTCGGCGGCCTCGTGGAACCAGTACATGTCGAGCGCGGCGGTGACCCCGCCGCGCACGGATTCCGCGATCGCGCCCCGGATGCCCGCCGTCACCGTCTCCGGCGAGAGCCGCTCCGCCTCGGCCGGGATGACGCGGGCCAGGAAGCCCTGGAGGGTGACGTCGTCGGCGATGCCCCGGAACAGGGTCATCGCGAGGTGGGTGTGCGTGTTGATCAGGCCCGGCATGACGAGACAGCCGCGGGCGTCCAGCTCTTCGGCGGCCTCGTGGGTGGCGCGCAGCCGATCGGCGGGGCCGACCTCGATGATGCGGCCGTCGCGCACGGCGACGGCGCCGTCCCGCACGACGGTGCCCGACGCGTCGACGGTGAGGACGTCGCCCCCGTGGACCAGGAGATCGATGGATCCGCCCCGGTCCTGGGCCGGCAGGTCAGTGGGGTGCATCGGTTCCGTTCTCCACGAGGTCGTACAGAGGTCGTACAGGTGACTGCTCAGTGCTCGGTGTCAGTGCTCCGTGTCAGTGTTCCGTGGCGGCAAGGAGACGAAGCGCGTCCAAGGCTATCCGTGCGCCCCGGTCGACTCCCTCGGCCACCACGTCTCGGTGCGGGTCGTAGCCGCTCGTCGAGAAAGGCGTCTCCGCGTCGACGAGTTCGTCGGCGTTGGCACCGTCGATCACGAGCGCGCCACCCGCGACGAGGCCGTGCGTGGACGCGAAGACGTACAGCGCCGAGAGCTCCATCTCGATGGCCGCGATCCCGGCGGCCGCGTACGCCTCACCGGGCAGCGGCAGGAAGCCCGGCTGGAACGCGGCCCGCGTCCACACCACGCCACGGTGGTACGGGGCGTCGGCCACGCGGGCCGCCCGCTGAAGCGCGATGACGGCCTCCGGGGCCGCGAACGCCGGGTACTCGGCGGGGATCAGCTGCTGGGTCACGCCGTCGTCGCGCACCGCCGCGTCCGCGATGACCAGGTCGCCGTCGCGGATGCCGGGGCGGATCGCGCCGGCCGTGCCGAGCCGCAGGATCGTGCTGACGCCCGCGTCCGCCAGCTCCTGGAAGAGGAGCAGCGCGCCGGGGGCGCCGACGCCGTGCGACGCGACGACGACCTCGGTGCCCTGCCAACTGCCGGTGAAGGTGCGGTACTCGCGGTGGTACGACACCTCCTTCGCGTCCTGGAGGAGGTCCGCGACGGCGGTGGCGCGCGCCGGGTCGCCGACGACGACCGCACGGGTGGGCAGGCCGGTGCGGGGCACGCGGGTGATGGGCAGCGCGTCGGTGGGCGTACGGGCGTCGGTCGTCATCAGGGTGCTCCTAGGGCCGCTCGCGGCGGCGCCTGCCGTGGCGCGCCGGGCCCCGGAGACGGTAGCCGACGGCGGGGCGCGAGGAGCACGCCGCCCGGCACACGCCGGAGGGCGGCTCCCCGCGGGGAACCGCCCTCCGTCAACTCTCTTCCCGATGCGGCTACTTGCCGTCGAGCACGTCCTGGACCTTGGCGCGCACGTCGTCCGTGGCGAGGCCGCGGATCGTCAGCGTCGTACGGCGGCGCAGGACGTCGTCCGCCGTCTCGGCCCACTCGTGGTCACGGGCGTAGACGACCTGGGCCCAGATCTCCGGGGCGTCCGGCGAGACACGCTCGGCGAGCTCCGGGTTCTCGTTCGCCAGGCGGGCGATGTCGAAGGAGAGCGAGCCGTAGTGCGTCGCCAGGTGCTTGGCGGTGTCGGCCGCCATGCGCGGGCCGGGCGCCGGGCCGTCGACCAGGAGCCGGTGCGCGACCGCGCGCGGATTGGCGATGCCGGGCAGCGGAAGGCGCTTCTGCAGCTGCGAGATCGGCTCGTAGTCGTCGCCGAGCGGGTGGCCGGGCAGCGACTCCAGCTTCTTCATGACCGTACGGCCGATGTGGCGGAAGGTCGTCCACTTGCCGCCCGCGACGGAGAGCATGCCGCGCGCGCCCTCGGTGACGACGGTCTCGCGCTTGGCCTTCGACGTGTCGCCGGGGCCGCCGGGCAGGACGCGCAGACCCGCGAAGGAGTACGTGATCAGGTCACGGGACAGCTGCTGGTCGCGGATGGAGAACGCGGCCTCGTCCAGGATCTGCGCGGTGTCGGCCTCGGTGACGCTCACGTCGGCCGGGTCGCCCTCGAACTCCTCGTCCGTCGTGCCGAGGAGGAGCATGTCCTCCCACGGCAGGGCGAAGGTGATGCGGTACTTGTCGATCGGCGTGGCCAGCGCGGCCTTCCAGGGGGCGGTGCGCTTGAGGACCAGGTGCGCGCCCTTGGAGAGGCGGATGGAGGGCGCCGCGTCGGGGTTCTCCATCTTGCGCAGGTGGTCGACCCACGGTCCGGTCGCGTTGAGCACGAGCCGCGCGTTGACGCCGAACTCGGCGCCGTCCATGCGGTCCTTGAGCTCCGCGCCCGTGACCCGTCCCTGGGTGAAGCGCAGGCCGGTGACCTCGGCGTGGTTGAGGACGGCGGCGCCGGCCTCGACGGCCGCGCGGACCGTCATCAGGGCCATGCGGGAGTCGTTCATCTGGTCGTCGCCGTAGACGGCGACGGCCTTGAGGTTGTCCGTGCGCAGCTCCGGCACGTCCTGCGCGGCCTTCGAGGGGCTGAGCAGGTGGCCGACGCCGTCGCCGAAGGCGGAGAGCGCGCTGTACGCGAACACGCCCGCGCCCAGCTTGGCGGCGCCGTGCGGGCCGCCCTTGTAGACGGGCAGGTAGAAGGTGAGCGGGTTCGCCAGGTGGGGGGCCACCTGGCGGGACACCGCGCGACGCTCGAAGTGGTTCTCCGCGACCAGCTTCACCGCGCCGGTCTGCAGGTAGCGCAGACCGCCGTGGAGGAGCTTGGAGGAGGCGGAGGAGGTGGCGCCGGCGAAGTCACCGGCGTCCACCAGGGCCACCCGCAGTCCCGACTGCGCGGCATGCCAGGCGGTGGAGATGCCCAGGATCCCGCCGCCGATCACCAGGAGGTCGTACGTCGCCTTGGAAAGCTGCTCCCGGGTCTCGGCGCGGCTCGGGTGGGAACCGGCAGCCGGATGCGTCCCGAGGGCAGGGACGCTCTGCAGGGTGGTCATTGTGATTACTCCTCGCCACTTTCGTCGAGCCAGCCCATGGAACGCTCTACGGCCTTGAGCCAGCTCTTGTACTCACGGGCGCGGGTGTCCGCGTCCATGCGGGGGGTCCATTCCGCCGCGCGGCGCCAGTTGGCGCGCAGCTCGTCGGTGCCGGACCAGAAGCCGACGGCGAGACCGGCGGCGTAGGCGGCGCCGAGGCAGGTCGTCTCGGCCACCATCGGGCGCACCACCGGCGCGTCGAGGAAGTTCGAGAGCGTCTGCATCAGCAGGTTGTTGGAGGTCATGCCGCCGTCGACCTTGAGGGCCGTGAGCTCGACGCCGGAGTCCTTCGTCATGGCGTCGGTGATCTCACGGGTCTGCCAGGCCGTGGCCTCCAGGACGGCGCGCGCGATGTGCGCCTTGGTGACGTACCGGGTGAGGCCGGCGATCACACCGCGGGCGTCGGAGCGCCAGTACGGGGCGAAGAGGCCGGAGAAGGCCGGTACGAAGTAGGCGCCGCCGTTGTCCTCGACCGACGACGCGAGCGTCTCGATCTCGGCGGCGGAGTTGATGAGGCCCATCTGGTCGCGCATCCACTGCACCAGCGAACCGGTGACGGCGATGGAACCCTCGAGGGCGTAGACCGGCTTCTGGTCGCCGATCTGGTAGCCGACGGTGGTCAGCAGGCCCGAGTAGGAGTTGATGGCCGACTCACCGGTGTTCATCAGCATGAAGGTGCCGGTGCCGTACGTGGACTTGGCCTCGCCCTTGGCGAAACAGGTCTGTCCGAAGAGGGCCGCCTGCTGGTCGCCGAGCGCGGAGGCGACGGGGATGCCGGGCAGGACGTCGCCGAGCTTGCCGCCGGTGACCTCGCCGTAGACCTCGGCGGAGGAGCGGATCTCGGGGAGCATCGCCATCGGGACGCCGATGGACTCGGCGATCTTCTCGTCCCACTTCATGGTGTGCAGGTTCATCAGCATGGTGCGCGACGCGTTGGTGACGTCGGTGACGTGCTTGCCGCCGTTGACACCGCCCGTCAGGTTCCAGATGACCCAGGAGTCCATGGTGCCGAAGAGGATGTCGCCCGCCTCGGCGCGCTCGCGCAGGCCCTCGACGTTGTCGAGCAGCCAGCGGGCCTTCGGCCCCGCGAAGTAGCTGGCCAGCGGCAGGCCCGTCTCGCGGCGGAAGCGGTCCTGGCCGACGTTGCGGCCGAGCTCCTTGCACAGGGCGTCGGTACGGGTGTCCTGCCAGACGATGGCGTTGTGCACCGGCTCGCCGGTGTTCTTGTCCCAGAGCAGCGTGGTCTCACGCTGGTTGGTGATGCCGATCGCCTTGATGTCCTCGTGGGTGATGCCCGCCTTGGAGATGGCGCTCGCCACGACTTCCTGGACGTTGGTCCAGATCTCGGTGGCGTCGTGCTCGACCCAGCCCGGCTTCGGGAAGATCTGCTCGTGCTCCTTCTGGTCGACCGAGACGATCCGGCCGTCCTTGTCGAAGACGATGCAGCGGCTGGAGGTGGTGCCCTGGTCGATGGCCGCGATGAAGGGGCCAGCGGTGTGTGCGTCGGTGGTCACGGTGTGCTCCTGAATTCTTGCTCGGCGGTCTGTCTCAGGCGGTCATCGGCTGCTGTCGCGGTTCTACTTGAACGCGATGTTGTAGATACCGCCCGCGATGGCGCCGCCGATCAGCGGGCCGACGATCGGCACCCATGCGTACGTCCAGTCCGAGCCGCCCTTGTTGGGCAGCGGGAGCAGGGAGTGCACGATGCGCGGACCCAGGTCACGGACCGGGTTGATCGCGTAGCCGGTGGGGCCACCGAGCGACAGACCGATGCCGACGACGACGAGCGCGGTGATCAGCGCACCGAGGACGCCGATGCCGTTGCCGTTGTCGTTCAGGCCCTGGGTGAGGATCGCCAGGACCAGCACGACGGTCGCGATGACCTCGGTCAGCACGTTCTGCGCGTAGTTGCGGATCTCGGGGCCGGTCGAGAAGACGCCGAGCACCGGACCGGCCTTGGGCGCGGCCTTCTGGTCGACGAGGCCCTCGTCCACCGGCTGCGCGGCGAGGATCGCCGGGTCGGTGAGGTGCGCCTTGAACTGACCCAGGTACGTGAGCCAGACCAGGATCGCGCCGATGATCGCGCCGAGCAGCTGCGAGCCCAGGTAGAGCGGAACGTCGCTCCACTTGGTGCCGCCCTCGATGGCGAGACCGACGGTGACCGCCGGGTTGAGGTGGGCGCCTGACACGCCACCCGCCAGGTAGGCGCCGGTGAGCACCGCGAAGCCCCACCCGAAGGTGATCGCGAGCCAGCCGGCGTCCTTGGCCTTGGAGGCCTTGAGCGTGACGGCGGCGCAGACGCCACCGCCGAGCAGGATGAGTATGGCGGTACCGATGGTCTCGCCGATGAAGATGTCGGAGCTGGACACCCGCGACTCCTTTGTCCTTCGTCCAGGGGAAGGCGAACCCCGGGTCCCTCCGGTGGTCCGCGACCTCAGGTGAGGTCGTTGCCGGCCCTTGGCCTTGTCACACTCTAGCGCGTAATGCCGGTAGGTGTTCGACAATGCCGACCGATGGACGCGAGTCTCACCCCGCCGTTACTTGCCCGTCAAGAGTTCTGTTATTGAAAACACGATCGTTATTGATCGTTTCGGGTTATCGGTGCTGACAGGGGTCGCCACCGGGTGAAACGTCGTTCAACGATGTTCGCGCAGAAGAATGCCCCCTGCATGTTGAGCAGGGGGCTCGGGCGGGCGCGGGCGTGCGGAAAACGGGGGCGGGACGCTCGGCGGGCGGGGCCTAGAAGCGGCCGGCGCCCAGATCCCGCGACACGGCGCGGGCGCAGTCCCGTACGGCCGCGATCAGGTCGGGGCGCAGCTCCCCGTCCTTCTGGACCCGCTCCACCGCACCGGTGATGCCCACCGCGCCGACCGGCATGCGGCGCCGGTCGTGAATGGGGGCGGCCACGGAGGCGATGCCCTCCCAGGTCTCCTCGACGTCGGCGGCGTACCCGCGCGCGCGGGTCAGGTCGAGGGCGCCCTCGAAGGCCTCGGTGTCCACGACGGTGCGCGTGGTGAAGGTCTGCCGATCGGCCTCGGCCTCGGCCGCCTCGCTGTGCGCCACCGGGTCGTAGGCGGCGAGCACCTTGCCCAGGGCCGTCGAGTGCAGCGGCTGCATCGCGCCGACCTCCAGGACCTGGCGGCTGTCGTCGGGCCGGAAGACGTGGTGCACGATCAGGACGCCCTGCTGGTGCAGGACGCCGAGGTAGACGCTCTCGCCGCTGGACCGGGCCAGGTCGTCGGTCCACACCAGGGCGCGGGCCCGCAGCTCGTGCACGTCGAGGTAGCTGTTGCCCAGGCGCAGGAGTTCGGCGCCGAGCTGATAGCGGCCCGATGTCGACTCCTGCTCGACGAAACCCTCCGCCTGGAGCGTGCGCAGAATGCCGTGGGCCGTGCCCTTGGCCAGGTCAAGGGCGGACGCGATCTCCGAGAGGCCGAGCCGTCGCTCTCCGCCCGCGAGCAGCCGCAGCATCGCGGCCGCCCGCTCGAGCGACTGGATGTTCCGTGCCATCGCAGCCCCTTCCTCCGTCCCCTCTGACTCCAACGTTCGACAATGCTGAACACTATCGGTCGATGCCGACCTCCCGCGACAGAGCGGCAGGCTGTGTTTCAAGCCGTGTTCCCGCAGGATTCTCGCGGTTCCCCGCCGTGCGCCGCGCCACACCCCCGAGAAGGGCGGACCCGCCGGGCGTCCGCCTCGTGAACACTCGCACGCCGTGGACCTTCGTCCCGTTACCCTGACCGAGTGCGTCTTCCTCCGAAGCGCAAAGCCGACAGCCGTCGCACCTCAGGGAGCTCTTTCATGGCCTCGTTGCCGACCCCCTCGTCCGGTTCCTCGAACGGAACCCGGGCCGATGCCCTCCGCGAAGCCCTCGCCACCCGCGTGGTGGTGGCCGACGGCGCGATGGGCACGATGCTCCAGGCACAGGACCCCACCCTCGACGACTTCCAGCAGCTCGAGGGCTGTAACGAGATCTTGAACGTGACCCGCCCGGACATCGTCCGCTCGGTCCACGAGGAGTACTTCGCGGTCGGCGTCGACTGCGTCGAGACGAACACGTTCGGCACGAACTTCGCGGCTCTGAGCGAGTACGACATCCCCGAGCGGAACTTCGAGCTCTCCGAGGCCGGCGCGCGCATCGCCCGCGAGGTCGCCGACGAGTTCACCGCATCGACGGGGCAGCAGCGCTGGGTCCTCGGCTCGATGGGTCCCGGCACCAAGCTGCCGACCCTGGGCCACGCCCCGTACACGGTGCTGCGTGACGCCTACCAGACCAACGCCGAAGGCATGATCGCGGGCGGCGCCGACGCGCTCCTGGTGGAGACCACCCAGGACCTCCTGCAGACCAAGTCCGCGATCCTGGGCGCCCGCCGCGCCCTTGAGGCCACCGGCGCGAACCTCCCGCTCATCTGTTCGGTCACCGTCGAGACCACCGGCACGATGCTGCTCGGTTCGGAGATCGGGGCCGCGCTGACCGCCCTGGAGCCGCTGGGCATCGACATGATCGGCCTGAACTGCGCCACGGGCCCGGCGGAGATGAGCGAGCACCTGCGCTATCTCGCCCGCCACTCGCGCGTCCCGATCTCCTGCATGCCCAACGCGGGCCTGCCGGTCCTGGGCAAGGACGGCGCCCACTACCCGCTGACCGCGGCGGAGCTCGCCGACGCCCAGGAGAACTTCGTACGCGAGTACGGCCTCTCACTGGTCGGCGGCTGCTGCGGCACGACCCCCGAGCACCTGCGCCAGGTCGTCGAGCGCGTGCGCGGGGTGGAGACGGTCCGCCGTGAGCCGCGCCCCGAGCCGGGCGCCGCCTCGCTCTACCAGACCGTGCCCTTCCGCCAGGACACCGCGTACATGGCGATCGGCGAGCGCACCAACGCCAACGGCTCGAAGAAGTTCCGTGAGGCCATGCTGGAGGGCCGCTGGGACGACTGCGTGGAGATGGCACGCGACCAGATCCGTGAGGGCGCCCACATGCTCGACCTCTGCGTCGACTACGTGGGCCGCGACGGCGTCGCGGACATGGCCGAGCTCGCCGGCCGCTTCGCGACCGCCTCCACCCTGCCCATCGTCCTGGACTCCACCGAACTGCCCGTGATCCAGGCCGGGTTGGAGAAGCTGGGCGGCCGCGCTGTCATCAACTCCGTGAACTACGAGGACGGGGACGGCCCCGAGTCCCGGTTCGCCAAGGTCACCGCCCTGGCCAAGGAGCACGGGGCGGCGCTGATCGCGCTGACCATCGACGAGGAGGGCCAGGCCCGCACCGTCGAGCACAAGGTCGCCATCGCCGAGCGCCTGATCGACGACCTGACCGGCAACTGGGGCATCCACGAGGCGGACATCCTCATCGACTGCCTGACCTTCACCATCTGCACCGGTCAGGAGGAGTCCCGCAAGGACGGCATCGCCACCATCGAGGCGATCCGCGAGCTCAAGCGCCGTCACCCGGACGTGCAGACCACCCTGGGCCTCTCGAACATCTCCTTCGGCCTCAACCCGGCCGCCCGCGTCGTGCTCAACTCCGTCTTCCTGGACGAGTGCGTCAAGGCGGGCCTGGACTCGGCGATCGTGCACGCCTCCAAGATCCTGCCCATCGCGCGCCTCGACGACGAGCAGGTCAAGGCCGCCCATGACCTGATCTACGACCGCCGCGAAGAGGGCTACGACCCCCTGCAGAAGCTCATGGAGCTCTTCGAGGGTGTCAACATGAAGTCGATGAAGGAGGGCAAGGCCGAGGAACTTCTCGCCCTGCCGCTCGACGAGCGCCTCCAGCGCCGCATCATCGACGGTGAGAAGAAGGGCCTGGAGGCCGACCTCGACGAGGCCCTGCAGACCCGCCCGGCGCTCGACATCGTCAACGACACCCTCCTGGAGGGCATGAAGGTCGTCGGCGAGCTCTTCGGCTCCGGCCAGATGCAGCTGCCCTTCGTGCTCCAGTCCGCCGAGGTCATGAAGACCGCCGTCGCCCACCTCGAACCGCACATGGAGAAGTCGGACTCCGAGGGCAAGGGCACGATCGTCCTGGCCACCGTCCGCGGCGACGTCCACGACATCGGCAAGAACCTCGTCGACATCATCCTGTCCAACAACGGCTACAACGTGGTCAACCTCGGCATCAAGCAGCCGGTCGCCGCGATCCTGGACGCCGCGGCCGAGCACCGCGCGGACGTCATCGGCATGTCGGGCCTCCTGGTGAAGTCGACCGTGATCATGAAGGAGAACCTGGAGGAGCTCAACCAGCGCAAGATGGCCGCGGACTTCCCGGTGATCCTCGGTGGTGCCGCGCTCACCCGTGCGTACGTCGAGCAGGACCTGCACGAGATCTACGAGGGCGAGGTCCGCTACGCCCGCGACGCGTTCGAGGGCCTGCGCCTGATGGACGCCCTCATCGCGGTCAAGCGCGGTGTCCCCGGCGCCACGCTGCCCGAGCTGAAGCAGCGCCGCGTGCCGAAGAAGGACACCCCCGTCCTGGAGACCACCGAGGACGAGGGCCCCGCCCGTTCGGACGTCTCCGTCGACAACCCCGTCCCGACCCCGCCGTTCTGGGGCACCCGCGTCGTCAAGGGCATCCAGCTCAAGGAGTACGCGTCCTGGCTGGACGAGGGCGCCCTGTTCAAGGGCCAGTGGGGCCTCAAGGAGGCCCGCAAGGGTGACGGGCCCTCGTACGAGGAGCTCGTCGAGACCGAGGGCCGGCCCCGGCTGCGCGGCTGGCTGGACGAGCTGCACACCAAGAACATGCTGGAGGCGGCCGTCGTGCACGGCTACTTCCCCTGCGTCTCCAAGGGCGACGACCTGATCATCCTGGACGACCAGGGCAATGAGCGCACCCGCTTCTCCTTCCCGCGCCAGCGCCGCGGCCGGCGCCTGTGCCTGGCGGACTTCTTCCGCCCGGAGGAATCGGGCGAGACCGACGTGGTCGGCCTGCAGGTCGTCACCGTCGGCTCGAAGATCGGCGAGGCCACCGCCGAGCTGTTCGCCTCCGACTCCTACCGCGACTACCTCGAACTCCACGGCCTGTCCGTGCAGTTGGCCGAGGCGCTCGCCGAGTACTGGCACGCGCGTGTGCGCGCCGAGCTCGGCTTCGGCGGCGAGGACCCCGCCGCCGTCGAGGACATGTTCGACCTCAAGTACCGCGGCGCGCGCTTCTCGCTCGGCTACGGCGCCTGCCCGAACCTGGAGGACCGCGCCAAGATCGCCGAGCTCCTGGAGCCGGAGCGGATCGGCGTGGAGCTGTCCGAGGAGTTCCAGCTCCACCCGGAGCAGTCCACGGACGCGATCGTCATCCACCACCCCGAGGCGAAATACTTCAACGCGCGCTGAGCGGTCCCGTCGTACACTGGTCGGTCCAGTGCAGGCCGGTTGCCCTCCCGTCACCAGGGGGCAGCCGGCCTTCTCGTCCCTCATGGAGGTGTATCCGGATGACCAGTACGGTTCCCGCGCTCGGTACCCGAACGGCCGAAGGCTCCGCCCTGCAGGCTGTGCTCCTCGACATGGACGGAACTCTCGTGGACACCGAGGGGTTCTGGTGGGACGCGGAGGTGGAGGTCTTCGCCGCACTCGGACACACGCTCGACGAGGCCTGGCGTGACGTCGTCGTCGGCGGCCCCATGACGCGCAGTGCCGGATTCCTCATCGCCTCCACCGGCGCCGACATCACCGTCCCCGAGCTGACCGTGCTGCTCAACGACGGCTTCGAGGACCGCATCGGCCGTACGCTGCCGCTGATGCCGGGAGCCGCCAGACTCCTCGCCGAACTCGCCGCGCACGAGGTGCCGATGGCACTGGTCTCCGCGTCGCACCGGCGCATCATCGACCGCGTGCTCGAGTCGATCGGGGCCCACCACTTCACGCTCACCGTCGCGGGCGACGAGGTGACCCGGACCAAGCCGCACCCGGACCCGTACCTCCTCGCGGCGGCGGGGGTTGGGGCGGAACCGGCCAGATGTGCCGTCATCGAGGACACCGCGACCGGCGTGGCGGCGGCCGAGGCCGCGGGCTGCCGCGTGGTGGCCGTACCGTCGGTGGCGCCCATCGCACCGGCATCGGGCAGGACCGTCGTCCCGTCCCTCGAACACGTCGACCTGCCTTTCCTGCAGGGATTGATGGCCGGAAAGTGCTGAACAGTTGAAGATGTGACCTTTCCCACTCCGTGGACGGTCGACAGCTGGTCAGAGCTGTGCCGGGTCTCCGATTTGGGCGAGTTGTCGAGTGGCGTTGTGTCCCGATTGAGGGGAACCTCACGAAACCTTCCCGTGTTGGGTTATCGGTGTGTCCGCGCCCGGTTTCGCTGCGTGATTGAGGGTCAACTCCGGTCCCTTCCAGCCCTCCTGGCGGTGCGGACTAATGTCATCGCGAGAACATCGCCCTGCCCCCACGGACCGGCTGACCCCACCCCTCGTTGTCGGTCCGGACGGGACCAACAGCTCTGGAGAACGTCGAGCATGAACCGTAAGACTTTGGTGCTGCCGGCCGTCATAGGTCTGCTCGCTCCCGCGCTCGCGGCCTGCGGAGGGGCGGGCGACGGCGGGGGAGACGACGCGATCGCCGTCGGCACCACGGACCGGTTCTCCACCTCACCCGAGATCCCGGCCCCCTTCGATCCCGCGTACGCCTACGACGCGGGATCCTGGAACGTCGTGCGCCAGACGGTCCAGACCCTGATGGCCGCTCCGCGCGGCGGCGGAGACCCCGAGCCCGACGCCGCCGAGAAGTGCGGTTTCACCGACACCGGCAACGAGCGCTACGAGTGCACGCTGCGCAAGGGCCTGAAGTTCGCCGACGGCAAGCCGCTGACCGCCACCGATGTGAAGTTCTCCATCGAGCGGGTACGGGACATCAAGATCAAGGACCCCAGCGGCTCCGCCGGCATGGTGTCCAACGTCGACGCGATCGAGACCGAGGGCGACCGCGGTGTCGTCTTCCACCTCAAGAGCCCCGACGCGACGTTCCCGTACAAGCTGGCCACGCCCATCGCGGGCATCATCAGCTCGGACCACTACGCCAAGAACAAGCTGCGCGACGGCTTCGACCTGGACGGCTCCGGCCCCTACACCGCCAAGCAGGAGGTCGAGGGCAACGAGCTCGTCAAGACGGTGTTCTCCAAGAACCCCAACTACAAGGGTGTGTTGAAGCCCAAGAGCGACAAGATCGAGATGCGCACCTACGCGTCAACCGACGCCATGGGCAAGGCGCTCAAGAGCGGCGACATCGACATGATGACGCGCACCATGTCGCCCGAGCAGATCAAGCAGCTCGACGCGGACCCGGGCAACGACATCGAGCTGGTCGAGACGCCCGGCCTGGAGATCCGCTACCTCGGCTTCAACACGGACGCCACCACCGTCAAGTCCAAGGCGGTCCGCCAGGCGATGGCGCAGGTCGTCGACCGCGGGGCCCTCGCCTCCGGCGTGTACGGCGATGCCGCCGAGCCGCTCTACTCCCTGGTGCCCGCCACGATCACCGGCCACACCAACTCGTTCTTCAACCAGTACGGCAACCCGAGCCCGTCCAAGGCCCGCGCCCTGCTGCAGAAGGCCGACATCAGCACGCCGGTGAAGCTCACCCTGCACTACACGACGGACCACTACGGCCCGGGCACCAAGAAGGAGTTCGAGGTCCTTCGCAAGCAGCTCAACGAGAGCGGCCTGTTCGACGTGTCGATCAAGGGCACGGCCTGGAACACCTTCCGCCCCGCCGAGCAGAAGGGCGCGTACGACGTCTACGGGATGGGCTGGTTCCCGGACTTCCCCGACGCCGACAACTTCCTCACGCCGTTCCTCGACAAGGACAACATCCTCGGCTCGCCGTACGTGAACAGCACCATCAACGACGAGCTGCTGCCGCACTCGCGCCGTGAGGCGGACCGGCTCACCGCCTCCAAGAGCATCAAGAAGATCCAGGACATCGTCGCCGAGGACGTGCCGGTGCTTCCGCTCTGGCAGGGCAAGCAGTACATCGCCGCCCGGGACGACATCACGGGCGTCGAGTGGGCCCTCAACTCGTCCTCGAACCTGCAGCTGTGGGAGCTCGGCCGCGGTGTGAGCGGCTGACCTCCGCGCACACCGGCACACAGGACCGCCGGGCTTCGCTCCACCGAATGACATCAACGACAAGGCACGTTCGTGAATTTGCGTAACCAGTGGCTGGCCCTTCCCCTCTCGGGCGGGCTGGCCGCGGCTCTGCTGACCGGCTGCGGCACGGAAACGGGTGGAGCGGGGGAGGACGGCGAATCCGTGGTGATGGGGATGTCGGACGACGTCCTGGCCACCGACCCGGCGTCCGGCTACGACCCCGGCTCGTGGCTCCTGTTCAACAACGTCTTCCAGTCCCTGATGAGCTTCCCGAACGGGGCCACGGAGCCGGAGCCCGAGGCCGCCAAGGAGTGCGGCTTCACCGACACGGAGACCAGAGTCTTTGCATGCACGCTGCGTGACGGGCTGAAGTTCAGCAACGGCAACGCGCTGACCTCGAAGGACGTCAAGTTCTCCTTCGACCGCATGATGAAGATCAACGACGACGACGGCCCCGCGATCATGTTCCCGATGCTTGACCGCGTCGAGACCCCGAACGCCAAGAAGGTCGTCTTCAAGCTCAAGTACGCCGACGCGACCTTCCCCAGCAAGATCGCGTCCGGCGCCGGTTCCATCGTCGACCACGCGTCGTACGACATGAACGCGCTGCGCGGCGGTGACGAGGCCACGGGCTCGGGTCCGTACAAGCTCGACTCCTTCGACAAGAACCAGGCGGTCTTCTCGGTCAACCCCGACTACAAGGGCACCGCCAAGGTCAAGAACAAGGGCGTCACCCTCAAGTTCTTCCACGACGACCAGAAGGGCCTGAAGAAGGCGCTCCTGGACGACAAGGTCGACATCGCGTACCGCGGCCTGGCCGCGTCCGACATCGCGGACATCGAGGCCGACACCTCCGACGCGAGCCAGAACATCGACGTCGTCGAGGGCACCAGCGCCGAGGTGCAGCACCTGGTCTTCAACATGAAGGACCCGGTCGTCGGCAAGCTGGGCGTGCGCAAGGCCATGGCGTACCTGCTCGACCGCGACGCCCTGGTCAAGGACGTCTACCGGGACACGGCGACGCCGCTGTACTCGATCGTCCCGGCCGGGATCGGCGGTCACAACACCGCCTTCTTCGACACCTACGGCGCCCGCCCGCAGCGCTCCAAGGCCGCGGCGGCCCTGCGCGCGGAGGGCGTGAGCGGCAAGGTCAAGCTCACGCTCTGGTCCACGCCCTCGCGCTACGGCCCCTCGACCGACCAGGAGCTCAAGGCGATCGCCAAGCAGCTCAACGCGAGCGGTCTCTTCGACGCCGACGTGAAGTCGATCGAATTCGGCCAGTACGAGCGGGACATCAAGTCCGGCAAGTACGGCGTGTACGTCAAGGGCTGGGTGCCGGACTACCCGGACCCGGACAACTTCACGCAGCCGTTCTTCGGCAAGGGCAACGTCCTGGCCAATGGCTACGAGAACAGCGACATCACCCGGAAGATCATCCCCGGCACCGCCGCCGAGGCCGACCGCACCAAGACCGACGAGGACTACGCCGAGCTCCAGCAGACCGTCGCCGACGAGCTGCCGATCCTGCCGGTCTGGCAGGCCAAGCAGTACGCGGTCATCCGTGACGACGTGTACGGCGTGGAGTCCTGCCTCGACGCGTCGACGGTGTTCCGCTTCTGGGAACTCAGCAAGGCCTGATCCCCCGGACACACAAGAAGGCGGCCGCCCCCGACAGGGGCGGCCGCCTTCCTTCGTCCCGCTGTGCCGCGGTCACTGGGCGCCGGGGCGCACCAGACCGCTCTCGTACGCGTACACGGCGGCCTGCACCCGGTCACGGAGGCCGAGCTTCGTGAGCACGTGACCCACATGCGTCTTGACCGTCGTCTCGCTCACGAACAGATCCGCCGCGATCTCCGCGTTCGACAGGCCGCGCGCCACCAGCTTGAGGACCTCGACCTCCCGCTCGGTGAGCGTGTGCAAGGTGTCCGGCACCGGCTCGTCGCCCGACGGGAGATGACCGGCGTACTTGTCGAGGAGCCTGCGGGTGATGCTCGGCGCGAGCATCGCCTCACCCGACGCGACCACGCGGATCGCCTGCACCAGCTCGTTCGCCGGGGCGTCCTTGAGCAGGAAGCCGCTGGCACCCGCGCGCAGCGCCTCCACCACGTACTCGTCGAGGTCGAAGGTGGTCAGGACCAGGACCTTCGCAGGACCGTCCCGGCCGGGACCGGTGATCTGCCGGGTCGCCTCGACCCCGTCCATCCGCGGCATACGGATGTCCATCAGCACCACATCGGGCTGCAGCGCCCGCACCTGGTCGAGAGCCTGCAGGCCGTCCCCGGCCTCGCCGACGACCGCGACGTCCTGCTCGGCCTCCAGAATCATCCGGAATCCCGTGCGCAGCAGTGGCTGGTCGTCGACCAGTAGGACACGGATCGCCACGTAACTCTCCTTCGCTAGCCCGGGGCCATTCTGCCCTGCGCGTCCTCTTCGGACTCGGGCACCCTCACCGCAAGGGGGTACGGCGGGGGAGTCCCGCCGAATTCCGGACATACGGCCTGGTGGTCGCACCAGCCGCAGAGCTTCGTGGGCCTCGGCCGCCAGTCACCCGTCTCGGTGGCGAGCGTGATCGCCTCCCACAGCGCGTGCAGCTTCCGCTCGACCTGTTCGAGGTCCTCGATCCTGGGGTCGTACGTGATGACGTCGCCGCTGCCCAGATAGACGAGCTGGAGGCGGCGCGGGACCACGCCCTTCAGCCGCCACACCACCAGGGCGTAGAACTTCATCTGGAAGAGGGCGCCCTCCGCATACTCGGGGCGGGGGGCCTTGCCCGTCTTGTAGTCGACGATCCGCACCTCGCCGGTGGGCGCCACGTCCACCCGGTCGATGATGCCGCGCAGCTTCAGGCCCGACTCCAGCTCCGCCTGCACGAACAGCTCACGCTCGGCGGGCTCCAGACGGGTGGGGTCCTCCAGGGTGAACCAGCGCTCGACGAGCTTCTCCGCGTCCGCCAGCCAGCGCGCGAGCCGCTCGCCCTGTTCGTCGCCCGCGAACAGCTCCGTCAGCTCCGGCTTGGCCTCGCGCAGACGGTCCCACTGGCCCGGGATCAGCGACTTGGCGCTCGTCGCCGTCCGCTCGCCCGCGGGAGAGTCGAAGAGCCGCTCCAGGACGGCGTGCACCAGCGTGCCGCGGGTCGCCGCCTCGCTCGGCTTCTCCGGCAGCTTGTCGATGACCCGGAACCGGTAGAGCAGCGGACACTGCATGAAGTCACTGGCGCGCGAGGGCGACAGGGACGCCGGACGCACGGCCGTCACGACACCGTCGGTGCTTCTTTCCATAGGGACAGACCCTACGACCCGCCACTGACAACGGCCGCATACCATCGACGACAGACCCTCTCGCCCTGCATGATCGTGCGTGTACCGCGCCGGGCAGGGGCGAGGGACGCTTCGAACGAGGGGACATCGTGGACGAGAGCGGCGGGAGCGGCAGGCCGCGATCCGACGGCACGGACGGCCGGCGGCCGGGCGCCGCGGAAGACCCCGGCCACCCGGAGTCGCCACGTCCGGTCGACACGGCCGCGGGCACCGCCGGGGACGACGGCACCGAGGACACCGCCCGGGACCGGACGGGCGAGGCGACGACCCCGCAGGCGACCGAACCCGCGGAAGCGCCGCGCCCCGCGGCCGAACCCGCGCGACCCGCCGACCGCCTCACCAAGACCCCGCACGACACGCCCGGGAAGACCCCGCACGACACGCACCCCGAGTTCGCGCACGCCACCCACGGCCCCGCCCCGAAGCCCACCCCGCCCCAGAACAAGAAGGGCCCCGGGGGAGGGCTCCTGATGGGACGCCCCTTCGGCGTGCCCGTGTACGTGGCGCCGAGCTGGTTCCTCGTCGCCGCCCTCATCACCTGGGTCTTCGGCGGCCAACTCGACCGCGTCCTGCCCGAACTCGGCGCCGCCCGCTACCTGGTCTCGCTCTTCTTCGCCGTCGCCTTCTACGCCTCCGTGCTCGTCCACGAACTGGCGCACACCGTCGTCGCCCTGCGCTACAAGCTGCCGGTGCGCCGCATCCAGCTGCAGTTCTTCGGCGGCGTCTCGGAGATCGAGAAGGAGTCCGAGACCCCCGGACGCGAGTTCGTCCTCGCGTTCGTGGGCCCGCTGCTCTCCCTCGTCCTCTCGGGCGTCTTCTACGGGGCCATGCGCCTCGTGGAGCCCGGCACCGTCCCCGGCGTCCTGCTCGCCGGGCTGATGATCTCGAACCTCATCGTCGCCGCCTTCAACCTCCTGCCGGGCCTGCCCCTGGACGGTGGCCGCATGCTCCGCGCCGTCGTCTGGAAGATCACCGGCAAGCCCATGAGCGGCACCATCGCCGCGGCCTGGGTCGGCCGCGCGCTCGCCATCTCCGTCCTGATCGGCCTGCCCCTGCTCAACCAGTCCGGCGCGCTCGGCGGCGAGTCCCAGGACATCGGCGGCATGGACACCGTCACCGACGCCCTGCTCGCCGCGATCCTCGCCGCGATCATCTGGACGGGCGCCGGGAACAGCCTGCGCATGGCCCGCCTGCGCGAACACCTCCCCGAGCTCCGCGCCCGCGCCCTGACCCGGCGCGCCGTCCCCGTCGAGTCCGGCACCCCGCTCTCCGAGGCCCTGCGCCGCGCCAACGACTCCGGTGCCCGCGCCCTCGTCGTGGTCGACGCCGACGGCGACCCCATGTCGGTCGTCCGCGAGGCGGCCATCGTCGGCGTGCCCGAGCACCGCCGCCCCTGGGTCACCGTCAGCGGCCTCGCCCAGGACATCACCGAAGGCATGCGGATCTCCGCCGAACTGGCCGGCGAGGAGCTCCTCGACACCCTCCGGGCGACGCCCGCCACCGAGTACCTCGTGGTCGAGGCCTCCGGCGAGATCTACGGAGTGCTGTCCGCCGCCGACGTGGAGCGCGCCTTCGTCAAGGCCATGGCCCGCCCCAGCTGACGCCGCCACCCTGGTCCTCGGCCCCCGAACGGGCCGGTAGGCTGTTCACATGTCCGAACCGACCGGTGCCGCCCGCCGACGCGGGCCCTTCAAGGTCGGGGACCAGGTTCAGCTGACCGACCCCAAGGGCCGCCACTACACGTTCACGCTCGAGGCCGGGAAGAACTTCCACACCCACAAGGGTTCCTTCCCCCACGACGAGCTGATCGGTGCTCCCGAGGGCAGCGTTGTCCGCACCACGGGAAACGTCGCCTACCTCGCGCTGCGCCCCCTGCTCCCCGACTATGTCCTGTCCATGCCCCGCGGCGCCGCCGTGGTCTACCCCAAGGACGCGGGGCAGATCCTGGCCTTCGCCGACATCTTCCCCGGCGCCCGCGTCGTCGAGGCGGGTGTGGGCTCCGGCTCGCTCAGCAGCTTCCTCCTGCGCGCCATCGGCGACGAGGGGATGCTGCACTCGTACGAGCGCCGCGAGGACTTCGCCGAGATCGCCCAGCAGAACGTGGAGCGCTACTTCGGCGCCCCGCACCCCGCCTGGCAGCTCACCGTCGGCGACCTCCAGGACAACCTGAGCGACACCGACGTCGACCGCGTCATCCTCGACATGCTCGCCCCCTGGGAGTGCCTGGACGTCGTCTCCAAGGCGCTCGTCCCCGGCGGCATCCTCTGCTGCTACGTGGCGACCACCACCCAGCTCGCACGGACCGTCGAGTCCATCCGCGAGATCGGCGGCTTCAACGAGCCGACCGCCTGGGAATCGATGATCCGCAACTGGCACGTCGAGGGCCTGGCCGTCCGCCCCGATCACCGCATGATCGGCCACACCGGCTTCCTGCTCACCGCCCGCCGTCTCGCGGACGGCGTCGAGCCGCCCATGCGCCGCCGCCGTCCCTCCAAGGGCGCCTACGGCGACGACTACACCGGCCCGAACGCTGGTGGCGGCACACCCCGCGCGGAAGACTGAGGGCCCCGGCACCGCCGGAACCCGCGTACAACCGCTGAACGCACAGGCGCCGCCGCCGAGTTCCCCCGAAGACCGGGGAAAAACGGGGCCGCCCGCATTCCTTACCGAATCGACCCACCCCCGAGTTACGCCCCACAGTGTAGTT
>NZ_JBSGYY010000010.1:199810-252459 GCF_053610705.1 Streptomyces sp. NPDC054872 | reverse complement strand
GCACAGGGCCCCGGCCGCAGAAGCGGCCGGGGCCCTGTTAAGAGACTGTTGTCGGTACTCACGAACCCGTGGGCACGGAGTCAGTCGCCTCCGTCCACAGATCCTGCTCGGCGCGATCCGCCTGGATCTGGCGGTACACGAGGAGCCCGCCGATGGCGGCCAGTGCGACCAGGAGAAGCTTCTTCACCGCGCGACCTCGTCTTTCTTGACGTAAGGGACCTCTGGCGCCCGACTATACACACCGATCGATACCGATCGGTGACCTGGATCCACCCCAACTCCCGCCCCGATCACAGCAGTCGAATCGGGGTGTCGCCGCTCTCCGGCGCCTCACGGCCCGCCGCGGAGTTCACCGCTCCCGACCCCACCCGGGCCTCTCCCAGGCCCTCCAGAGGCCTTTTACGGCCATACGGGTGGTGTTCATCTGAACATCGACGCGCCACGAGCGTCGGTCCCCCACTCTCGGCTCGACATACACATGATGAGGAAAGTACGCAAATCGCCCAACCCGAAAGTGAGAAGCCATGACCGGCTCCAAGGCCATGAAGCTGTGGACCACGCTCATCACCGCCTTCCTCGCACTGTTCGCCACGCTGGGATTCACCACGACGGCAGCGGCGGCCACGCCGGTACAGCAGGCCACGGAAACGTGCAAGAGCACGCCGACCATGACGGCCCCACTCGCGGCCTACTGGGCAGCAGCGTACGAACGGTCCCTGCCGCCCACGATGAAGCAGCGCATCCGGGCCGAGGCCCACGGGTCGTCCCCCAGCTGCCGCCACCTCCCCACGGACGACACGGAGACGGCCGTTGAGGCCGAGGCCCATCCGGGCGGGCTCGCCGCGGAACCGTAGTCACACCCCGGCCACCCCGGCCGCTGTCCCCCAGGGATTCGCACAGACACGAAGAAGACCCCCAGCCGACGGGCTGGGGGTCTTCTTCGTGTCTGTGGGGCTAACAGGATTTGAACCTGTGGCCTCATCCTTATCAGGGATGCGCTCTAACCAACTGAGCTATAGCCCCGCCGCGCTGCGGTGTGTGTCCCGCGCGCTGACCTCTGAAGATTAGCGCACGTGCGGGCCAGTCCCAAAATCGATACCTCCGTGGGCACCGCGCAGGCCGATGCACGCGACAGGACCCCGCCCTGAACGGGCGGGGCCCTGGCCGCGAAGACCCCGGCGTGGAGCACCGGAGGGGAGGTGGAGCTCGGAGGGAGCGCCCCAAGAGAGGGACCGCTACAAGAGAGGGAGCGCTATGACCCTCTTCTTAAAGAAGAGGGTCAAGGAAAGAAGAACTACTCGTCCTCGGCCAGCGTCAGCTCGACGCCGCCCACGAAGCCCGCGGAGAGGTTGTAGATGAAGGCGCCGAGCGTCGCGAGCGCCGTGGCGAGAACCACGTCGATGACCGCGATGATCGTCGTGAACATCAGGACGCGCGGCAGCGACAGGAAGGACTGCAGGTCGAAGCCGTTGGACTCGTTCGAGCCCGTCGCCTCCGAGATCGTGCCGCCCACCGTGGAGAAGACGCCCATGGCGTCCATGACCATCCACAGCACGGCGGCCGCGACGATCGTGCAGATGCCGAGCGCGATAGAGAGCAGGAAGCTGACCTTCATCACCGACCACGGGTCGGCCTTGGCCACCCGCAGTCGCGCCTTGCGCGTACGAGGCGTCGTGCGCGCGCCCGTCCGCGGCCTGCGCACGGAACCCGTCTGGGAATTCTGCTGGTAGGCCTGCGGCGGGTGGTACGGCTGGGAGGCCTGCTGCTGGGGCTGGCGCTCACCGGGCAGGGCACCGGTGGCGCTCTGGGACCCCTGAGTCGCGTGGCCCCCTTGGGCCCCGTCGGCGTACTGCGCTGACTGAGCCGACTGCGGCCCTCGGGTGTCGGTCACGGTTCCCCCCTGGGATCCACGGGACTCATGCGAGTCGGGAGAATCAGTGGCGGAGCCACGGACACCGTCTGTACCGGCTTGGCCGGTTCCACTTGCTCCGGCGCCCGTGGCTCCACTCACGATGACTCTCTCCTCGCGCTACTCGGCCGCGGACTCCGTGCCCTCGTCCGTACCGACGGCCGGCTCGCCGTCGGCCGATTCGACGACGATGTCTCCGTCGACTTCCTCAGCCTCGCGTCCGGCCTCGGCGTTACGAGCGATACCGACCACGGCATCGCGCTTGCCCAGGTTGATCAGTTGGACGCCCATGGTGTCACGGCCCGTCTCCCTGACCTCGTTGACTCGCGTACGAATCACACCGCCGCTCAGGGTGATGGCGAGGATCTCGTCGGTCTCCTCCGTCACCAGCGCCCCCACGAGTTCGCCGCGGTCCTCCACGATCTTGGCGGCCTTGATTCCGAGGCCGCCGCGACCCTGGACGCGGTACTCGTCGACGTTGGTCCGCTTCGCGTACCCACCGTCGGTTGCGGTGAAGACGAAAGTACCCGGCCTGACGACATTCATCGAGAGCAGTTCGTCGCCACCGCGGAAACTCATTCCCTTGACGCCCGACGTCGCACGGCCCATGGGGCGCAGCGCGTCGTCCGTCGCCGTGAACCTGATCGACTGAGCCTTCTTGCTGATGAGCAGCAGATCGTCCTCGGACGAGACGAGTTCGGCACCGATCAGCTCGTCGTCCTTGCCGTCGTCCGTCTCGCGGAGGTTGATGGCGATGACACCGCCGGAGCGAGGCGAGTCGTAGTCCTTGAGCGGGGTCTTCTTGACGAGGCCGCCCTTGGTGGCGAGAACCAGGTAGGGCACCGCTTCGTAGTCCCGGATCGCGAGGATCTCGGCGATCTGCTCGTCCGGCTGGAAGGCGAGCAGGTTGGCCACGTGCTGGCCGCGGGCCTCACGGCCGGCGTCGGGCAGTTCGTACGCCTTCGCGCGGTAGACGCGGCCCTTGTTCGTGAAGAACAGCAGCCAGTGGTGCGTCGTCGACACGAAGAAGTGGTCGACGATGTCGTCCTGCTTCAGCTTCGTGCCGCGCACGCCCTTGCCGCCGCGCTTCTGCGAGCGGTAGTCCTCCGTCTTGGTGCGCTTGATGTAGCCACCGCGCGTGATGGTGACGACGATGTCCTCTTCGGCGATCAGGTCCTCCATGGACATGTCGCCGTCGAAGGGCACGAGCGCCGAGCGACGGTCCTCGCCGAACTTGTCGACGATCGCCGCGAGCTCCTCGCTGATGATCTGGCGCTGCCGCTCGGGCGAGGCCAGGATCGCGTTGTACTCGTTGATCTTCGCCTGCAGTTCGTCGTGCTCGGCGACGATCTTCTGGCGCTCCAGGGCGGCGAGGCGGCGCAGCTGCATCTCGAGGATGGCGTTGGCCTGGATCTCGTCGATCGAGAGCAGGCCCATCAGGCCCTCACGCGCGACGTCGACCGTCTGGCTGGCCCGGATGAGCGCGATGACCTCGTCGATGGCGTCCAGGGCCTTGAGGAGGCCGCGCAGGATGTGCGCCCGCTCCTCGGCCTTGCGCAGCCTGTACTTCGTGCGCCGGACGATGACCTCGACCTGGTGGGTGACCCAGTGCCGGATGAAGGCGTCCAGGGAGAGGGTGCGCGGCACGCCGTCGACCAGGGCCAGCATGTTGGCGCTGAAGTTCGACTGGAGGTCGGTGTGCTTGTAGAGGTTGTTCAGGACGACCTTGGCGACCGCGTCCCGCTTCAGGACGACGACGAGGCGCTGACCCGTACGGGATGACGTCTCGTCGCGGACGTCGGCGATGCCGCCGACCTTGCCGTCCTTGACCAGGTCGGCGATCTTCTGCGCGAGGTTGTCGGGGTTGGTCTGGTAGGGGAGCTCGGTGACCACCAGGCACTGGCGGTTCTGGATCTCCTCGACCGCGACGACCGCGCGCATCGTGATGGAGCCACGGCCCGTGCGGTACGCCTCCTCGATGCCCTTACGGCCCACCACCAGTGCGCCGGTGGGGAAGTCGGGGCCCTTGATGCGCTCGATGAGCGCGTCGAGCAGCTCCTCGTGCGAGGCCTCCGGGTGCTCCAGGGCCCACTGCGCGCCCGCCGCGACCTCGCGGAGGTTGTGCGGCGGAATGTTGGTGGCCATGCCGACCGCGATGCCCGCCGAGCCGTTGATCAGCAGGTTCGGGAAGCGCGCCGGCAGGACCGTCGGCTCCTGGTTGCGGCCGTCGTAGTTGTCCGTGAAGTCGACGGTCTCCTCGTCGATGTCACGGACCATCTCCATGGCCAGCGGCGCCATCTTGCACTCGGTGTACCGCATGGCGGCCGCCGGGTCGTTGCCCGGGGAGCCGAAGTTGCCGTTGGAGTCCACCAGGGGCATCCGCATCGACCACGGCTGGGCCAGGCGGACCAGGGCGTCGTAGATGGAGGAGTCGCCGTGCGGGTGGTAGGTGCCCATGACGTCGCCGACGACGCGGGCGCACTTGTAGAAGCCCTTCTCGGGGCGGTATCCGCCGTCGTACATCGCGTACAGGACGCGGCGGTGCACGGGCTTCAGGCCGTCCCGTACGTCGGGCAGCGCGCGCGACACGATGACGGACATCGCGTAGTCGAGGTACGAGCGCTGCATCTCCGTCTCGAGCCCGACGGGCTCGACACGCAGGCCCACGCCGGGGACGGCGGGCTCCTCTTCGGGCATCACAGGGGTGTTCTCGTCGGCCATTGCTGGTCAAAGTCCTTTCGAGGTGCGGCTTGTGCGGCCGACTCAGATGTCGAGGAAGCGGACGTCCTTGGCGTTGCGCTGGATGAACGAGCGCCGTGCCTCGACGTCCTCTCCCATCAGCACCGAGAAGAGGTCGTCGGCCTGCGCCGCGTCGTCCAGGGTCACCTGGCCGAGGACGCGGTGATCCTGGTCCATCGTCGTGATGCGCAGCTCCTCGGCGTTCATCTCACCGAGACCCTTGAAGCGCTGGACCGAGTCGTCCCTGATGCGCTTGCCCGCCTGGCGGCCGAGCTCGACGAGCGCGTCGCGCTCACGGTCCGAGTACGCGTACTGGAAGTCGTCCCGGCTCCACTTGATCTTGTAGAGCGGCGGGCGCGACAGGTAGACGTGGCCGGACTCGACCAGCGGCCGCATGAAGCGGAACAGGAAGGTCAGCAGCAGGGTGTTGATGTGCTGGCCGTCGACGTCGGCGTCCGCCATCAGGATGATCTTGTGATAGCGGAGCTTCTCGATGTCGAAGTCCTCGTGCACGCCCGTGCCGAAGGCCGAGATCAGGGCCTGGACTTCCTGGTTCTGCAGGATCTTGTCGATCCGTGCCTTCTCGACGTTCAGGATCTTGCCTCGGATGGGCAGGATCGCCTGGTACATCGGGTTGCGGCCCGACTTCGCCGAACCACCGGCGGAGTCACCCTCGACGATGAAGATCTCGCACTTCGTCGGGTCGTTCGACTGGCAGTCGCTGAGCTTTCCGGGCAGCGAGGCCGATTCGAGCAGCCCCTTGCGGCGGGTCAGGTCGCGCGCCTTGCGGGCGGCGACACGGGCCGTGGCGGCCTGGATGCCCTTGCGGATGATGTCCGCGGCCTCGTTCGGATTGCGGTCGAACCAGTCCGTGAGGTGCTCGTGCACGACCTTCTGCACGAAGGTCTTCGCCTCCGTGTTGCCCAGCTTGGTCTTGGTCTGGCCCTCGAACTGCGGCTCGCCCAGCTTCACCGAGATGATCGCCGTCAGACCCTCGCGGATGTCCTCGCCCGTGAGGTTGTCGTCCTTCTCGCGCAGCAGCTTCTTCTCGCGCGCGTACCGGTTGACCAGGCCCGTCAGCGCGGCCCTGAAGCCCTCTTCGTGCGTACCGCCCTCATGCGTGTGGATCGTGTTCGCGAAGGAGTAGACACCTTCGGTGTACTGCGAGTTCCACTGCATGGCGATCTCGGCCGAGAGCATGCGCTCCTTGTCCTCGGCCTCGACGTCGATGACGGTCGGATGAATCATTTCTCCCTTGCGGGAGTTGAGGTACTTCACGAAGTCGACGATGCCGCCTTCGTAGTGGTACGTCACCGTGCGGGCCTCGGCGGCCTCGTCGTCGGTGGCCTCGGCCGAGTCCGCACCCGCCGTCGCCTTCGCCGACTCGCGCTCGTCGGTGAGCTTGATGGTCAGTCCCTTGTTGAGGAACGCCATCTCCTGGAAGCGCCGTGCCAGCGTTTCGAAGGAGTACTCCGTCGTCTCGAAGACGTCCGGGTCGGCCCAGAAGGTGACCGTGGTGCCCGAGTCCTGGACCGCCTCGTGCTTGGCGAGCGGGGCCGTCGGCACACCCAGCTTGTAGTCCTGGGTCCAGCGGTAGCCGTCGGTCCGGATGTCGACCGCGAGCTTCGTCGACAAGGCGTTCACGACGGAGACACCGACGCCGTGCAGGCCACCGGAGACCGCGTACCCGCCGCCGCCGAACTTGCCGCCCGCGTGCAGCACGGTGAGCACGACCTCGACGGCCGGCTTCTTCTCGACGGGGTGGATGCCCACCGGGATGCCTCGGCCGTTGTCGATGACGCGTACGCCGCCGTCGGCAAGGATCGTGACGTCGATGGTGTCCGCGTGCCCGGCGAGGGCCTCGTCGACGGAGTTGTCGACAACCTCTTGCACGAGGTGATGCAGGCCACGCTCACCGGTCGACCCGATGTACATGCCGGGCCGCTTGCGGACCGCGTCCAGACCCTCGAGGACGGTGATCGCGCTGGCGTCGTACAAGGCTGTGACCTCGCCGTTCTCGCCAGCGACGGTAGACGGGATGTTCTCGTTGGGGTTGCCGGAATCGGCCACGAAGCGCCCTTTCTGGCACAGCACAAGCCAAGCACCCGGCGGTGGCCGGAGCGGCTGCGTCGTTCAGCGATAGTCAGCGTTGTTCTATGGGTCCCACGAGTGGGGCGGGATTAGCTTCCAGTCTACCGGTAGCGCCGACAGTGATGGGGGTTTGCCGGTACCTGAGTCCGCATGTGCCGTCCTGAAGCGGCGTCCTCCGACTCCCCATATGCGGAGCGGGGCCCTAGGAGGCTCACAGCGGCACTCAGCGCTTCGGGGTGTCAACCTTGAGCTACCACTCGGTACGGACTCAGCCGTAGGTGTCCCCGGGACCCGTGCTGCCCGGTGCACGCAAGGGCCCGAAGCGCCGCGTGGGGCCGCTGGGACCAAGGACTTTGATGAGGCGCACGGTGCCGTGGCCCAGGTCCTCGTTGAGACGCGCGACCAGCTGCGGGGCCAGGAGGCGCAGATTCGTCGCCCAGGCCGTGGAATCGCACTGGACGGTCAGGACGCGCTCGTTCTCGTCGTACCGCTGGGGCACGCAGTGCTTGGCCAGGTCCTCGCCGACGATCTGCGGCCAGCGGCCCATCACACCGCCGACCGCGGCTGGGGTCTCCCAGCCGCGCTCGGTGATCAAGCGGTTGATGGCGGAGCCGAGCGGCTGCGGGTCACGCCCGTCGGCGCGAGCGCCGGAGCGAAGACCTCCTCTGCGGGCCTGCTTCTTCTGCTGGGCGGCGTCCCCACGCGCGCGTGCCTGTTCCTTGGCGGCGCGCAGGGCGACCCGGGCGAGGTCGACACCGGAGGGCTCGGGCGGCTTCGGCGTCTCCTTGGGAGCGTCCTGAGGCGTGCCCTTGGCGGGCTCTTCGGCGCTCATGTGCGCTCGCTGCTCGGGCGCGTCATACGCGCTCCACCGCGCCGTCCGACACCGCGAACCGCGTCCCGGCGAGCACGCCCGGCACGTCGTCGTCCACCGCGGCCGTGACCAGGACCTGCTCGCCCGGCGCCACCAGCTCGGCGAGGCGCTCCCGGCGGCGCGCGTCGAGCTCCGCGAACACGTCGTCCAGGACGAGCACGGGTTCGTTCCCCTCGGCGCGCAGGAGGTCGTACGAGGCGAGGCGCAGCGACAGGGCGTACGACCAGGACTCGCCATGGCTCGCGTATCCCTTGGCGGGAAGCTGGCCCAGCTTCAGGAGCAGGTCGTCGCGGTGCGGGCCGACCAGCGTCACGCCCCGCTCGATCTCCTGCTTGCGGGCCTCTTCGAGGGCGGCGATCAGCTGCTCGAACAGAGCCTCGCGTGTATGGCCGTCGCCCGGCGCGGACGGCTTGTACTCAAGGGTGACGGGTCCGCCGCCGGGCGCCAGCTGTTCGTACGCCTTGTCGGCGAGCGGCTGCAGCGCGGCGATCAGGTCGAGCCGCTGTGTGAGCAGCTCGGCGCCCGCGCGCGCGAGGTGCTGGTCCCAGACGTCGAGTGTGGACAGGTCCATGGAGCGCCCGCCGTGCCGCCGTGCCAGGGCCGCCGACTTCAGGAGGGTGTTGCGCTGCTTCAGCACCCGGTCGTAGTCGGAGCGGACGCCCGCCATCCGGGGGGAGCGGGCCGTGATCAGCTCGTCCAGGAACCGCCGGCGCTCACCGGGGTCGCCCTTGATCAGCGCCAGATCCTCGGGAGCGAACAGCACCGTGCGCACGATTCCGAGCACGTCACGGGGTCTGACCTGCGACGACCGGTTGATACGGGCGCGGTTGGCCTTGCCCGGGTTGAGTTCGAGCTCGACCAGTTGCTGACGCTCAGCCTGGCGGACCTGGGCCCTGATGACGGCGCGCTCGGCGCCCATGCGCACCAGTGGGGCGTCCGAGGAGACCCGGTGGCTGCCGAGCGTGGCGAGATAGCCGACGGCCTCCACGAGGTTCGTCTTCCCCTGGCCGTTGGGGCCCACGAACGCGGTGACGCCCGGGTCGAGAGGGACCTCGACCCGGGCGTACGAGCGGAAGTCGGCCAGCGACAGATGCGTGACATGCATGGTGTGCGCCGACCTCCCCCGGCTTGCTTCTCTTGCTGAGAGGCCTGTGGGAAACAGCTGCCGTTCCCCACAGGCTGTGGATCAGTTCTCGCTCTTGGACTCGACCGCGTGGCCACCGAACTGGTTGCGCAGTGCCGCGATCATCTTCATCTGCGGGGAGTCGTCCTGCCGCGAGGCGAACCGGGCGAAGAGGGAGGCCGTGATCGCGGGCAGCGGCACGGCGTTGTCGATGGCGGCTTCCACCGTCCACCGGCCTTCTCCGGAGTCCTGCGCGAAGCCGCGCAGCTTCTCCAGGTGCTCGTCGTCGTCCAGGGCGTTGACCGCGAGGTCGAGCAGCCAGGAACGGATGACCGTGCCCTCCTGCCAGGAGCGGAAGACCTCGCGCACGTCCGTGACGGAGTCGACCTTCTCCAGGAGCTCCCAGCCCTCGGCGTAGGCCTGCATCATGGCGTACTCGATGCCGTTGTGGACCATCTTCGAGAAGTGGCCCGCCCCGACCTTGCCGGCGTGCACGGAGCCGAAGTCGCCCTCGGGCTTCAGCGCGTCGAAGATCGGCTGGACCTTCGCGATGTTCTCGGCGTCGCCGCCGTACATCAGCGCGTAGCCGTTCTTGAGGCCCCAGACGCCGCCGGAGACGCCGCAGTCGACGAAGCCGATCCCCTTGGCCTTGAGCTCCTCGGCGTGCTTCTCGTCGTCGGTCCAGCGGGAGTTGCCGCCGTCCACGACGACGTCACCGGGCTGGAGCAGCTCGGCGAGCTCGTCGACGGTGGACTGGGTCGCGGCTCCGGCCGGAACCATCACCCAGACGACACGCGGGCCCTTGAGCTTGCCCACAAGCTCTTCGAGGCTGTGGACATCCGCGACGTCCGGGTTGCGGTCGTATCCGATGACGGTGTGGCCTGCGCGGCGGATGCGCTCACGCATGTTGCCGCCCATCTTGCCGAGGCCGACGAGACCGAGCTCCATCAGTGGTTCCTTAAGTAGCGATGTGGCGTGGAGGCACCTTCGTACCCGCGTCCGAGCCTACGCCCGGACGCCCGCTCACACCTGTGGGCTCAGCCGCTCAGACGTACGGGCATGATCAGGTACTTGTAGGCCTCGTCGGCCTCCGCGTCCACGGCCGGCCTGCCGCTCAGGAGCGCGGGCTTCGTCGACGTCGTGAACGACAGCTGGGCGACCGGGGAGTCGATCGCGCTCAGGCCGTCGAGCAGGAACGTCGGGTTGAAGGCGATCGAGACGTCGTCGCCCTCGAGCTGGGCGTCGACCCTTTCCACAGCCTGTGCGTCGTCGCTGGAGCCGGCCTCCAGGATCAGCACGCCCTGCTCGAAGCTGAGCCGGACCGGAGTGTTCCGCTCGGCCACCAGGGCCACGCGCTTGACGGCCTCGACGAACGGGGCGGTCTCGATGACCGCGATCGAGTTGAACTCCGTGGGGAAGAGCGTCTTGTACTTCGGCAGGTCGCCCTCGAGGAGACGCGTGGTCGTACGCCGTCCGGCGCCCTCGAAACCGATCAGTCCCTCACCGGCACCGGAGCCGGACAGCGCCAGGGTGACCGTGTCGCCGCTCGTGAGCGCCTTCGCGGTGTCCAGGAGCGTCTTGGCGGGCACCAGGGCGACCGCGGACGCCTCGGGGTTCTCCGGCTTCCACAGGAACTCGCGGACCGCGAAGCGGTAGCGGTCCGTGGACGCCAGGGTGACCGTGTCGCCCTCGATCTCGATGCGTACGCCGGTCAGGACGGGCAGCGTGTCGTCGCGGCCCGCGGCGATGGCCACCTGCGCGGCCGCCGAGGCGAAGACCTCACCGGGGACCGTGCCGGTCGCGGTGGGCATCTGCGGCAGCGCGGGGTACTCCTCCACAGGAAGTGTGTGGAGTGTGAATCGCGAGGAGCCGCAGACCACCGTGGCCCGCACACCGTCCGTGGAGATCTCCACCGGGCGGTTGGGAAGGGCGCGGCAGATGTCGGCGAGGAGCCGGCCGGAGACGAGCACCGTGCCCTCGTCGTCGATCTCGGCGTCCACGGAGACACGCGCCGAGACCTCGTAGTCGAAGCTGGAAAGGCTGAGTGCGCCTTCCTCGGCCTTCAGCAGCAGGCCCGCGAGGACAGGTGCCGGTGGCCGGGCCGGGAGACTGCGCGCCGCCCACGCCACTGCCTCCGCGAGTACGTCGCGTTCCACCCGGATCTTCACTTAGCCGCCCTCCTGCTGTTGCTGGCACTGGGGACCAGTCTGACGCACCGCACTGACAGTGGGTGCCCGTCGGGGTCAAGTCGTGACGAGCGGCGGGCGAGGTCCGGAGCGCGAGTTGTGCACAGGCCCCTCTTCGAAGCCAATTCCCCGGTGACTCTAGGGGGCAGTAGTAGTAGGGCCTGTGGAAACCGTGGATAACCGTGTATGCGCAGGTCAGTGCCGGTTTTTTATCCACTGCGCCTGTGGGCGGAGGCGGTGGACAACCGGTGGTTTCTGTGGACGGGCGAAAGTTCTGCACACCCGATGCACAGGCAGGGGGTACTTCTCCCCAGCGCCGTCCCCAGTTTTACCCACCTTCCCCACAGGCCAACCGACCACCTTGGTGTGACGCCTTTCACTCGGCACGGTGACGGGGCGCGTTGCGTTGCCGAACAGTGGACAGCCGTGTGGAGAAGCTGGGGAAAGCTGGGGACAACCGGCCCGAGCCTGTGGGTTGCCGGTGGACAAGTTCATGCACACCCTGTGGACGAGATTTTCCTCCACAGCCTGTGGAGGACCGTCGTCCACCAATCCACAACCACGTGACCTGGCTTGATGATCCTTCAGCAGGGTCCCCTGTGGACAGAGTCTGGACAACTTCCCGGTCCCCAGGGTGTGGAGGGGAAAAAGTGCGCACATCTGTGGAGAACAGGCCTCTCAGCTGGGGAAATCGAACAGCGAGGGGCGTCGTGCGGCTCGGATCGGACTCGGATCGGGTGCGGATCCGGCTCAGCTCCGGCTCGAATCCGCCTCGTAGCGAGCTGCACGCGCGCGTGCACAACGGCGAAGGGCGCCCCGGACATTGGTCCTGGGCGCCCTTCGTGACGTGTCGGCGCTACGTCTCCGTGGCTCTCGGCGCAGCCGTGAGCGTGCGTGCCGGCTCTGCGTCAGCCGTTCTTGATGCGGTTGGTGAGCTCGGTGACCTGGTTGTAGATCGAGCGTCGCTCGGCCATCAACGCGCGGATCTTGCGGTCCGCGTGCATGACCGTCGTGTGGTCGCGGCCGCCGAACTGCGCGCCGATCTTGGGCAGGGAGAGATCCGTCAGCTCGCGGCAGAGGTACATCGCGATCTGGCGGGCCGTCACCAGCACACGGCTACGCGAGGATCCGCAGAGGTCGTCCACCGTCAGACCGAAGTAGTCCGCGGTCGCGGCCATGATGGCCGGAGCCGTGATCTCCGGAGAGGCGTCCTCGCCGCCCGGGATCAGGTCCTTCAGGACGATCTCCGTCAGGCCCAGGTCCACTGGCTGCCGATTGAGCGAGGCGAAGGCCGTGACCCGGATCAGCGCGCCCTCGAGTTCACGGATGTTGCGTGAGATACGGGACGCGATGAACTCCAGGACCTCCGGCGGGGCGTTGAGCTGCTCCTGCACCGCCTTCTTACGAAGGATGGCGATACGCGTCTCGAGCTCCGGCGGCTGGACGTCGGTGATCAGTCCCCACTCGAAGCGGTTGCGCAGCCGGTCCTCCAGCGTCACCAGCTGCTTGGGCGGCCGGTCGCTGGAGAGCACGATCTGCTTGTTCGCGTTGTGGAGCGTATTGAAGGTGTGGAAGAACTCCTCCTGCGTCGACTCCTTGCTCGCGAGGAACTGGATGTCGTCGACGAGCAGGATGTCCATCTCGCGGTACCGCTTGCGGAAGGTGTCGCCCTTGCCGTCGCGGATGGAGTTGATGAACTCGTTCGTGAACTCCTCGGAGCTCACATAGCGCACGCGCGTGCCGGGGTAGAGGCTGCGGGCGTAGTGACCGATGGCGTGCAGCAGGTGCGTTTTGCCGAGCCCGGACTCTCCGTAGATGAAGAGGGGGTTGTACGCCTTGGCGGGCGCCTCGGCCACGGCGACGGCCGCTGCGTGTGCGAAACGGTTCGAGGCGCCGATCACGAACGTGTCGAAGAGGTACTTCGGGTTGAGGCGCGCGGTGGGTTCGCCGGGCGCCGACGCCGGGGCCGGCTGAGCGGCCAGCGGGCCGGGGGTGCCGCTGCCGTGGACACCGTGGCCGTTGCCGTGGCCGCTGCCCCTGGGGTCGTGGCCGCCGGATCCCTGCGACTGGTCGTGACGCTCACGTCTGTCGTGCCGGTCGTGACGGTCCTGCTGCTCCTGCCGGTCCTGGCGGTGCTGCTCATAGGGGGAGCGCCCCTGCGGGGGCTGCGACCGGTAGTCGTGCTGGGGCTGCTGCTGCGGGCTCGCGTACGGGTCCCGCTCGGGGAAGCCGAGCCGCTGCTGCTGCCAGCCGTAGTCGTCCTGCTGGGGCGGCTGCTGCTGCGGCCAGGCGCCGGGCGAGGGGCGCTGGTAGTCGGGGTACGCCGGGCGGGCGGTCGGCAGCTGGTCGGGCCCGTGGCCCGGGGCGTGGTCGTCCGAGGTACGGCGGCCGTAACCGTCGTAGGGCTCGTGCCCCTGATTGGGGCCCGGGTGCTGCTCCGGCTCTTCGTAGCGCTGCTGCTGTTGCTGGCCTGGCTGCTGCTGGTACGGCGGCGGCGTGGGGCCGGGTCGGTCCATGGGCTCGCCGACCGAGTCGTCCACCGTGATGGCGATACGGATCGGTCGGCCGCACTCGCGGCTCAGCGACTCGCTGACGATGGGGGCCAGGCGGCCTTCGAGCACGCCCTTGGCGAACTCGTTCGGCACGGCGAGCAGGGCGGTGTCGGCGACCAGCGCCAGTGGCTGGCAGCGCTTGATCCAGCGCTCGTCCTTCGCGTCTACTCCGTGTCCCCGCCCCTCACCCAGCAGCTGCTCCAGAACTCGTGGCCACACTGCGGCAAGATCGGCAGGTACATCAGCCACAAGGCACGCTCTCTCACGGGGTCCCACGAAGGTGTGATTCGTGGGACGGAAATCGGGATGGGGAGGGAGAAGGGAATGAATCGGAGTTTGGCCAAGGTAGTCAGGGCAACGGCTGCGGTTCAAGTTGTTGTCCACAGGCTGTGCACAGTGTCTCTCCCTGACGGTCGGTTTGACCGGATGGCGTAGCCCCGCGTACCGTGACCAGGTCGAGTTGTCGATGGCTGCTGCCGCCTGCCTCCGATGGGCAAAGATCACGATCTGTGATTGTGAAGCGGTGCACTCGGTGCGTATTCGCGAGCTTCTCGTGGGCGCACGGTGACAGCCAGGCGATGTCCCGCCACCACACAATCATTTCTGGAGCCCCCGAGTGAGCAAGCGCACCTTCCAGCCGAACAACCGCCGCCGCGCCAAGACCCACGGCTTCCGCCTGCGGATGCGCACCCGTGCCGGCCGCGCGATCCTCGCGAACCGTCGTGGCAAGGGTCGCGCCAGCCTTTCCGCCTAATCGTTTAGGTCATGACGTCGTGCTGCCTACCGAGCATCGGCTGAGGCGGCGCGAAGACTTCGCGACCGCGGTACGCCGAGGACGACGGGCCGGACGCCCGCTTCTCGTCGTCCATCTTCGTAGCGGTGCAACGGACCCGCACGCGCCTGGGGAGAGCGTTCCCCCGACGCGTGCGGGTTTCGTCGTGAGCAAGGCCGTTGGCGGAGCAGTCGTACGCAATACGGTGAAGCGCAGGCTTCGCCATCTGATGCGCGACCGGGTGGGCCAGCTGCCCCCCGGTAGCCTGGTAGTCGTACGAGCGTTGCCCGGATCGGGCGACGCCGCCCATGCACAGCTGGCCCAAGACCTGGACGCCGCTCTTCAGCGGCTGCTGGGAGGGGGCGCTCGATGAAGTACCCACTGCTGGCTCTGATCAAGCTGTATCAGTGGACGATCAGTCCGCTGCTTGGTCCGGTGTGCAAGTACTACCCGTCGTGCTCTCGCTACGGCTACCTGGCCATCGACCGGCACGGTGCGATCAAGGGAACGGCGCTGACGGCCTGGCGCATCCTGCGGTGCAATCCGTGGTCGCTCGGTGGTGTCGACCATGTCCCGCCGCGCAAGCGTCCGCGGTGGCACGAGATGCTGCGCGCCATGTGGCGCGAGCGCAAGGGCGGGCCCTCCGCCGCTGGCGTGCCCTCCGAGGAGATTTCCCCGGATACCCCGAGCCCGGCCGCCGAGACCCCGTCCCATGCTCAAGGAGCCTGATTAGTGGACACGATTGCCAGTCTGTTCAGCTTCATCACGACACCCGTTTCCTGGGTCATCGTCCAGTTCCACTCGCTGTACGGGGCCATCTTCGGTCCTGACACGGGCTGGGCCTGGGGCTTGTCCATCGTGTCCCTGGTGATCTTGATCCGTATCTGCCTGATCCCGCTCTTCGTGAAGCAGATCAAGGCGACCCGGGCGATGCAGACGCTGCAGCCCGAGATGAAGAAGATCCAGGAACGCTACAAGAGCGACAAGCAGCGTCAGTCCGAAGAGATGATGAAGCTGTACAAGGAGTCGGGCACCAACCCGCTCTCCTCGTGCCTTCCCATCCTGGCGCAGTCGCCGTTCTTCTTCGCCCTCTACCACGTGCTCTCCGGCATCGCGTCGAACGACACCATCGGCGTCATCGACAAGCCGCTGCTCGAGAGTGCGCAGAAGGCGCACATCTTCGGCGCCCCGCTGGCCGCGAAGTTCATGGACAGCCAGGAGAAGGTCGAGGCGCTCCACGCGTCGCTGACCGACGTCCGCGTCGTCACCGCCATCATGATCATCCTGATGTCGGCGTCGCAGTTCTTCACCCAGCGCCAGCTGATGACGAAGAACGTGGACACGACGGTCAAGACGCCGTTCATGCAGCAGCAGAAGATGCTGATGTACGTCTTCCCGATCATGTTCGCCGTGTTCGGCATCAACTTCCCGGTCGGTGTTCTCGTCTACTGGCTGACCACCAACGTGTGGACCATGGGTCAGCAGATGTTCGTGATCCGCCGTAACCCGACCCCGGGCTCCAAGGCTCAGGCCGCGTATCTCGAGCGCCTGCAGAAGCAGATCACGCACCACAAGAAGGTGCGGGGCCGCGGCAACGTGAACGTCATGAAGGCGATCGTCGCCAAGGGACGTGACCGCAACGAGTTCGAGCGCAAGTTCATCAACGGCCTGAGCAAGGCGGGCCTCGTGGCCCAGACCGACGGCTCCGTCGCGCCGAGCGACTCCGCTGTCGCCACGGAGACCGAGGACGGGGCTCCCGTCGGCGGCGCTACCCCGAAGCGGCAGCAGCCCAAGCGCCAGAGCAAGTCGCAGCGCCAGTCCGCCGCCACACACGGCAAGGCGGAGAGCGACACAGAGACGCCTTCGGACGCGAAGACGTCACTGGAGAAGACTCAGGACGAGCCTGAGGACGCCGCTCCCCAGGGCAAGCCCGAGGGCGGCAAGTCCGGGTCAGGTAACGCACGCCAAGCCAAGTCGGGGCAGCGCAAGGGCCAGCAGCGGCCCAAGCACCCGTCCAAGAAGTAGAAGGAGTCCATCCCGTGACGGAAGGCACCACCGCCCCCGCCGAGGCCGAGGTCGAGGCCGGCGACACCCTCACCCGCCTTGAGCAGGAGGGTGAGATCGCGGCGGACTACCTCGAGGGTCTGCTGGACATCGCCGATCTCGACGGCGACATCGACATGGACGTCGAGGCCGACCGCGCCGCTGTCTCGATCATCAGCGACTCGCACAGCCGCGACCTGCAGAAGCTCGTCGGCCGTGACGGTGAGGTCCTGGAGGCGCTCCAGGAGCTGACGCGTCTCGCCGTACACCGCGAGACCGGTGACCGCAGTCGCCTCATGCTGGACATCGCGGGCTACCGCGCCAAGAAGCGCGAGGAGCTCTCCGAGCTGGGTGCCAAGGCCGCGGCCGAGGTGAAGAGCTCGGGTGAGCCGGTCAACCTCAAGCCGATGACGCCCTTCGAGCGCAAGGTCGTGCATGATGCGGTCAAGGCCGCCGGTCTGCGCAGCGAGTCCGAGGGCGAGGAGCCGCAGCGCTTCGTCGTCGTACTTCCCGCCTGATCGCACGTTGTTTCCCCGGCCCCGTCTGTTCGCAGGCGGGGCCGGTCTTTGTCAGCCTGATAGTCAGCCACCCCAGTGCGGTACGGAAGGACGGTCCCCGTGACGGAGGCAGCGGAGCTCCCCCCGGCGCCCGAGCAGGCCCGGACGGTATTCGGTGAGCGCTTCTCGGACGCGGTCCGGTACGCGGAGTTGCTGGCCGACGCGGGAGTGCAGCGCGGGCTGATCGGCCCGCGCGAAGTGCCTCGACTGTGGGAGCGGCACCTGCTGAACTGCGCGGTCCTCTCCGAGGTCGTGCCCGAGAACGTGATGGTGTGCGACGTCGGCTCGGGAGCGGGCCTGCCGGGCATTCCGCTGGCGCTCGTCCGCCCGGATCTCAAGATCACACTGCTTGAACCTCTGCTGCGGCGGACCACCTTCCTCACCGAAGTGGTCGAGCTGCTCGGGCTCGACCATGTGACCGTCGTGCGGGGGCGCGCCGAGGAGGTTCTTGGCAAGCTGCCTCCCGTCCACGTGGTGACCGCGCGGGCGGTGGCGCCACTGGACCGCCTCGCGGCCTGGGGAGTGCCGCTCCTGCGCCCCTATGGGGAGATGCTTCTACTCAAGGGCGACACGGCCGAGGAAGAGGTCAAGGGTGCCGGGGCCGCGCTGAGCAAGCTCGGCGCGGTGACCACCTCGGTGCTGCATGTCGGTGAGGGCGTGGTGGACCCGCTGTCCACGGTCGTACGGGTCGAGGTCGGGGAGAGCCCCGGCGGTGTGCGCTTCGCGGCCAAGCGCGCGAAGGCTGCCCGGACCGGGCGTACCCGACGTCGCCGCTGAGCGGTCCCCACCCTCGTCGTTGATCCGTCCTGACGACGAGCCGTACTCCACAAAAGCTGCCAAACGTACGCATACCGGGGTGTCGCGCATGCGGCACCCCGGCTGCCGTGCATCGTGTTTCACGTGAAACGTCGCTCACTGCTGCATGGCATCATCAGTCGCGGCCGCGCTGCGGAACCTCGCGAGCGTCGGCCACTCGGTTCCCTCGATAAGGGAACGGAGTTGTCCACAGAGGTGGATTCGTCCACAGAAGACCGGGCCTCGCTGGTTCACGACCCTCAAAGCATGGGAGGCTCTGTTCATTGCGAGCCTGAAGTCGAGGAGAGTGAATCCTTGCGGTCCGACGCCAACATCGCGGGACCGATGACCGATCCGGTCCCCGGTCCCCGTACCGAGTCGGCGGGGGAGGATGTTTCACGTGAAACACCGCCCCCGATGGACGACACCCCCATCGGTCGTGCTGCCCAACTGGCGGTGGAAGCCCTGGGCCGTGCAGGCGAAGGCCTGCCACGACCCGAGCAGACCCGAGTCATGGTGGTTGCCAACCAGAAGGGTGGAGTGGGCAAGACGACGACAACCGTCAACCTCGCCGCTTCACTCGCTCTGCACGGCGCGCGCGTCCTGGTCATCGACCTCGACCCGCAGGGCAACGCCTCCACGGCTCTGGGTATCGACCACCACGCGGAAGTGCCGTCCATCTACGACGTGTTGATCGACAGCAGGCCGCTCTCCGAAGTCGTGCAGCCGGTCCCCGATGTCGAAGGACTCTTCTGCGCCCCGGCCACCATCGATCTCGCCGGTGCGGAGATCGAGCTGGTGTCGCTGGTGGCACGGGAGAGCCGACTGCAGCGGGCGATCCAGGCGTACGAGCAGCCGCTGGACTACGTCCTCATCGACTGTCCGCCGTCGCTCGGGCTTCTGACGGTCAACGCCCTGGTTGCCGGCGCGGAGGTGCTGATCCCCATCCAGTGCGAGTACTACGCACTGGAAGGCCTCGGCCAGCTCCTGCGCAACGTCGACCTGGTGCGGGGGCATCTCAACCCCCATCTGCATGTCTCGACGATCCTGCTCACGATGTATGACGGCCGGACCCGGCTCGCCTCCCAGGTGGCGGACGAGGTGCGCACCCACTTCGGCGAGGAGGTCCTGCGGACGAGCATTCCCCGCTCGGTCCGCATCTCCGAGGCGCCGAGCTACGGCCAGACCGTGCTCACCTACGATCCGGGATCGAGCGGTGCCCTCTCGTACTTCGAGGCGGCACGGGAGATCGCGCTACGCGGCGTCGGCATTCGCTACGACGTACAGCACGCCCACATGGGCGCTCAGAATGATCAGCACAGCACGACGGAGGGGATGCAGTGAGCGAGCGACGGAGAGGGCTGGGTCGAGGCCTCGGCGCCCTGATCCCTGCGGCCCCGACGGAGAAGTCGACCGCCCAGGCCATGAGTGGAGCTTCGGCCTCGCCCAGTGCCGTACCGGTACTCACCGCCGAGCGGGGTGTGGCGGCCGCGAAGGTGGCGGCGCTCCCGCAGAGCCCCGTTTCACATGAAACGGAGCAGCCGCTGAACGAAGCGGTGGAGGCCGAGGAGAGTCCCGTCGGTGCGCACTTCGCCGAGCTGCCTCTCGACTTCATCACGCCCAACCCGAGGCAGCCCCGTGAGGTCTTCGACGAGGATGCCCTCGCAGAGCTGGTGACCTCCATCAAGGAGGTCGGGCTTCTCCAACCTGTCGTCGTACGGCAGGTAGGGCCCTCGCGCTACGAGCTCATCATGGGCGAGCGGCGCTGGCGGGCTTGCCGTGAGGCAGGGCTTGAGCGCATCCCGTCGATCGTCCGCGCGACGGACGACGAGAAGCTCCTCCTGGACGCTCTCCTGGAGAACCTGCACCGTGCGCAGCTGAACCCGCTGGAAGAGGCTGCCGCCTACGACCAGCTACTCAGGGACTTCAACTGCACTCACGATCAGCTGGCGGACCGGATCGGCCGTTCCCGCCCGCAGGTCTCGAACACGCTGCGGCTGCTGAAGCTGTCCCCGGCGGTTCAGCGCAGGGTCGCTGCCGGAGTGCTCTCCGCGGGCCACGCTCGTGCTCTGCTGTCCGTCGAGGACTCGGAAGAGCAGGACCGCCTGGCGCACCGGATCGTGGCCGAGGGGCTCTCGGTGCGTGCTGTCGAGGAGATCGTGACCCTCATGGGCTCGCGGCCGCAGAGTACGCCGCGGGCCAAGGGGCCGCGTGCGGGCGGTCGGGTGTCGCCGTCGCTGACCAGCCTCGCCACTCGACTCTCCGACCGGTTCGAGACCCGCGTGAGGGTGGACCTGGGGCAGAAGAAGGGCAAGATCGTCGTCGACTTCGCCTCGCTGGAGGACCTGGAGCGCATCCTCGCGACGCTCGCTCCGGGCGAGGGGCCGGTCCTGAAGAACGGGCTCGCCGAGGACTCCGCCGAGGACGACACGTCCGAGGGCGAAGAGGCCTGAGCCCATCAGTCAGTCCGCCGAGAGCGGGCCGTGTCCGGTGTGTCCCGGAACACGGCCCGCTCTTTGCTTTCCTACGGTATCGGTGCAATCGCTTCGTGGATACGATGCGAGTGGGTATGGCACATCCAGCTGGCGGCACCTCATTGGGGAGGGGGAGGGCCATGCGATCGGTGAGCCGGACCGGATTGATGACTGCGGGCCTTGGGCTAGGAGCTGTCGGCGGATTCGTCGGCAGCCTGCTGAAGGAACGGAGCGCTCTGACTGCCGCCCGTGATGCGGCGGGCGAAGGAAGTGAGGAACAGCCTTCATGGGGCGTCGGCTCGTACCGCTCACGCTGGACAACCTTCCGGACCTTCCCCAGCGTTGCCGGACGTGTGTCTTCTGGGAGCTGGACCCGGTCAGTGGCCAGGCCGCGGTAAAGGCGGGTACGCCCGAGCTCGAAAAAGAGGCGTGGATCTCCGCGGTCCTGCTTGAGTGGGGGTCCTGCGGTCGGGTCGTCTACGTCGACGATCTTCCGGTGGGCTTCGTGCTGTACGCCCCGCCGGCCTATGTGCCTCGTGCCACCGCCTTCCCGACGAGCCCCGTGTCCCCCGATGCCGTGCAGCTGATGACCGCGTGGATCATGCCGGGTTATCAGGGCCAGGGGATCGGCCGTGTCATCGTCCAGACAGTGGCGAAGGATCTGCTGCGTCGGGGGTTCAAGGCGATCGAGGCTTTCGGGGATGCCCGATGGGAGAAGCCCGCCTGTGTGCTCCCCGCCGATCACCTGCTGGCGGTGGGCTTCAAGACGGTCCGTCCACACCCCTCATACCCGCGGCTGAGGCTTGAGCTGCGTACGACGCTGTCCTGGAAGGAAGACGTCGAGATGGCGCTCGATCGGTTGCTGGGGGCGGTGCAGAAGGAGCCCGTGCTCCGGCCGCTCTGATCTTGCCCGGCGCCGACGACCCCTGTCATGCGAATGGGCCAGCCCTGCAGGGCTGGCCCATTCGTGTTTCACGTGAAACAACGCGTCGCCTGTTGTGGCGTCGCTCGTTACTCGGAGATGAAGTCCTCGAGGTCGCGCTCCAGGGCCGCCTTCGGCTTGGCGCCGACGATCGTCTTGGCCACCTCGCCGCCCTGGTACACGTTCAGGGTCGGGATGGACATGACGCCGTACCGGGCCGCGATGCCGGGGTTCTCGTCGATGTTGAGCTTGACGATCTCGATCTTGTCGCCGTGCTCGGCCGCGATCGCCTCAAGCGACGGCGCGATCTGGCGGCACGGTCCGCACCATGCAGCCCAGAAGTCCACCAGGACGGGCTTGTCGTTCTTCAGGACGTCTTCCTCGAAGGAGGCGTCGGTCACGTTCTTCAGAGTGCCGGCCACGGCGGGCTCCTTAACTCGGTGATGCGGTGGGGAGGAGGGGATGTCAGACGGTGGCGGCGGCCGTCTCGCTGTCCACGAGGGCAGCGAGGAACCGCTCGGAGTCCAGGGCGGCGGAGCAGCCGGTGCCGGCCGCCGTGATCGCCTGGCGGTACGTGTGGTCGACGACGTCACCGGCGCCGAACACGCCGGGCACGTTCGTCCGGGTCGAGGGGGCGTCCACCTTCAGGTAGCCCTCGTCGTCCAGGGTGAGCTGGCCCTTGAAGAGCTCCGTGCGCGGGTCGTGGCCGATCGCGATGAAGAGGCCGGTCACGGGCAGCTCGGAGGTTTCGCCCGTCTTCAGGTTGCGCAGCGTCAGGCCGGAGAGCTTCTGCTCGCCCTTGATCTCGGCGACCTCGCTGTCCCAGACGAAGCTGATCTTCGGCTCGGCCATCGCGCGCTCCTGCATCGCCATGGACGCACGCAGGCTGTCGCGACGGTGCACGATCGTCACGGACTTGGCGAAGCGCGAGAGGAAGGTGGCCTCCTCCATCGCGGTGTCGCCGCCGCCGATCACGGCGATGTCCTGGTCCTTGAAGAAGAAGCCGTCGCAGGTCGCGCACCAAGAGACGCCGCGGCCAGAAAGCGCGTCCTCGTTCGGCAGGCCGAGCTTGCGGTGCTGGGAGCCCGTCGTGACGATGACGGTCTTCGCGCGGTGCACGGTGCCCGCCGTGTCCGTAACGGTCTTGATCTCGCCGGTGAGGTCGACGGAGATCACGTCGTCCGGCACCAGCTCGGCGCCGAAGCGCTCGGCCTGGGCCCGCATGTTGTCCATGAGCTCGGGGCCCATGACGCCGTCCTGGAAGCCGGGGAAGTTCTCCACCTCGGTGGTGTTCATCAGCGCACCGCCTGCGGTGACGGCGCCCTCGAACACCAGGGGCTTCAGCGACGCTCGCGCGGTGTAGAGCGCCGCCGTGTAGCCGGCGGGCCCGGAGCCGATGATGATCACGTTACGGACGTCGGTCACGGCTTGATTCCTCGTCTCTGGAGACTGCTGCGTACTGCTGGTGGGTGCCTGTCTCAGGTCTCTCATCCCACCCAACGGATCCTACGGGGCATGCATTCCCGACGTGTCCGAGCGCACGGAAGCATGTCAGGGGACGCCAGGATGCCACGTTGAGCCGGGTCTCTCGCCGCAGTGGTGGGGAGGTCAGGGCCGCGCGTAGGAGTTGGTCAGCAGAACCTTGCCCGCAGCGGAGGCCGACGACGCCTTGTCCACGCACGTCGCGTCGACCACGTACGCGGAGACCTTCGTCGTGTCGGAGTCATGGGACGCCACGACGAGGTAGGCGTCCTTCCCCTTATAGGTGCCCTCTTCGGCGGCGAGAGGGGTCCTGTCGCCGATGCCGAGCTGGATGCACGTCGGGACGGTGACCGTGGCCTCGCGCATCTTCTGTTCCTTCGGAGACTCCGGGCTGGACCGCACGTCGAAGGACGGCTTGTCGCTGCCGGACTCGGGACCGGTGGTGGGCGCCTTGGCGAGCAGGTCCGTCACCTGACCCTTGAGCTTGTCCTCGGAGAAGGCGTGGGCGGAGTCGCTGTGCTCCGAAGCCGTCTCACCCGAGTCGCCGCCCATGTTCTGCAGCAGCAAGGAACCCAGACCGATCGCGGCCGCCGTGAAAACGGCACCCAGCACTACATTGCGCCGTCGGCCGCCCCGCAAGCGACTGCGTCGTCCAGGCCCAGTGGCAGCGCGGGAGTGCCCCGCGGGACGGTCGGCGGGCTCGGCGCGTTGCGCGGAGGCGGGCGATGTTTCACGTGAAACACGTGCGGCGGCCGTCGGCTTCGGTTCTGGTTCTGGTTCTGGATCCATCGCCTCGACGGATCCGGGTGCGATGGAGTCAAGGAGTGCCTCCGCCGCCAGTGCGGCGTCGATCCGTCCTGCGACATCGGTCGGCATCCGTGGCGGCCCCGGCAGAGTGCCGAGAATCCCCCGGATCTCTTCCAAGGAGTCGTAGACGTCGGCACAAAGCTCACAGTCGTCCAGGTGCTGTCGGACATCGACGGTCCGGGACGGAGGCAGCAACCCCTCCGTGAGGTCGGAGATCTCGGCGACTTCTGGGTGCCCGGCCGAATCGGTCGTGGTTGTCACGCTCGCCCACCTCCGCCCTTCACAGCAGCTGAATCGCTTGGTCCCGCGTCCCGTGGCCCCGCTGCAGGTGGGACGGATGTCCCCTGCGTCCGGTTCCTTCCCGGGCCAGACTTCTTGTCTTGCTCGTCGTCGCCGCCGTCTCCGCTCTGCTTACGGGGTTCGCTACGCAGGTGGGTGAGCAGCGGCAGCAGTCTGGCTCTGCCGCGAGCGCAACGGCTCTTCACGGTGCCGGTGGGTACTTCCAGCACGCTGGCAGCTTCGGCCACCGGGTAGCCCTGCATGTCCACGAGGACGAGGGCGGCGCGCTGGTCGTGCGGCAGGGTGCCCAGAGCTTCGATGAGCTCGCGGTGGAGATCGCCGCGCTCGACGGGCGCTTCCGCCGACTCATGCGGGTCGAGGAGCTGCTCGAGCCGTTCGGTGTCGTCGATGGGGGACGTCTTGCGGGACGCCGCCTTGCGGGCCCTGTCGAGGCAGGCGTTCACGGTGATCCGGTGCAGCCACGTCGTGACGGCCGACTGACCGCGGAAGGTGTGGGCGGCGCGGTAGGCGGAGACCAGGGCGTCCTGGACGGCGTCAGCGGCTTCCTCGCGGTCGCCCAGCGTGCGCAGGGCCACGGCCCACAGGCGGTCGCGATGGCGCCGGACGAGCTCGCCGAAGGCGTCCTTGTCTCCTGCCACGTGGCGGGCCAAGAGGTCCTGGTCGCTCATCTCGCCGTGCGTGGTGTCGTCCACCGTCGAACCCCCTCCCCCGGTGAGCCTCGGCCTCAGCCTGCGAACTTCACTTCCGTGATGGCCTGCTTGTACCCAGCACGGCTGTACTCGTCACCGGCCGACTTCGGTACATCGGTGAGCCAGACGAGCACGAATTGTGTCTTGACCGGCTTCTTCGCCTTGACCGTCACCGTGGTGCCCGTGGTCGTGCCGCCGCCGATCGCCTTCATGCCGGTCGGAGGCGTCGTGGAGGACAACGAGTCCGCGGCGTAGAGCTTGACCGTCGTGTGGTCCCCAGCGTCGCGGAGCTGGATCGACGCGCTCGACACGTCCTGCTCCTTGCCCAGGTCATAGATGATGCCGACGCCGGACTTGTAGGGCGCCAGCCGAGGGCCGTCTATGAAGCTGTTGGTCCGCCAGTACGTCGACTTGTTGCCGTCGTAGGAGTTGGGGACGCTTTCGGGGTTCTGCGCATTGCCGTCGAGGACGTACTCCCGGCCATCGGAGATCGTGATGGGCTCCGCAGGCTTCGGCTTGTTCTTGTCGCCCTCGTCGGAGGTGTCCGTGTTCCCGGGCTCATCGGAGTTACCGCGGTCCATCAGTGCGTCGGCGAGCTGCCAGCTGCCGAGCCCCAGGGCGGCGATGAGCAGTGCGGACACGGCCCACTTGAGGGCCTTGCCGGTACGGCTCTGCAGCGGGGGCGGCGGGGTGGGGACCGGCTGGGTGGCGCCCGGGCGGGGCGTCGTGCGGCCGTACGTGCCCTGCTGATAAGTCGTGCGCTGGTACTCGGGCGGTGCGGTGAACGCGGGCTCCGGAGGGCGGATGCGCGGCATCTCGCCGATCGCCTTCACCAGCTCCTCCGGCGTCGTGCACGGCGGCTCCTGGCGGGAGGCCGTCGCGCCCTCGTTCACGAGCGCGCGCATGGCGAGCTCGGAGAGGCCCCTGTGCACGCCTGCGCGCACCTGGTCGGGGGCGATGAGGCCGACGCCCTTGGGGAGCCCGGAGAGGCCGTACGCGTCGTCCTCGTACGGCCAGCGCTGGGTCAGCGAGGCGTACAGGAGCGCGCCGATCGCTTCGGTGTCCGTGCGCTGCGGGGTGTCCGAGCTGATGCCGCGAAGCGCCGCGTTCACGGCGAGGCCGCGGATGCGGTACTGACCGGAGGACGTCCGCAGCACCGCGCTCGGGGTCAGCCGCAGGTGGGCGAGCCCCTCGCGGTGGGCGGCCGCCATGGCCTGGGCGACCTGACTGACGAGCTGGTACGCGTCGTGTGCCTCGAGAGGACCGGCGGCGAGCAGCGCGGTCAGTTCCGTGGCGTCGGGCAGCCACTCGTGCACCACGTAGACGAGGTCGTTCTCCTCGACCGCGTCCAGGACGTGGACGAATCGGGGATCGCCGAGCAGCGCCGACGAGCGGGCCGCGGCGAGCACTGATCGTGCCCGCGGATGGTCGGCCGGCAGCAGGTGCACGCCGACAGCCCGGCGGAGCTTCTCGTCCACCGCACGCCAGCTGCTGAAACCGTCCAGACGGGTGACGCACTCTTCGAGTCGGTAGCGTCTGGCGAGCTTGTGGCCGCTGTGCAGCTCGGGGGGTGATGCCGCCCCCGCGCCCATGGGCTCACCCATCTCTGCTGCGCCTTCTTCTGCCGTTTCCCGCTCCCGGGTCTGGGCCACCCCGTCGGCCGTGGCCTCGTCCGCCTTCGCGGTCAGCGGCTCATCGCCGCTGTTGTCTGCCACGTCGACGGCAGCCGTGCTCCGTTCCGCCACCGTCGTTCCTGCCTCCCCATCCATCGCGCTTCGTCAGACGCCAAAGCCAATTGTGCCCACAGTCCGGCGCTATGCACGACACGCGGTGGCCGGTGATGGTTGTGCGAACCCCTGTATCTCACCGTCCGAGACGGCCGCGGACCATCCCGACCATCGAATTGAGCTCCGCAATCCGCATCTTTCGGGCGGCCACGAAGAAGACACCGCCGAGAATGACTCCGCCGACCACCAAGGCGATCAGGGAACCGCCCGCGCCGTCGCCCAGAGCCTTGAGGATTCCGTAACCTGCGGCGCCGCCGAGAAGGGCCGCGGGGATGCACGCCATGGAGAGCCGGGCGTACGTACGCAGGACTTGAGTGCCGTCCAGATCGCCGCCGAGGCGGTTGCGCAGCCTGCGCCAGGCGACACCGACGCCGACCGCGTAGGCGAGGCCGTACGAGGCGGCCATGCCGACCACGGCCCACTCCGCGGGCAGGAGCACGTAGGCCAGGACGCTCGCCGCCGCGTTGACGGCGGCCACGATGACCGTGTTGTAGAAGGGCGTCCGGGTGTCCTCGTAGGCGTAGAAGCCGCGCAGGACGACGTACTGCACCGAGTACGGGATCAGCCCCAGGCCGAACGCCATCAGGACGAAGCCCATGGACTGGGCGGCCTGGCTGCCGCTGGAGGCGAAGAGCAGGGTGCACATCGGGACGCCGAGGGCGACGAACGAGAAGGCGACCGGGACGATCGCCACCGCGGAGGTGCGCAGTCCCTGCGAGATGTCGTCACGAACCGCGCCGGGGTCGTTGTCGTGGGCCGACCGCGAGATGCGGGGCAGCATGGCCGCCATGACGGAGACGGTGATGATGGCCTGCGGCATGCCCCAGATCAGCTGGGCGTTGGAGTAGGCCATGATGCCCGAGCCGTCCTTGCCGGAGGCCTTGCCCGCTGCGGTGGCCAGCTGGGTGACGACGAGCACGCCGGCCTGGTTGGCGAGGACGAAGAGCACCGTCCACTTGGCGAGCTTGACCGCCTTGCCGAGGCCGTGGCCCTTCCAGTCGAAGCGCGGCCGGAACCGGAAGCCCGTCTCGCGCAGGTACGGGATCATCGCCAGGGCCTGGACCACCAGACCGAGCAGGGTGCCGATGCCGAGGAGACGGACACCGTCCGCCGGGATCGTATGCACGTCCATGCCGGAGTCGCCTGAAGTGCCGTAGACCCAGATGAACAGGCCGAACGTGAAGATCATGACGATGTTGTTGAGGACCGGCGTCCACATCATCGCGCCGAACTTGCCGCGGGCGTTGAGGATCTGGCCCATCACCACGTGCACGCCCATGAAGAAGATGGTGGGCAGGCAGTAGCGGGCGAAGGTGACCGCGACGTTGTTGGCCGCCTCGTCGTTCGCGATGGGGGTCGACATGAGCTTGACCAGCAGCGGAGCCGCGAAGACGGCGAGGCCGACGATGAGCCCCAGCGCGACCATGACGAGGGTCAGCAGACGGTTGGCGTATGCCTCGCCGCCGTCCTTGTCGTCCTTCATGGCTCGCACCAGCTGCGGCACGAACACGGAGTTGAGGCCGCCGCCGACGGTCAGGATGTAGATCATCGTCGGCAGCGTGTACGCGACGGTCCAGGCGTCTCCGAGCGTCGCGGCGCCGAGGGCCGCGGTGATCACCATGGTGCGCACGAAGCCGGTGAGGCGCGAGACCATCGTGCCCGCGGCCATCACCGCGCTCGACTTCAGCAGGCTCGATGCCCGCCCGCCGCCGCCCGACTTCGGGGCCGGGGCGGGGGCCGGGGGAGCTGCCGGTGCCGGGACCATCGGAGGCTCGGCGGGCTGGTAGCCGCCCTGCTGCTGATACCCGTCGCCCTCGGGGTACCCAGGGCTCTGCGGGTAGCCGTTGCCCTGGGGGTAGCCGTCCTGCTGGTAGCCACCGGACTGCTCGCGGTAGCCGCCGGGCTGCTGGTCCCGGAAGAGGTGGGCGAAGGCGTCCGGCTCGTGGCGCTCCTCGCCGGCCTGGGTGACCAGGTCGTCGACGCCCACGAATTGCGTCGTGCGGGCGTCGTCACCGTACGGGAGGTGCCGGGTCGGGCCTTCGGGTTCGGGGGCCGGGGTCTGCGCCCACACGCGAGGGTCCGGGGCGTGCTGAGGGGAGGGCGGCTGAGCGTAGAGCGGCTGAGGGTCCTGGTAGTAGCCGGGCGGCGGCGGGGGGTGCGCGGCGCGGTCGTACAGCGCCTCGGTCACCGGGTCCTGGGCGGCGAGATCCTGTGCCCGGTAGGGATCCTGGTCGTAGGCATCCTGGAGGTAGACGTCCGGCGCAGGCTGGGGTGGCACCTGCCCGTCCTCAGGAGGACCGGAACCGCCCGCACCCTGGCCACGGTCACCGTCGTACGGCGCGTTCATGGATTACCCCACCTCATCGTCCCCGGGCCCACCGGCCACGACATCGCTCAACGGTCCACTCTCTCACCCGTGTCCGACGGGTCGGTGCTTTCCGGAGCGGTGTCCGGTGTCGGGTCACTCGGCTGCTCGGGGTCGTCCTCCCCGGGCTCCGTGCCGGACTCGCCGTCAGGCCCGTCCTCAGGGCCCTCCTCCGCCTGCTTCCGGGCGGCCCGCTTGCGCTGGGTGTACATCCGGAATCCGGCGAGGACGAGGAGCAGCACGCCGCCCGCGATGACCAGCATCACCGTGAGGGTGATCTCGGTGACGTTCACATCGAACTGGACCCTCTTGCCGTACGGCTGCCCGTCCTCGGTGTAGAGCTGGGCGTAGACAGGGACCGGGCCGTTGGCATTGGCCGTGGTGGTGAACTTCACCGACTGGGCATGCCCGCCCGAGACCCTGACCTCCTGCTCCGAGTAGGCCTTGCCACCGATCTTCAGACGGGTGGGGTTCTCCGACGTCAGGCGCAGAACCATGTGATCGACGCCCTGCACCAGGTTGTTCTGCACCGTCACGGGGATCGTCGCGCTGCGCCCCGAGAGCTTCGCGTCCGACTTGTCGATCAGCGCCACTTGCTCGACGAGCGTGGTCAGGTAGGCCGCCACGCCCTGGCGGAATGTCGCTGCCTCAGCGGCCCTGCCCCGCCAGGACGTGGACATCTCGCGGTCTATGGCCCGTCCGAAGGGTGTGATGACGCGGTCGGGCTCGCTGAGGATCGTCTGGAAACGGTTGAGCTTGTTCTTGGTGCCCTGGATCGACGTGAAGGCCGACTTCGGCAGCTCCTGCTTGCGCAGCGCCGCCGGATAGGACCTGGCCGACGGGACCTGGGTCGTGGCCGCCGGGTCCGGCTTCGCCTTGGCCGCGGCCGAGAGATCCTGCGGCTCGGACCAGCGCTCTTCGGAGAGCGCGGTCAGGGCCTTGGCCATCGACTGGGCCTGGCTGGCGGACGGCATGCGCTGCGGGGCCACCACGATGCTCCGCTGCTTGTCCGGGTCCTGCAGCGTGACCATCAGGCTCTGGGCGAGGAACTGCTGCACGGCGAGCGTGGAGTTCTCGGCCCCCGTCATGTCGCCCTGGAAGGCCGTGGACAGGCGTGCGTCGGCCACCACGGCCGTCGTGCCGCCACCGATGGGCCGGGCGGCGTTGGGCGTGTACGGCAGCGCGTTGCCCTCACGCAGGCTGTCGCTCCGGGCGATCACCGAGTGGGCGCCCGCCGAGGTGGAGACGTCGACGATCGACGGGTCGAGGGCGCCGTCCACGGGCCATGCGAAGTCCGACTGCGGCTTGACGTGGAGGATGGAATCCACGGCCAGTGCCCCCGCGTCAGTGGCGTCCTTGAGCTGGCCCAGGGAGCCGGTGACGGTCCTGCCGTTGTGGGCCAGCGAGGCCAGGTCGGGATCGGCGAAGGGCAGCGCGACGACCTTCTTGTTCTTCACGGTCTGCTCGAGCTTGTTGAGCCACTCCTTGGCGAGGGCCTGGTTCTTTCCCGCCGTGGTGCCCTTGCCGTCGGCGGTCTGCACCCGGTAGTTCCGCGTCATGTGGTCGACCGAGGCCAGCAGGTCGGGGTCGACGACCCAGGTCACATCGAGCTGACGGCCCAGGGACAGCATCTGCTCCAGGCGACCGCCCGGAGCGAGCTCCTTGGCCAGGTCGTCGTCCGTGAAGACGGGCGTCTGCTGCTCGTCCGAGCCGGTCTCCGCCGTGAGGTGCGAGGTGGAGATGAGCGGCCACAGGTAAGTCGTCTTGGTCTTGGTGTCGGCGGCGCCCGACTGCCACGGCAGGAACGTCCGCTCGAAGCCGAGTACCTGGGACCACGGCTGGGCCGTGGTCCGGCCGGTGAGCGAGACGCCCAGCTGGTAGACACCGTCGGCGCCGAGGTCCAAGGCCTTGACCGGGACGGAGATGCTGAAGTCCTGGCGGATGCCGGGGGCGAGCTTGGCGAACTTCTTGACGTACTTGCCGCCCACCTCGGTGCCGTCGGCTCCCGGCCGGTAGCCGGTGCGCTTGGCGGCGGAGTCGATCTGGCTCCGGCCGTTCAGGACCGGCCCCAGGCGCAGCCCGACCTGGGCCCCTGTCACCGGCTGCTTGCTTTCGTTGGTGACGGTGCCGGAGATCGTGAGCGTGTCGCCGTCCGTCGGCGCGGTGGGTGTGAGTTTGTTGAGCGAGACGTCGACGGTGTTCGAACCGGTGGCGTCTGCCGGCGCGCTCGGCGTCGCGGCGTGTGCTGTCGGCTCTGCCGACAGCTGCAACACGCCGGCCAGCAATGGGGCCCCAGCCAGCAACGCTGCCGTACGCCGCAGCCACCGGCGGGCAGGTGAGGGACTGGTCCCCGGGAAGTCTGCCGCCTCGGCCACGCGTTGCCCGTCCTCGTTGTCGTCAGTGGTCGTCGGTTGTGCGTCCACGCATGGTAACGAGGTGCGCTGTGGCGAAGTGCCGCGGACTGCTCCACATGATCGGAAGACCTGGCCGGAGAGGGGCGCGCGACCCTGGAGGCCCCGCCGAAAACGGGGCGGCTGGGGGCGTCCGGGGCACGTACCCTTTTCTGTTGTGCCGAACGCCAATGAAGAAAATCCCAGCGCACTGAGTCAGGTGCAGCGCCGCGCGGTCAGTGAACTGCTGCGTGTGTCCCCTGTCGCGGACGACCTTGCCCGCCGTTTCCAGGAGGCCGGGTTCTCTCTCGCCCTGGTCGGTGGGTCGGTCAGAGACGCGCTCCTTGGCCGGCTCGGCAATGACCTGGACTTCACGACAGATGCCCGGCCCGAGGACGTACTGAAGATCGTCAGGCCGTGGGCGGACTCGGTCTGGGAGGTCGGGATCGCCTTCGGCACGGTCGGGAGCCAGAAGGACGCCCGCGTCGGAGACGCTGATCAGCGCTTTCAGATCGAAGTCACGACATATCGGTCCGAGGCCTACGACAGGACCTCGCGCAAGCCCGAGGTGTCGTACGGCGACTCCATCGAGGAAGACCTCGTGCGCCGTGACTTCACTGTCAACGCGATGGCCGTCGCTCTCCCGGAGAAGGAGTTCATCGACCCGCACGGAGGGCTCGAGGACCTGGCGGAGCGTGTCCTGCGCACCCCAGGGACCCCGGAGGACTCCTTCTCCGACGACCCGCTGCGCATGATGCGGGCTGCCCGGTTCGCCGCGCAGCTCGACTTCGAGGTGGCTCCGGAGGTCGTCGCGGCGATGAAGGCCATGGCCGAGCGCATCGACATCGTCTCCGCGGAACGTGTCCGTGACGAATTGAACAAGCTGATCCTCTCGCCGTACCCGGCGAAGGGGCTGGCTCTACTTGTCGACACAGGTATCGCCGACCGTGTGCTGCCGGAGCTTCCGGCGCTGCGTCTGGAGAGTGACGAGCACCACCGTCACAAGGACGTCTATGACCACTCGCTGATCGTCCTCGAGCAGGCGATGGCGCTGGAGGAGGACGGCCCGGACCTGACGCTGCGGATCGCGGCGTTGCTGCACGACATCGGGAAGCCGCGGACGCGACGCTTCGAGGACGACGGCCGGGTCTCCTTCCACCACCACGAGGTGGTGGGCGCCAAGATGACCAAGAAGCGGATGACGGAGCTCAAGTACTCCAACGAGCTCGTCAAGGACGTCTCGCGTCTGGTGGAGCTGCACCTGCGCTTCCACGGCTACGGGACGGGTGAGTGGACGGACTCCGCCGTACGCCGTTACGTACGCGACGCGGGCCCCCTCCTCGACCGGCTGCACAAGCTGACCCGGTCCGACTGCACGACGCGTAACAAGCGCAAGGCCAATGCGCTGTCGCGTGCGTATGACGGCCTTGAGGAGCGCATCGCGCGGCTCCAGGAGCAGGAGGAGCTGGACTCCATCCGCCCGGATCTCGACGGCAACGAGATCATGGAGATCCTGGATGTACGGCCGGGCCCGGCGATCGGCCAGGCCTACAAGTTCCTTCTGGAGCTGCGGCTGGAGAACGGACCCATGGAGCGGGACGCGGCGATCGCGGCGCTCAAGGAGTGGTGGGCCGCGCAGGAGTGAGAGGGGCCAGGCGCGATGTTTCACGTGAAACATCGCCCCGGATCCGGACATGCGAAGGGGGGGCACTGTTTCACGTGAAACAGTGCCCCCCCTTCGCGTAGGCGCTACTTGTTCTTCAGGCAGAGCACCACGTCGTGGCCGCTACCGGTCTGGTAGTAGGAGACCTCGGTCCCCTTGACCGCTTCGCACTTGCTGACGCTGCTCGTGTTGTCGAACTTCTCGATGACCTCGAACTCGGCGTCGCTCGAGGAGCAGTCGGTGTTCTTGAGGTCCGGCGCGGACTGTGTGCCCTTGTTGTGCAGGCAGTCACCGACGGCCGTCGTCTCGGCGTCGCTCTGGCCGAAGTACCACTTACCGGCGGCGATAAGGATGGCGACGACTATGAAGCCACCGATGCGCAGCATGAGCTTCTTGCCGCGACCACCACTCGGTGCGGCCGGCGGAGGAACCGGCGCCCCCTGGTTGTACGGCGGGTAAGGCTGCTGCGGCACGGTGGGCTGACCGGGCTGGCCCGGCTGCCCGGGGTGCGGCTGCACGCCCTGGCCGTACGGATTCTGGCCCTGGGGCGGAGTAGTCACTTGGGGGTCCCCCTCGAACGGAAGCGCAATGGCGCGGATACGACGTCCGTAAGTTATAGGGATGCGGGGACATCTCTGAAGCCCAGAGGTGCTCTGTGTCACTGATGTGACACTTACTGCACGCCAAATCTGGCCATAGCGGCAGCAATTGCTGCGTAGATAACGGCCACCGTGACCACCAGCGGCACCGATCGGCCGTCAGGTGGCAGCATCAGCGCCGCCACTCCCGCCGCGGCGACGAACGCGACGTTGAACAGGACGTCGTAGACCGAGAAGATCCGGCCACGGAAGTTGTCCTCCACCGCCGACTGCACCACCGTGTCCGTGGCGATCTTCGCCCCTTGCGTCGTCAGCCCCAGCAGGAACGCGGCGATGAGGAGCGGGGTCGGCGTGAAGGGGAGGGCGAGCGCCGGTACCAGGATCGCTGCGGCGCCCGCGCAGGTGATGATCCAGCCGCCGGCCGTCAGTCTGCTCACCGCCCAGGGAGTCAGCACGGCCGCAGCGAAGAAGCCCGCCCCCGAGGCCCCCACGGCGAGCCCGAGCAGGGCCAGCCCGTCGGACTCCGAGGACGACCACGCGTACCGGCAGAGCATCAGGACCATGACCGTCAGGGCGCCGTAGCAGAACCGCATGAACGTCATCGCGAGCAGCGCACGGGCGGCCGGGCGTCTCTGCGACAGATGCCTCACCCCGGACACCAGATCCCGCGCCGTGCCGGACAACGCCGCGACGAGGCGAGGCTGCACCACCTCCGGGTCCGGACCCAGCAGCTCACGCGCCATCCGTAGTGAGGCGAGCGCCGCGCAGAGATACAGGGTGGCCCCGAGCAGGATGACCGCCGCGTCCGAGTCGGGGCCCACCAGGCGCACGACGAACGCGAGGCCACCGCCCACGGTGGCGGCGAGCGTTCCCGCAGTCGGTGAGAGGGAGTTGGCCACCACCAGGCGCTCGGCGTCGACCACACGCGGCAGCGCGGCCGAGAGCCCGGCGAGGACGAAACGGTTGACGGCCGTGACACAGAGCGCGGAGGCGTAGAACAGCCAGTCCGGTACGCCGCTCAGCATCAGCACCGCGGTCACCGAGGCGAGAGCGGTCCGCAGCAGGTTGCCGTAGAGAAAAACCTGACGGCGTGGCCAGCGGTCGAGGAGGACGCCGGCGAAGGGGCCGACCAGTGAGTACGGGAGGAGCAGCACCGCCATCGCGGAGGCGATGGCGCCCGGCGAGGTCTGCTTCTCCGGCGAGAAGACGACGTACGTGGCGAGGGCCACCTGATAGACGCCGTCCGCGCCCTGGGAGATCAGCCGCACGGCGAGCAGCCGCCGGAAGTCCCGCAGGCGCAGCAGTACGCGCAGGTCACCGACGACAGCCATGATCCCCAGCCTCACATACGAGGAGGGTCCCCGGGCGGATTGCCCGGGGACCCTCAACAGCCGTTCAAGGGGCGAGCTTTAGCGCTCGACCTCGCCCTTGATGAACTTCTCGACGTTCTCGTACGCCTCGTCGTCGAAGTACTGCACGGGCGGGGACTTCATGAAGTACGAGGACGCGGAGAGGATCGGGCCGCCGATGCCGCGGTCCTTGGCGATCTTCGCGGCGCGCAGGGCGTCGATGATGACACCGGCCGAGTTCGGGGAGTCCCAGACCTCGAGCTTGTACTCCAGGTTCAGCGGGACGTCACCGAAGGCGCGGCCCTCGAGGCGGACGTACGCCCACTTGCGGTCGTCGAGCCACGCCACGTAGTCCGAGGGGCCGATGTGGACGTTGTTCTCGCCCAGCTCACGGTCGCGGATCTGCGAGGTGACGGCCTGCGTCTTCGAGATCTTCTTGGACTCGAGGCGGTCACGCTCCAACATGTTCTTGAAGTCCATGTTGCCGCCGACGTTGAGCTGCATGGTGCGCTCGAGACGGACACCGCGGTCCTCGAACAGCTTCGCCATCACGCGGTGCGTGATGGTGGCGCCGACCTGGGACTTGATGTCGTCGCCGACGATCGGGACGCCTGCCTCGGTGAACTTGTCGGCCCACTCCTTGGTGCCGGCGATGAAGACCGGAAGGGCGTTGACGAAGGCGACCTTGGCGTCGATGGCGCACTGCGCGTAGAACTTCGCAGCGTCCTCGGAACCGACGGGCAGGTAGCAGACGAGGACGTCGACCTGCTTGTCCTTGAGGACCTGGACGACGTCGACCGGGGTCTCGTCGGACTCCTCGATGGTCTGGCGGTAGTACTTGCCCAGGCCGTCGAGGGTGTGGCCGCGCTGGACGGTGACGCCCTTGCTCGGCACGTCGCAGATCTTGATGGTGTTGTTCTCGCTGGCGCCGATGGCGTCCGTGAGGTCGAGGCCGACCTTCTTGGCGTCCACGTCAAAGGCGGCGACGAACTCGACATCACCGACGTGGTACTCGCCGAACTGGACGTGCATCAGGCCCGGGACCTTGGCGTCCGGGTCTGCGTCCTTGTAGTACTCGACGCCCTGGACCAGCGAGGCGGCGCAGTTGCCCACGCCGACGATGGCTACGCGAACCGAACCCATTCCGGTTGCTCCCTGTGTGATCTGTGTATTCCGGATGAGACCCCGCGGACCGCGGGGCCTCACTTGGCGGTGTCATCGGACGGATCCGGCGGCGGGTTCGTGTCCCGCCGCCGGGGCAGGCCGCCCGACTCCCCAGATGTGCTGTCGTGCTGAGCGGAGCCGTCCGGGGCGGACCGTTGCTGGTCCCGCCCCGCGCGCTCGCTCTCGATGAGCTCGTTCAGCCAGCGCACTTCGCGCTCCACGGACTCCATTCCGTGCCGCTGCAGCTCAAGCGTGTAGTCGTCCAGGCGCTCCCGGGTACGGGCCAGGGAGGCGCGCATCTTCTCCAGACGTTCCTCGAGGCGGCTGCGACGCCCCTCGAGCACCCGCATGCGTACGTCCCGCGAGGTCTGCCCGAAGAAGGCGAAGCGGGCGGCGAAGTGTTCGTCCTCGTACGCGTCGGGGCCGGTCTGGGAGAGCAGCTCCTCGAAGTGCTCCTTACCTTCCGCTGTCAGCCGATAGACGATCTTGGCGCGGCGCCCGGAGAGAGGCGCCGCGAGCGTCTCCTCGGGGGTGCCGCCCGTTTCCTCGATCAACCAGCCGTTGGCGACCAGCGTCTTGAGGCAGGGGTAGAGCGTCCCGTAGCTGAAGGCGCGGAACACTCCCAGCGAAGTATTGAGCCGTTTACGCAGCTCATAGCCGTGCATCGGGGACTCGCGCAGCAGGCCGAGGACGGCGAACTCGAGGATGCCGGAGCGTCTGCTCATCTTCGCCTCCCGTCTGTCAGCGTCTGTCGACACGGTCTTTATGCCGAGCTGATGTATCGACTCGATACATCGAGACGATAGAACGGCCCGCCTGTTGAGACAAGAGGGGAAGCGGTGAACGGCGTCACATCACCGATTCGTAGGAAGTAACTTGCCTGATTTGGGGTGAACTTCTGCGCTAAGAGGGTTTTGACGGTGCGTAGTCTGTGCGCCATGCAGACCGCCGGGAACCAAGTGACGCGTGAGGGCGTCGTTGACCCTGGTGTAGTGCGGATGAGTGCCGGCAGCGGCGCATCCGTACTTCGGGGGGACCGGAAACCAGCCGCCGTTTCCAGGCGCGGATACCTGCGCCTGCCCGAGGAGTAATCGTTCGATGAGCGAGCACCGTCGCAAACCGCCGCAGCCGCAGGGCGGCGGACGCGCCGCGGCCAGACGCGGCGTCCCAGGGGCGTCGTCGGGTCGCCGCGCGGCACCGCGTGGCGCCACTGGATCGCCCACTTCCTCAACCGGCTCGCACGGAGCAGGGGCCCCTGACGACGGGGACCGCTCCTACGGCGGCCGCGCCGAGGCCCGCCGTGCCGCGCAGCGCAGTGGTGCTGTCGGTGCGGGTGGAGGCCGCCGCAGAGCGGCCGACGGAGCCGGCTCCGGGCGCGGAGGCGCCGGAGGGGGCGGTCGGCGTGGTGGCGGCGGCCCGAACGGGCCCGGCCGAGGGCGAGGCCGTGGTGGGCACGAGCCCGGCAAGAAGCGGTTGATCAACTACCCGCGTGCGGACAAGGACGGCTTGCGCCGCTGGGTCCCGTCCTGGCGTCTTGTCACCGGCCTGTTCGTCGGATTCCTCGGTGGCCTGATGGCGGTCACCGGGATCGCGTACGCCCTGGTGGAGGTGCCGAAGGTCGACGAAGCGGCCAAGGCGCAGAACAACGTCTACTACTGGGCCAACGGCAAGCAGATGGTCGCGACCGGTGGTGAGACGAACCGCCAGATCATCGACTACGACAAGATCCCCGAGGCGATGCGCACCGCCGTCATCTCGGCCGAGAACAAGACGTTCGAGGACGACAAGGGTGTCGACCCCATGGGCATCGCGCGGGCCGTGGTCAACATGGCCAAGGGCGGTGAGACCCAGGGCGGCTCGACCATCACTCAGCAGTACGTGAAGAACGCGCGCCTGGGCGACCAGTCGCAGACGTTCACGCGTAAGTTCAAAGAGCTCTTCATCTCCATAAAGGTGGGCCGGACGGAGTCCAAAGAGAACATCATGGCGGGGTATCTCAACACCGCCTACTACGGTCGTGGGGCCTACGGCATCCAGGCAGCTGCCCGCGCCTACTTCGACGAGGACGCCGCCAACCTGAACCCCAGCGAGTGCGCGTTCCTGGCGACTGTCCTGAAGGGCGCCACGTACTACGACCCGGCCGGCTCTCCTGAGGTGGACCCCGCGGCCTCGGCGCAAGCCAACCGCGCTCGTGCCACGAAGCGGTGGAGCTGGATTCTTGACGAAGAGGTCAAGGACGGTCATCTGACCGCCGAGGTCCGAAACAAGTACAAGGACTTCCCGGAGCTGCAGAACCCGCGCTCCAACGGCAAGCTGGGCGGACAGGTCGGCTATCTGGTCGACCTGGCCAAGGCCTACGTGATCAACAACAGCAACGGTCAGATCACGGCCAACGATCTTCAGCAGGGCGGCTACGAGATCCACACGACCTTCTCCAAGTCGAAGGTCGACAAGCTCGAGAAGGCCGTGGAGAAGGTCCGCAAGGCGAAGATCAAGCCCAAGCAGCGGCCGGACAAGGACACTCACGTCCAGTTCGGTGGCGCGTCCGTGAATCCCAAGAGCGGGGCGATCGAAGCCATCTACGGCGGTGAAGACGCGACCAAGCACTTCACCAACAACGCGGACCAGACCGGTGCGCAGGTCGGCTCGACGTTCAAGCCCTTCGTGCTGGCGGCGGCCTTCAAGGATGGAACGCGCGACAAGGACGGGTTGCCGGACCAGGGCGAGGACCAGCGCACCATCGTCAACCCCAAGAGCCTGTACAGCGGCAAGAACAAACTCAAGATCCAGAACTACGACGGCAGCATCTGGAAGGACAAGGAAGGCAAGGAGTGGCTGCAGACCAACGACGGTGACGCGTCGTACAACGCACCCACCTACCAGATCGACCTCCGTGAGGCGATGCGGGAGTCGGTCAACTCGGCCTATGTGCAGCTGGGCATGGATGTCGGCCTGGACAAGGTGAAGGAAGCGGCCATCGCCTCCGGCATCAAGGAGAACAGCCTGGCCAGCGCCAACTATCCGTCCTTCTCGCTCGGCACGTCCTCCCCGAGCGCGATCCGCATGGCCGGTGCCTATTCCACCTTCGCGGCCAGCGGCAAGCAGAACGAGCCGTACTCGGTGAAGGAAGTCGAGTACAAGGGCAACACCGTCTACCAGCATGACGCGGAGCCCAAGCGTGCCTTCGACGAGGAGGTGGCCGACAACGTCACCGACGTGCTCAGGACCGTCGTCGAGAAGGGCACGGGTACCTCGGCCCAGCTGAGCGGCCGCCAGGTGGCGGGCAAGACCGGTACGACCGACGGCAACAAGTCCGCCTGGTTCGTCGGATACACCCCGCAGCTTTCGACCGCGATCAGCATGTACCGCCTCGACGACAACGAGGGGAACAAGAAGCGCGAGTTCCTGGAGATGTTCGGTACGGGTGGCGAGGAGAAGATTCACGGTGCCTCGTTCCCCGCGCAGATCTGGAAGAGCTACATGGAGCAGGCTCTGAAGGGCCAGCGCGTGATCAACTTCCCGGTCCCGCGGCCGATCGGTTCGGTCGTCGGTGAGACCCCGCCCCCGGCCCCGAGTCCGACCCCCTCGAAGACCGAGGAGCCGGAGGAGACCCCCTCGCCGACTCCCTCGGACACCGGGCCGTCCCCGAGTCCCTCGGAGAGCCCCGACCCCGATGAGTCCTGTGCCGACTGGGACTGGCAGTGCAACAACAACGGCGGCCAGGCTGACGGTGGCGCCACTGATGGCGGTACCGGTGGGGAATCGCCACCCGTTACGGAGGAACCGACGGGGGGCGGAAACAACAACGGGAACGGCAACGGAGGCGGCCTATTCGGCGGCACAACGGGCTGACCGAACTCCCCATGAGTGTGTTTCACGTGAAACGCACTGTTTCACGTGAAACATGCGCCATCGAGCGCTGACGAGGGCCGCCACACCGCACCGGTGTGGCGGCCCTCTCCGTGTTCTCAGGTGCATACGGCAGGATGTGCGGCATGCCCAGTGCAGAGACGACGCGCACGAGCGTGCACAAGACCACTAGTGCACAACAGTCGGAGCCCGTACGGCCGACCCGGGAGGATGAGGTCGCCGCGGCCGGCAGTGAGCTGATCGGCGGAGCCATCGGCCGCAGAGTGCTGTACGCGGCGACATGGTGGACTCCCGTACGCGTCATCGCGCTCGTGGCCATCGGGATGTTCGCGCTCGGCATGGTGCAGAAGATGCCCTGCTACGACGGCGCCTGGTTCCAGGGTGCGAGTTCGCAGTACACGCACGCCTGCTATTCCGACATCCCGCACCTCTACCAAGGGCGCGGATTCGCCGACGGGCTGGTCCCCTACTTCGACAAGCTGCCCGGCGACATGGAGTACCTCGAGTACCCGGTGCTGACCGGTGTGTTCATGGAGGTGGCCTCCTGGCTGACCCCGGGCAGCGGCAGCATCCAGCACCAGGAGAAGTTCTACTGGATGGTCAACGCCGGGATGCTGATGGCCTGTACGGCGGTCATCGCCGTCTGTGTCGCCCGCACCCACAGGCGCCGCCCCTGGGACGGCCTGATGGTCGCCCTGGCGCCCGCTTTCGTGCTGACGGCCACCATCAACTGGGACCTGTTCGCCGTCGCACTCACGGCCGCCGCGATGCTGATGTGGGCACGTGGCGGGACGCTCTCCGCGGGCGTCCTGCTGGGCCTGGCGACCGCCGCGAAGCTCTACCCGGCGCTGCTCCTGGGGCCGCTGCTCATCCTGTGCTGGCGAGCGGGGCGCTGGCGGGCCTTCTGGATGACGGCCGGGGCCGCAGTCGGTGCCTGGCTCGTGGTGAACCTGCCCGTGATGATCACGCACGACGCGACGGGCTTCCACATCCGCGAGGGCTGGGCGAAGTTCTACACCTTCAGCCAGGAGCGAGGTGTCGACTTCGGATCGTTCTGGCTGATCCTCTCGCAGCGCATGGACGACCCGCTGTCCACGGACACGGTCAACACCCTGGCGACGGGGCTGATGCTCCTGGCCTGCCTCGGTGTCGGCGCGCTGGGCCTGACCGCGCCGCGCCGGCCGCGCTTCGCGCAGCTCGCCTTCCTGGTCGTCGCCGCGTTCATCCTCACCAACAAGGTCTACTCGCCCCAGTACGTGTTGTGGCTGATCCCCCTCGCAGCGCTTGCCCGACCGCGGTGGCGAGACTTCTTGATCTGGCAGGCGTGCGAGGTCGCGTACTTCCTGGGGATCTGGCTGTACCTCGCGTACACCACCAGTGGAGACGCCCATAAAGGCCTTCCGACCGAGGGCTATCAACTCGCCATCGTGGTGCACCTGCTGGGGACGCTGTACCTGTGTGCCGTGGTCGTGCGCGACATCCTGATGCCGGAGAGGGACCCGGTGCGGAGGTCGGGCGACGACGACCCCTCGGGGGGCGTCCTGGACGGTGCACCGGACGTCTTCGTCCTCGGTCAGGCGGCCCATCCGCCGCGGCATGCGGTGCACGTCACGGAGGGGCCTCAGGTGCGGTGGGGGTCGGCTCCGACCGACGTTTCACCCTGAGCGAACACGCCGCCAAATGGCAAAAACGAACTGAAGGGCCGGGAGCGACAAGTGTCGCTCCCGGCCCTTCAGTCTGTGGTCGGTCCTGCTGTCGTCAGCGGTCGACGATGCGGTCGAACTGCGTGGTGGTGTGCCGCAGATGGGCCACCAGCTCCTCGCCCACCTTCGGCTCGGGCGCGTCCGAGGGCACGAAGAGGATGGAGACCTGCATGTGCGGCGGCTCCGCGAACCAGCGCTGCTTGCCGCCCCAGACGAACGGCGAGAGGTTGCGGTTGACGGTCGCGAGGCCCGCACGGGCCACGCCCTTCGCCCGCGGCACCATGCCGTGCAGCGCCTTCGGCGCCTCCAGGCCGACGCCGTGCGAGGTGCCGCCCGCGACGACCACCAGCCAGCCGTCGGACGCGACCTTCTGCTGGCGGTAGCCGAAGCGGTCGCCCTTGGTCACCTGCGTGACGTCCAGGACGGCGCCGCGGTACTGGGTGGCCTCGTGGTCACCCAGCCAGAGATGCGTGCCGATGCGGGCGCGGAAGCGCGTCTGCGGGAACTGCTGCTGCAGGCGGGCGAGTTCGTTGGCCTTCAGGTGGCTGACGAACATCGTGTGCAACGGAAGACGGGCGGCACGCAGCCGGTCCATCCAGCCGATGACCTCCTCGACGGCGTCCGAGCCGTCGGTGCGGTCCAGCGGCAGGTGGATCGCGAAGCCCTCGAGCCGTACGTCCTCGATGGCCGCGTGCAGCTGTGAGAGCTCCTGCTCGCTCACGCCGTGCCGCTTCATCGAGGACATGACCTCGATGACGACGCGGGCGCCCACGAGGCCGTGTACGCCGTCCAGGGACGACACGGAGCGGATGACGCGGTCGGGCAGTGGCACGGGCTCCTCGCCCCGCCGGAACGGGGTCAGGACCAGCAGATCGCCGCTGAACCAGTCCTTGATCCGGGCGGCTTCGTACGTGGTGCCGACGGCGAGGACGTCGGAGCCGAAGCGGGTCGCTTCTTCCGCGAGGCGCTCATGACCGAAGCCGTAGCCGTTGCCCTTGCAGACCGGGACGATTCCCGGAAACTGCTCCAGCACGTGCTTGTGGTGTGCCCGCCAGCGCGCGGTGTCGACATAGAGCGTGAGCGCCATGGCCGGATCCCGGAACCTTTCTCGTGGCTGCGGTGTATCAGAGGTATGAAGACTATTCGGGGTTGCGCGAATTGTGCCGGGGCGTGCGGTCAGCGGCGCGACATGTAGATGTCGAGCGCCTTGTGGAGCAGCTTGTTGAGCGGGAAGTCCCACTCGCCGATGTACTCGACAGCCTCTCCACCCGTGCCCACCTTGAACTGGATCAGTCCGAAGAGGTGGTCCGTCTCGTCCAGGGAGTCGGAGATGCCCCGCAAGTCATAGACGGTGGCGCCGAGCGCGTAAGCGTCCCGGAGCATCCGCCACTGCATCGCGTTCGAGGGCCTGACCTCACGGCCGATGTTGTCCGATGCGCCGTAGGAGTACCAGACGTGCCCGCCGACGACGAGCATCGTCGCCGCGGAGAGGTTCACGCCGTTGTGCCGGGCGAAGTACAGCCGCATGCGGTTGGGGTCCTCGGAGTTGAGGGCCCGCCACATCTGCTGGAAGTAACCCAGCGGCCGCGGACGGAACTTGTCGCGGATCGCGGTGATCTCGTAAAGGCGCTGCCATTCGGCGAGGTCCTCGTAACCGCCCTGGACGACCTCGACGCCGGCCTTCTCGGCCTTCTTGATGTTGCGTCGCCACAGCTGGTTGAAGCCCTTGAGGACCTCGTCCAAGGAGCGGTTGGCCAGCGGCACCTGGAAGACATAACGCGGCTGTACGTCACCGAAGCCGGCACCGCCGTCCTCGCCCTGCTGCCAGCCCATCTTCCGCAGCCGGTCGGAGACCTCGAAGGCACGCGGCTCGATGTGCGAGGCCTCGACGTCACGCAGGCGCTTCACGTCCGGGTTCTGGATGCCCGACTTGATCGCGGGAGCGTCCCAGCGCCGGATGACGACCGGCGGGCCCATCTTCACGGAGAAGGCACCCTGCCGCTTCAGATGCGCGAGCATCGGCTGCAGCCAGTCGTCCAGGTTCGGCGCGTACCAGTTGATGACCGGGCCCTCGGGAAGGTACGCGAGGTAACGCTTCACCTTGGGCAGCTGTCGGTAGAGCACCAGGCCCGCACCGACGAGTTCGCCGGTCCGGTCGTCGAACCAGCCCAGGTTCTCCGAACGCCATTCACTCTTCACATCCGCCCATGCCGGGACCTGGCAATGACTTGCCGACGGCAGGCTCTGGATATACGCCAGATGCTGCTCGCGACTGATGGTCCTCAGGGTCAGACTCATTCGGGGCGCTCCTCGGGCTGGTGTGTCCCCATGGGTACAGGGGCTCCGGCTCTCGCGCCGAAGCCTACTGTGCCCCGAGAGCGCCCCGTCTGGGCGTACGGAACCTGGGCCCCCCGCTCAGGTGCGGCGGGGGCCTGCGGGGGTGGCTACCAGAGTCCGCCGAAGAGTCCGCCGTGGGCCATACCCAGGAAGAATCCGACCGCCGAGGCTCCGAGGCCGAGGATCAGGCCGAAGCGCTCGCGGGTCGTCTCGGAGATGAACTGTCCCCACGCACCCGTGGCGATCCCCACCAGACCGGCCCATGAGCTGAGCAGGTGGAGGTTGTGGAACATCGCCGACACGAAGGCGATGGCACCCAGGACCAGGGTCACGCCGAGCAGCGTGTCCTGCATGGGATGGGCCTTGCCGTCCGTGGCGAAGAGAGATCCGGCGGTGTTCGGTCGCATTGCCTGTGCCATGAGGCACCTCCTGCGGAAGGCGGCGCATCGTAGCGCCATACACACCCGATGTGTACAGATTCTGCCCGTCCGCGGCCGGATTTCAACCGGAAGCCTAGGTGCAGGTAGTCTGTACCGTCTGCACCGGTGTCTGCCCAGGCCATGGCAGGGACTCCCGATCGGCCTAATGATCGGGGAGCCCGATTGTCAGTGGCTGCCGATACCGTTGCGTACGCATCACGACCCTCCTGCCACGGAACGACCGTGGCCGCTGAGTCCAAAGGAGGTGGGTTCCACATGCGTCACTACGAAGTGATGGTCATCCTCGACCCCGATCTCGAGGAGCGCGCTGTCTCCCCGTTGATCGAGAACTTCCTCTCCGTCGTCCGTGAGGGCAACGGAAAGGTCGAAAAGGTCGACACCTGGGGCCGTCGTCGTCTCTCGTACGAGATCAAGAAGAAGCCCGAGGGCATCTACTCGGTCATCGACCTGCAGGCCGAGCCTGCGGTCGTCAAGGAGCTCGACCGCCAGATGAACCTGAACGAGTCGGTCCTCCGGACCAAGGTCCTCCGTCCCGAGACCCACTGAGCTTCCTAGCTCAGCGGTATTCGGGATCCGAGTAGCAGCAGCAAAAGCAGCCAGCAGCAAACCCGCCGAGAGGTTCCCCCATGGCAGGCGAGACCGTCATCACGGTCGTCGGCAATCTTGTCGACGACCCCGAGCTGCGCTTCACCCCGTCCGGTGCGGCGGTCGCGAAGTTCCGTGTCGCGTCCACTCCCCGCACCTTCGACCGTCAGACCAATGAGTGGAAGGACGGCGAAAGCCTCTTCCTCACCTGCTCGGTCTGGCGTCAGGCGGCGGAGAACGTCGCGGAGTCGCTCCAGCGAGGCATGCGCGTCGTCGTGCAGGGCCGGCTGAAGCAGCGGTCCTATGAGGACCGTGAGGGCGTCAAGCGCACGGTCTACGAGCTGGACGTCGAGGAAGTGGGCGCCAGCTTGAAGAACGCCACGGCCAAGGTCACCAAGACCACCGGTCGAGGTGGCCAGGGCGGTTACGGCGGCGGTGGCGGCGGCCAGCAGCAGGGCGGCGGCAACTGGGGCGGCGGCCCCGGTGGCGGCGGTCAGCAGCAGGGCGGCGGCGGTGCTCCCGCCGACGACCCCTGGGCGACCGGTGCGCCGGCCGGCGGCGGTCAGCAGGGCGGCGGCGGTGGCTGGGGCGGAAGCTCCGGCGGCTCCGGCGGCTCTGGCGGCGGCTACTCGGACGAGCCCCCCTTCTAGGCCTCAGGGCCAAGGGTGGGCCGTTCCCACACTTCTTGATCACACAGGAGAAACACCATGGCGAAGCCGCCTGTGCGCAAGCCTAAGAAGAAGGTCTGCGCATTCTGCAAGGACAAGGTCACGTACGTGGACTACAAGGACACGAACATGCTGCGGAAGTTCATTTCCGACCGCGGCAAGATCCGTGCCCGCCGCGTGACCGGCAACTGCACGCAGCACCAGCGTGACGTCGCCACGGCCGTGAAGAACAGCCGTGAGATGGCGCTGCTGCCCTACACGTCCACCGCGCGATAAGGGAAGGGTGACCGACTAATGAAGATCATCCTCACCCACGAGGTCTCCGGCCTCGGTGCCGCCGGCGAGGTCGTAGACGTCAAGGACGGCTACGCCCGCAACTACCTGATCCCGCGGAACTTTGCGATCCGCTGGACCAAGGGTGGCGAAAAGGACGTCGAGCAGATCCGTCGTGCTCGCAAGATCCACGAGATCGCGACCATCGAGCAGGCCAACGAGGTCAAGGCCAAGCTCGAGGGCGTCAAGGTCCGTCTGGCCGTCCGCTCCGGCGACGCCGGTCGTCTCTTCGGTTCCGTCACCCCGGCTGACGTCGCTTCGGCGATCGAGGCTGCCGGTGGCCCGAAGATCGACAAGCGTCGTGTCGAGCTGGGCTCGCCGATCAAGACGCTGGGCGCCCACGCGACGTCCGTGCGTCTGCACCCCGAGGTTGCCGCTCAGGTCAACATCGAGGTCGTCTCCGCCTAAGCACTTCGCTTGGCAGGGCTGAAGCAAGCGTTGGGCCGCACCCTCAGGGTGCGGCCCAACGTGTTTCACGGACGTGCTGTTTCACGGACGTGCTGTTTCACGGACGTGTTGTTTCACGTGAAACAGCGGGGCGGGAGTCAGAGCGTCCAGTGACCCGCAGGGCCGGTTAGCGGGTGGCGCCGGTGACGATCCAGTGGCCGGAGCGCGTACGCAGCCAGAGAGTCACCATGCGGACCGCCATCATCAGGGTCATCGCTCCCCAGATGGCGGTCAGTCCGCCCCCGAGGGTGGGCACGAGGAGTGCCACCGGGGCGAAGACCGCCAGCGTGGCCAGCATCGCCCAGGCCAGATACGGGCCGTCTCCCGCACCCATCAGGACGCCGTCGAGGACGTAGACGATGCCGCAGATCGGCTGGGAGATGGCCACCACCACCAGTGCGGGCAGAGCAGCGTCCTGAACGACGGAGTCACTGGTGAAGAGCGGGATGAACAGTGGCCGGGCGAGGACGACCAGCACACCGAGGGCAACGCCCGAGGCGATGCCCCACTGCACCATGCGACGGCAGACGTCGCGCGCCCCCTGTGCATCGTTCGCGCCGAGGTAGCGTCCGATGATCGCCTGGCCTGCGATGGCGATGGCGTCGAGCGCGAAGGCCAGCAGGCTCCACAGAGACAGGATGATCTGGTGGGCGGCCACGTCGGCGTCGCCGAGGCGGGCCGCCACCGCGGTCGCGATCATGAGGATCGCCCGCAGTGAGAGCGTACGGACAAGAAGCGGGGCGCCCGCTTGGGCGCAGGCCCTGATGCCGGCGGCGTCGGGACGCAGGGAGGCGCCGTGGCGTCTGGCCCCGCGGACGACGACGAAGAGATACACGGCGGCCATCGCGCACTGGGCGATGACGGTGCCCCAGGCGGAGCCGGCGATGCCCAGGCCGGCGCCGTAGACAAGGGCCACGTTGAGGACGCCGTTGGCGACGAAGCCGCCGATCGCGACGTACAGCGGGGTCTTGGTGTCCTGGAGCCCGCGCAGGACACCGGTGGAGGCCAGCACGACGAGCATGGCGGGGATGCCGAGCGAGGAGATGCGGAGATATGTGATCGCGTAGGGCGCCGCGGTGTCCGATGCGCCGAAGAGCTCCACGAGCGCGGGTGCGGTGGGCAGAACGACGGCGATGACGGCGGCGCCGAGCAGGAGGGCGAGCCAGATGCCGTCCATGCCCTGGCGGATGGCGGCCTGGAGATCTCCGGCGCCCACCCGGCGGGCGACGGCGGCCGTGGTCGCATAGGCGAGGAAGACGAAGACGCTCACAGCGGTGGTGAGGAGCGCCGAGGCGACGCCGAGTCCGGCCAGTTGGGCGGTGCCGAGGTGGCCCACGATGGCACTGTCGGCCATCACGAAGAGAGGCTCGGCGACGAGCGCGCCGAAGGCGGGAACGGCGAGGGCGATGATCTCTCGGTCATGCTGTCGCCGAGCGGCCTTGGGCGCCGCGGGAGCCTGTGTCATGAGCACCAATCTAATCTTCCACAGGTAAGAGATGCAATGCTCCTAAGACCCTTACTTGGTCTCGAGTCGGACACTCTTCGGAGCGCTGTTCCACAGGATCTTGGTCCGACTGGGGAAGTTTTTCTTCTGCACAGCCGGTGGATGGGAAAGTTGCAGGTCAGAGCGTGTTTGGAAAGAACGCTGAGTGCTTGTTCACAGGGCTGTCCACCGAGCCGTGCACAGGTTTGGCGGGGTTCTCCACAGCAACGCGCCCGTCATCCACACCGCCTGTGGATAACCAGATTGGCTGACGGTGCCCACGGGCCTACCGTGGGGCGGCGCCCCCCTCGTGATCCGGCCTCGGAAAGCCCGTAAAACCGACGCGTCAGAACCGGAGTTGGGCCGCTTATTTGTCAGTGTCGTGCCGTAAGAAAGAAGGGCACGGCGAGGTCCGCTCGGCGGACGTGAGGGAGGTGGCCCGGTGAGTATTTCCGAGCCCTTGGACGACCCCTGGGCCGACAGCGGTCCCAGTGACCGTCTGCCCGCCTCCCGACAGCGTCGCGACGGAGGCAGGAGCCGCGACGAGCAGCACGAGCGCGGCCGCGAAGGCGGTGGCTGGGACGGCGGTGGCACCGCCTTCGAGCGCGTACCGCCGCAGGATCTCGACGCCGAGCAGTCGGTGCTCGGCGGCATGCTGCTCTCCAAGGACGCCATCGCCGATGTCGTCGAGGTGCTCAAGGGCCACGACTTCTACCGGCCCGCGCACGAGACGATCTACACGGCGATCCTCGACCTGTACGCCAAGGGGGAGCCTGCCGACCCGATCACCGCGGCGGCCGAGCTCACCAAGCGCGGTGAGATCACGAAGGTCGGCGGGGCCTCGTACCTGCACACGCTGGTACAGACGGTGCCGACCGCGGCGAACGCCGAGTACTACGCCGAGATCGTCCACGAGCGAGCGGTCCTGCGACGCCTCGTCGAGGCGGGCACGCGCATCACACAGATGGGATACGCGGCCGACGGCGACGTCGACGAGATCGTCAACAGCGCCCAGGCCGAGATCTACGCGGTCACCGAGCAGCGCACCAGCGAGGACTATCTGCCGCTCGGCGACATCATGGAGGGCGCACTCGACGAGATCGAGGCGATCGGTTCGCGCAGCGGCGAGATGACCGGTGTGCCGACCGGCTTCACGGACTTCGACTCGCTGACGAACGGTCTGCACCCTGGCCAGATGATCGTCATCGCGGCCCGCCCCGCCATGGGTAAGTCCACGCTGGCCCTCGACTTCGCGCGCGCCGCGTCCATCAAACACAACCTGCCCAGCGTCATCTTCTCCCTGGAAATGGGGCGCAACGAGATCGCGATGCGCCTGCTGTCCGCGGAAGCCCGGGTGGCGTTGCACCACATGCGCTCCGGCACGATGACGGACGAGGACTGGACGCGGCTCGCGCGCCGGATGCCCGAGGTCTCGGCGGCCCCGCTCTACATCGACGATTCCCCGAACCTGTCGATGATGGAGATCCGCGCGAAGTGCCGCCGCCTCAAGCAGCGCGCCGACATCAAGATGGTGATCATCGACTATCTGCAGCTGATGCAGTCCGGTGGTTCCAAGCGGGCCGAGAGCCGCCAGCAGGAGGTCTCGGACATGTCGCGAAACCTGAAGCTCCTTGCCAAGGAGCTAGAGGTCCCGGTCATCGCGCTCTCGCAGCTGAACCGTGGCCCCGAGCAGCGCACGGACAAGAAGCCCCAGGTCTCCGACCTGCGTGAATCCGGCTCCATCGAGCAGGACGCGGACATGGTGATCCTGCTGCACCGCGAGGACGCGTACGAGAAGGAGTCCCCGCGCGCGGGCGAGGCGGACATCATCGTGGGCAAGCACCGTAACGGCCCGACGGCGACGATCACCGTGGCCTTCCAGGGTCACTACTCGCGCTTCGTGGACATGGCGCAGACGTAGCCGGTTCCGCTTCCCGGGGGCAGGGCGCCCGTCACCGAGGCGGTGGGCCCGCGTAGCGGTCGGCGATCGTGGCGGCACGGTCGCGCAGGGCGATGCGCAAGGACTTCGGGGACAAGGCTTCCGCGTCCGTGCCGAGTTGCCACAGAGCCCACTCGGCATGACGTGAATCTTGAAACGTCACCTCCAGCCGCAGCCAGCCGCCTGCCTCGGGCTCTTCGGCGCGGACCGCCAGCGCGTTCGTCATCAGGTCCTCGCGCCGCTCCGGACTCACCCGTACCAACACGGTGATGTGGCCGTCGGACAGAAACCGCGCACAGCGTTCCCGCCAAGCCTGTTCCAGATCGACCCGGCTCGGTCGCTGTGCTGGTTCGGGGAGTTCCTCGGCGGCCAGCATGCGCGAGAGCCGGTAGGTGCGGTCCGCGCCGGATCTCCTGGCCAGCAGGTACCCGCGGTCGCGCACCGTGACCAGGCCGATCGGGTCCACCGTGCGCCACTGAGGCGGCTGGTCGGTGGCCGCGTAATGGATGCGCAGCCTGTGTCCGGCGAGCACCGCGCGCCGGACCTCGATCATGGTGGCGTCGGGCACCTCCTCAGTGACCGGTCGCCGTGAGAGCAGGTCGGTTTCCGGCTCGACGAGTATGCGCCGGGCCGCGTCGCTCGCGGAGGCCTGATGGCTCTCGGGCAGGGCGTCGACCACCTTGCGCATGGCTGAGGCGAGCGCCGAGCCGAGGCCGAACGTCTGCTCGCCGCGTCCCGATCCGGCGGTCAGCAAGGCGAGGGCCTCGTCGTGATTGAGGCCGGTGAGCTCGGTCCGGAAACCGGGCAGCAGAGCGAAGCCGCCGTGTCGTCCGCGTTCGGCGTAGACCGGGACGCCGGCCGCGGACAGTGCCTCGATGTCACGCAGCACGGTGCGGGTGGACACCTCGAGCTCGCGGGCCAGCATGTCCGCGGTCAGTCGGCCGCGCTGACGCAGCAACAGCACCAGCGAGACGAGTCGGTCGGCGCGCATACGAGAACCCTTTCAAATACATGACCGAGGATGTCGTGATTTGTTGCGAGGCTCGTGAGCACCGACGTCACCGCTGGCGCTTGCCGCACCGACGGACGTACGTGCTCGTCATGAATCGAATGGAGCTGATGTGGCAATGGAACGAACGGCAGTGAACCCGGTGACGTGGTCGGTGGAGATGGGATTCAACCAGGGTGAGGTCGTCTCTGGGCACACCAGGACCCTGTACTGCTCCGGGCAGACCGCGATGAGCGGTGACGGCAAGCCCCAGCATGACGGTGACATGGCCGCTCAGTTGGCGCTGAGCCTCGACAACCTGGAGGCCGTGCTCGGTGAGGCGGACATGTCCCTCGCGAACCTTGTGCGGCTCAACGTGTACACCACCGACGTCGACCTGTTGTTCCCGCACTACGGCGTGCTGGCATCGCGGTTGGGTGTTGCCGGGGTGGCGCCGACCACCACGATGCTCGGAGTGACGCGGCTGGCGATCCCTGGTCAGCTGGTCGAACTCGAGGGCACCGCCGTCGCGTGAGGTGCCCTCTGCGCTCACCCACGTAATGATTCTGGCGGTATGGCAAAGGGTCTTGGCGGTACGTCAGGGCAGGCGCCGCACGGCATCGTCGAGGCGTCGCCCTCGACGATGCCGGTGGGACAGCGGAATTGGCTCGACGCGCGGCTTCTCCGAAGGTGGACTAGGGCCATGACATCACCGCGTGAAGAGTTGCTGCCCACCACCCGCCGAGCCTTGCTGCACCGCGTCGCCACCGCCCAGGCGGAGGGGAGGGCGCCCTCCCTTGTCGCTTCGGTGCTCAGAGACGGTGAGTTGGTGTGGACCGAGGGCCGCACCTGCGTCGAGGGGCACGCACCGGACCAGAACGTGCAGTACCGCATCGGCTCGATCACCAAGACCTTTACCGCCGCGCTGGTGATGCGGCTGCGCGACGAGGGTGTCATCGACCTCTCCGACCCCCTGGAGAAGCACCTTCCGGGCACGGCCGCGGGCGATGTCACCATTGCGGAGCTTCTCGCGCACACCAGCGGGTTGGCGGCCGAGACCCCGGGCGAATGGTGGGAGCGTACGCCCGCTTCGCAGCGCCCCGAGCTCGGGGACGTGCTGGGCCAGCAGCCCTTCAAGCACCCCACAGGGCGGCGCTTCCACTACTCCAACCCCGGCTACACATTGCTCGGTTCGCTGATCGAAGCACTGCGGGGAGAGCCCTGGGAAGCCGTGCTGCGCCGCGAGATCCTGGAGCCGCTGGGCCTGAACCGTACGAGTGCGCAGCCGCAGACCCCGCACGCGGGTGGCTGGGCCGTCCACCCGTGGGCGGACGTGATGATGCCCGAACCCGCCGAGGACCTGGGCCTCATGGCTCCGGCCGGGCAGCTGTGGTCCACGACGGCAGATCTGGGACGCTTCGCCGCCTTCCTCCTGGAGGGCGACGACCGGGTGCTGTCCGCCGACACGGTGCGGGAGATGCGGGAGCCCGCGTCACCCCTCCCGCCGGGGGACTGGGACGTCACGTACGGCTTGGGCACGCAGCTGATCCGCGGGGACGGACGCACCCTGTTCGGGCACGGCGGGTCGTTGCCTGGCTTCATGGCCGGGCTGTGGGCGAGTGCGGAGGACGGCCTGGTGGCGGTCACGCTGACCAACTGCACCTCGGGCCCCGCTGTGACGGCGTTGGCCTTCGACCTGCTGAAGATCGTGGCCGATGCCGAACCTCGAATCCCCGAGGCGTGGCGCCCCCTGCCCGAGCTGGACGAGGGCCTGCTGGAGTTGGCGGGGCCCTGGTACTGGGGGACGAGCACCTTCGTGCTGCGGCCGAAGGGCGACGGTGCGCTTGAGTTGGCGCCCCTTGCGGGCCGGGGCCGCGGATCGGGGTTCCGGCCGGACGGCGACGGGGCCTGGGTCGGGCTCGACGGCTACTTCGCCGGGGAGCAGTTGCGGGCGGTGCGGCGACCCGATGGATCGGTGAGCCATCTTGACCTTGGCTCGTTCTTCTTCACCCGGGAGCCGTACGAGGCAGGGACTCCTGTGCCGGGTGGGGTGGACCCGGCAGGCTGGCGCGGGCTCCCCTTGTAGGGGTCCCTACAGGGTGTGCGAGCCGGTGGGGGGGGGGGGGTGGGGGTGGTAAAAGACCCCCCCACCGGGGGGACCAAGAACACACCCGAAGACAAGGAGATTTTTAGCGCAACATTGTGGGGGGTAGACCACCACCGCCAA
>NZ_JBSGYY010000010.1:0-199800 GCF_053610705.1 Streptomyces sp. NPDC054872 | reverse complement strand
CGGGGCGGGGGGGGGGGGCCCCCACTTGGCGGGGCCCCCTCGGGGGGGGGCGCGGGGGGGGGGCTGGTTTTCCCCCCAAAACCCCCCCCCCCCACCGGTGTGACACATCAACGCAGCTTCAGAGCTGCAGCTTGAAGCCCACATGTGATGCCGTGAACCCGAGCCGCTCATAGAAGCGGCGGGCATCGGTGCGGGTGGCATCGGAGGTCAGCTGCACCAACTGGCAGCCCTGTCGGCGGGATTCATCGACGGCCCACTCGATGAAGCGGGTGCCGAGACCACTGCCGCGCTCGTCCGCGTGAACGCGGACGCCCTCGATGATCGACCGCAGCGCTCCCTTCCGGGACAGGCCCGGAACGATCGTGAGCTGCAGTGTGCCGACGACGCGCCCCTCGCGTACGGCGACGACCTGGTGCTGGTTCGGGTCCGTGGCGAGCCGTTCGAACGCGGCGAGGTAGGGGGTGAGGTCGTCCGGTGACTCGCGTGTGCTGCCCAGGGGATCGTCAGCGAGCATCTCCACGATGGCGGGGATGTCGTCGGCGACCGCCGGGCGTATCTCAAGATCTCCCATGAGGCGCAGCCTATGCAGCCACCCAATCTCTCGGGAGGCCACCGTTCCTTTCCGGAAGGCCACTGCGTAGCCGGCTGCCTTACGCCGGGGCCCTCACCGCTTCCACGGCCCTGACCAGCGGCGCCAGTTCCGGATTCAATGCCGCCTCGTCGAGCGCCTCGCGCAGCGCGGTGTCGTTGGTGGGGCGGGCCTCGGCAAGCAGCGAGGCGCCCGATTCGCTGACGTCCGTGTAGATGCCGCGGCGGTCGGTGGGGCAGAGGTAGCGGGACAGCAGCCCGCGGTCCTCGAGCCGGGTGACCAGGCGCGTGGTGGCGCTCTGGCTGAGTACGACGGCGTCGGCTACCTGCTTCATCTGCAGATGGCCGCCCTCCCCGTCGTGCTGGCGGCTGAGGACGTCCAGCAGGGAGTACTCGCGCACGCTCAGGTCGTGCTTGGCCTGCAGGGCGCGCTCGATGTGGGTCTCGATCTTCCCGTGGAGCAGGGAGAGCGCGCACCAACCCTGTGCAAGGGCGGTGAGTGCGGGGTCCGTCGCTGTCATGGCTCTTGTTCCTCCGTCCCGGAGCTGCTGCAAGCCAGGATAGTCCACCGGTGCAATATCCAGCGGTTGCAAGTAACCCGCGTGTGCAACTATTGTGGACGCTAGCTAAGCGCACCTGCAATCACCTTGGAAGGTAGAACCATGCCTCTCGCGCTACTGGCCCTCGCGATCGGGGCCTTCGGAATCGGAACCACAGAGTTCGTGATCATGGGACTGCTCCCTGAGGTCGCGGGTGACTTCGGCGTCTCCATCCCCACGGCCGGTCTCCTCGTGACCGGCTACGCACTCGGCGTCGTCCTCGGCGCTCCCCTGATGACCGTCCTCGGCACCCGCATCTCGCGCAAGCGCATGCTGATGCTGCTCATGGGCCTGTTCATCGCGGGCAACCTGCTCTCCGCCGTGGCTCCGGTCTTCGGCGTCATGCTGACGGGCCGAGTGGTCGCCTCGCTCGCCCACGGAGCCTTCTTCGGCATCGGCTCGGTCGTCGCGGCAGAACTGGTCGCACCGCAGAAGAAGGCCGGGGCCATCGCCATGATGTTCACGGGCCTGACGGTGGCCAACGTGGTCGGTGTGCCGCTCGGCACGCTCGTCGGGCAGACCCTCGGCTGGCGCACCACCTTCGCCGTCGTCGCGGGGCTCGGCGTCATCGGCCTGGCAGGCATCGCCAAGCTGGTGCCGGACCTGCCCAAGCCCGAGGGCGTACGGCTGCGCCACGAACTGGCCGCCTTCCGCAATGTCCAGGTGCTGCTCGCCATGGCGATGACGATCCTCGGCTTCGGCGGAGTCTTCGCAGCCGTCACCTACCTCGCGCCGATGATGACGGACGTCGCCGGCTACGCGGACTCCTCCGTGACCTGGCTCCTCGTCCTCTTCGGCCTCGGCATGGTCGCGGGCAACCTGATCGGCGGCAAGTTCGCGGACCGCGCCCTGATGCCGCTGCTCTACATCTCGCTCAGCTCGCTGGCCGTCGTGCTCGCTCTCTTCACCCTCACCGCGCACAACAAGATCGCGGCAGCCGTGACCATCACGCTCATCGGCGCCCTGGGTTTCGCCACCGTGCCGCCGCTGCAGAAGCGGGTGCTCGACCAGGCCTCCGGCGCTCCCACGCTCGCCTCGGCCATGAACATCGGCGCCTTCAATCTGGGCAACGCGCTCTCGGCCTGGCTCGGCGGCCTCGTGATCTCCGCAGGCCTCGGCTACACCGCACCCAACTGGGTGGGCGCGGTACTGGCGGGCTCCGCGCTCCTCCTGGCCGTCGTCTCGGCCACGCTCGAGCGCCGCTCAGCCGCTCCCAGTCCGGTCGTCGCGAGCGCCGCCCCCATCGAGCAGGCGACGCCCGTCCACCACTGACCCCCCTTCCCCCCTCATAAGCACCACCGCACAAGGAGAACCTCATGAGCACCACCACCCCCGCCGTCGCCCCGCTCACCACCCAGGACGCCGAGGCACTCGTCACCGCGGCGCGCCTCGCGGCAGAGGCCGCCGGTGTCACGGTCAGCGTCACTGTTCTCGACGCGGGCGGCCATCTGCTCGCCTTCCGGCGCGACGACAGGGCCGTACTGATCTCCGGCGAGACCAGCACCCGTAAGGCGTACACGGCGCTTCAGCTCAACGCCCCGACCGCCGACCTCGTCGACCTGGTCAAGCCGGACGGCCCGTTCCACACCCTGCCCACCGCCCTCGACCGGCCGCTGCTCTTCATCGCCGGTGGCGTCCCGGTCCACCGTGACGGCCGGCTGATCGGCTCCATCGGCGTCGGCGGCGGAGCTCCTGAGCAGGACCACGGGTTCGCCACGACGGCCGTGGAGTCCCTCGCGTAGTACGACAGCGGAAGTACGTCGCACGCGTACGACACGGACGTACGGCGCCGTGCGCGAGCACGACGAAGGCCCGCCCCCGGGCGCTGGGAGTATCCGGCGTGCGGGGGCGGGCCTCTGCGTGCGGTCAGCCGGCAGCGACCGTCAGTGGCGCGAAGCGACGGGTCCAGTCGCCGGGCAGCTCGGGGATGCCGTACGTCATCACGGCGTTGAAGGCGATCGGCTCCAGGCCGCGTTCCTTCACCCAGGCGAGCAAGTCTTCATGGCGTACGTCGATGTCGGTGCGCAGCGGCCGGTCCGAGCCTTCGGCGAGCGAGGTGATCAAGGCCTTCGCGGTCTCCGTGTCCGGAGCGATCAGGGGGCCGATGACATGGGTCTCCATGTTCGGCCAGGCACCCGCGTAGCCCGTGATTGTGCCGTCCGCCTCCGCGACCCGCAGCTGATCGACGAAGGCGCGAAGCCGGGTGAGGACGTGCGTGCGGTCGAGGCCGAAGACCTCGGTGTCGAGCCGGACGATCGCGGGCAGGTCCTCCGCGGTTGCCGGACGGGTGGCGACATCCGGCAGCGGGCCGCCGGGAGTGAAGCGGCCGCGGACCATTTCGGCACGACCGGTGGTCTTGAACCCGAGCTGCTCATAGAGGGGTTGGCCGTTCGGCGTCGCGTGGAGGGTGAGCGGGGTGGTCCCCGCGCCCTCGACGACGTACCGCATCAGGCGGCGGCCGAGGCCCTTGCGGGCGTGGCGCTCGGCGACGAGGACCATGCCGATCGCTCCGAGGCCGGGGCGCTCCTGTGGTCCGTACTCGGTGACCACGCAGGCGGCGGCGAGGCCGCCACCGTCGGGGTCGTCGATGCCGTAGCCCGTGCCGGCCGAGAGCAGGAGCCCCCATTTGTGGTCCTCGCGTGGCCAGCCTCGATCCTGCGACAAGTCGGCGCAGGCGGTGAGATCACGGAGGGTCAGTCGGCGGATGGGCAGAGCGGAGAGGGTAGGTGTCGACACTCGGCTCAGGCTGTCTGACGCACGACCTCGGCGTCCACCGGTTTGTGGGCAGAACCACGTTGGATTTGGTCACGTCGCTTCTGGCCACGGCGGGTCAGTCCCCAGGGCTTGAGTACCGAGATGACCGTCATGAAGAGATAGGCGCTCAAGGAGACGATGGGTCCGGCGATCAGCCCGGTCGGATCTGGCACCTGCTCGCCCGCGGAAATGGTGACGACCGTGTCGTTGATGCCCGGACGCAGTGCGAATGCCGACGCGGCGGTGGTGGCCAGGGTCAGCCAGAACTTCGTGTAGACCCAGCGGTGCCTGGCAAGTCCCCAAGGGGTGCCCAGGGAGAGCAGCAGACCGCTCAGCAAGGTGAGCAGCGCGAGCGGCAGCACCAGCCAGTCCGCGAAGAGCTTCATGGAGCGGGCGGCGGCCTCGATGACCGAGGCGGAATCCGTGGTGATGGCCGCGGAAGCAAGCGCGAGCAGGCCAAGCGTGAGCCCGAGCCAGCTTGCGGCGGCGATGACATGGACGACGAGGGTGGCCCGGCGAGCGGGGCGGCTTAGTTTCACGTGAAACACGGTGCCGCGAGCGGTGGCCGAAGGCGTCTGACAGCGGGAGTAACCGCGGGTACTAGCCTCGGCGTACATGGCACGCCTTCATCTCTTCGACCTGGACGGAACGCTGCTGCACGGCACGGCGGCTCCCGTGGAGATCTCACGCCAGCTCGGCCTCGACACGGAGATCGCGGAGCTGGAACGGGACTTCGTGGCGCAGCGGATCGATTCGCCCCAGTACGCGGCTCGGGTGCACGCTCTGTGGACGGACCTCACGGATGCACAGGTCACCGCCGCCTTCGAGGGGGCACCGTGGCTGACGGGAATCCGGGAAACCTGGGCCGAGATCCGGGAGGGTGGCGACTACTGCGCGGTGATCTCGCTGTCGCCGTCGTTCTTCGTGGAGCGGCTGCTCGGCTGGGGTGCGCATGCCGCGCACGGGTCGCGCTTCCCCTCCGTGCCCTTCACCGAGCCGGTGAATCCGGCGGGCATTCTCAATGCCGCGGCCAAGGTGAAGATCGCGAACCGGCTGTGTGAAGAGTTCGGGGTGGGGCAGTCCGATTGCATCGCTTATGGCGACTCGCTCTCGGACCTGGACCTGTTCGGAGCGGTGCCTGTTTCGGTCGCTGTCAATGCGGATCATCGGCTCGTCGGGCTCGCCACCCACTCTTATGTCGGGCGTGATCTGCGTAAGGCGTATGAATTGGTGCGTGGCGCCAGGTAATTGGGGCAATTGGAGGGCATCGATCCCTGAATTCCCGGTGACGGGCGGCGGGACTTGTGCGCCGGACGGCTGCCGGTATGGTCGAGTCCGGTTCGGGCCGGGTGCATCTCAGCGCACCCCTGGGGGGCGCGGGCGGAGGTCAACGCAGCCTAACGGGACGAAGAGATCGAAGACCTGAACTTTCCGTTACGCGGCCGGCGTCACGGTGCGGGATGGGACGCTGCGGTGAGGTAGCTGCGGGCAATGTCACATTTATTGCCTACTTGTCCGTAGGGTCCGGTAATCCGAGGTTCAATGTGGCCACATTGGCTGCCGAGGCGGAGCGGGGAAAGCAAGCGGCTTCCTTCAGGGAAGTGCACGGACCGACTGAGAGATGTTCGAGGCGAGGCACAGCATGGACGCTCCGACCACCACGTCGGCGGGTAACGGTACTTCCGGCGACAACGGCGGTGGAGGCGGCTGGTTCACCCCACGCAAGGCGCCGAAGCCGTCGGAGGGCGGCGAGCAGCCGACAAGGCCCGAGGGCGGTGAGCCCGAGGCGACCGAGGGACGCCGGGTGTCCGCCATACGTCCGGTGGGCAGGCCGGGGACGCCCGGCCCGGAAGCCTGGACGGCGCCCGAGCCGGAGCGCGCGGCCGCACCTGAGCACGCCGTCGCGCCTGAGCAAGCCGACGTACCCGAGTACGCGGTAGTACCCGGGCACGCGGCCGAGGAGCGAATACCGGCAGCCCGGGACGCCGCAACACCGGCGCCCGCCCCGGCCGCGGCACACGGCACCCCGCAGGCCCCCGCACCGCAGCCCGAGTTGCGCTCCGAGCGCATACCGGAACCCCGGAAGCCCTCCTCGCCCTCGGGGTCCCCCGACGCGATCCGCGTCCAGCGCACGATGGCCGAGATCGCCCCCGTGTCGGACAAGGTGACCTCGTACTTCTACGCGCTGCTCTTCACCCGGCACCCCGACCTGCGGCCCCTGTTCCCCGCCGCGATGGACACCCAGCGCGACCGGCTGCTCAAGGCGCTGCTGACCGCGGCCGAGCACATCGACCACCACGACGTACTCGCCGCGTATCTGAAGAACCTCGGGCGCGGACACCGCAAGTACGGCACGCGGCCCGAGCACTACCCTGCCGTCGGGGAGTGCCTGATCGGCTCGCTCAGCCGGTACGCGAGCGCTGTCTGGGACGAGGAGACCGAGGCCGCCTGGGTCCGCACGTACACGACGATCTCCCAGATCATGATCGACGCGGCTGCCGCGGATGAACTGCGCGCGCCCGCCTGGTGGTTGGCGGAGGTGGTCTCACACGACCTCAGGACGCCTGACATCGCTGTCGTCACCGTCCGGCCCGATCAGCCGTACCCCTTCCTCGCAGGCCAGTACACGAGCCTGGAGACGCCTTGGTGGCCGCGGATCTGGCGGCACTACTCGTTCGCGTCGGCTCCGCGCTCCGACGGACTGCTCTCGTTCCATGTGAAGGCCGTCCCCGCGGGCTGGGTCTCCAACGCCCTGGTGCATCACGCGCGCCCCGGCGATGTCCTGCGGCTCGGCGCGCCCGCCGGTTCGATGACCGTCGACCACACCACCGACAGCGGCTTGCTCTGTCTGGGCGGGGGCACCGGCATCGCCCCCATCAAGGCACTCGTCGAGGATGTCGCCGAGCACGGCGAACGGCGGCCGGTGGAGGTCTTCTACGGCGCCCGCAGCGACCACGACCTGTATGACATCGACACGATGCTGCGACTTCAGCAGACGCACCCCTGGCTCTCGGTCCGCCCCGTCGTGGACGGCCACGCCCACTTCCCGGACGCCGTGCGGGAGTACGGCCCCTGGAACGAGTACGACGCCTACCTCTCGGGTCCGCCCGGCATGATCCGCAGTGGAGTGGACGCGCTGCGGGACATCGGTATCCCGGCCGGCCGCATCCGCCACGACTCTGTCGAGGAACTGGTCGCCGCGGGCGATTAGCCCAGATCAGGTGCGTGCATCGCGCGTACGCCCTCGATGTTGCCGTCCAGGTAGTGCCGCAAGGACAGCGGTACGAGATGGACCGAGGCGATCCCGACCCGGGTGAAGGGCACGTGGACGATCTCGTACTCGCCGCACGGCTCCTCCATCTCCGGGCCGTGGCGCAGCGAGGCGTCCATGGATTCCAGGCGGCAGACGAAGAAGTGCTGGACTTTGACGCCGGTCGCGCCGCCGTCCTCGCCGATGTGCTCGACGGTGTCGACGAAGCAGGGCACGACGTCGGAGACCTTGGCGCCGAGCTCCTCGTGCACCTCACGATGGAGCGCGTCGACGACGGTCGCGTCCTCCGGCTCCACGCCGCCACCAGGGGTGAGCCAGTAGGGATCGACGCCGGGTTTGGTCCGCTTGATCAGGATCAGGTCGTCGCCGTCGAGCAGGACGGCACGGGCGGTGCGCTTGACCACGGGTCGGACGGTCATGGGAGGAATGTGGCCCGGACTGTTCCACGTGAAACATCGTGAACCAGCCGGAGTCCTGCTCAGTCCCAGTCGGCGGCAGCACGCAGCAGCCACTCGTGCGCCCGCGCGATGTGCGTCATCGCGAGCGTGCCGGTGCGCACGACGAGGAAATACGTGCGCAGGGGTGGCACCGCTGGGTCCAGCAGGGCCACGACCTCGCCGCTCTCCAGGGCGGGCGCGCAGAGGTAGCGCGGCAGCACGGCGAGTCCCGCTCCGGTGGAGACGCAGGCGAGCACCGCCCGCAGGTCCGGCACAATGACGGCGCCCGATGCGGCCGGACGGGTGTCGAAGACAGCGGCCCAGTAGCGGGCGACCAGCGGCAGCGACTCGTGCACCTCCACCACGGGCAGGTTCTCCAGCACCGAGGCGCCCTTGCGGCGCAGTTTGCCGGGGCCGATGCGGGACGCCAGACGCGGGCTCGCGACCAGGACGTGCTCCTCGTCGCACAGCGGGGTCGCGGTGAGCAGGGTGCCGCGCGGTCGGATCGTGGTGATCGCCAGGTCGTGGTGCCCGGCGGAGAGCCCTTCCAGGACCTCCTCCGCGTTCCCGAACGAGGCCCGCAGCGCGAGGCCCTGCCCGTCCTGCCCGGTCAGCGCGGCGAGAGCGGGTAACGCGCGGGCCGCAGTGAACTCCAAAGGCCCCGCGAGGTGGAGCGTGCGTACCGAGGAGTCCTCTTCGAGCCCTGTCTCTGCGATCTCCACCAGGGCGTCGAGGTGCGGCGCGGCCTTGTGGGCGAGCTCGTCCCCGATGGTCGTGGGGGTCACGCCGCGCGCCTGGCGCAGGAACAAGGGGCGGCCCAACTGCCGCTCAAGGGTCCGTATCTGTGAGGTGACGGCCGGCTGGGACAAGCCGAGCAGGGCGGCGGCACGCGTGAAAGAACCGGCCCGGTGCACGGTCACAAACGTGCGCAGCAGGGCCAGATCCACGGCGGCGTCCTCCCCTCCCGGCCCTCGGGCCGCGCCCAACTATAAATATGTCGATAGGTCTCTGTCGCTACTGTGATTGGACACTGACACACAGTCAACTAGCCTTGTTCGCGCGGTTCTTCGCGCGCAGAACCGGGACGGTCCGAGCCACGAGGGGGGAGGCTCGGACCGTTCGTTGTGCGTAGCCCGGTACTAGCCGGGAGCGCTTCACGGGCACGCAGGGCGCTCAGCCCGCCGACTCGTCCAGCGCGCGCAGCACGTCCGCGACCAGGTCAACGGCATCCTCGGAACCGGCGGAGAGGCGGATGAAGCCTTCCGCGACGGCGTCCCCGCCCCAGCGGCCACGCCGCTCCGCGGTGGACCGCACGCCGCCGAAGCTCGTCGCGTCGTCGACCAGACGCAGCGCGTCCAGGAACCGGTCGGCACGCTCGCGCGAGGGAAGCGTGAACGAGACCACGCACCCGAAGCGCCGCATCTGCTGCGAGGCGATCTTGTGGGAGGGGTCGTCGGGCAGTCCCGGATAGCGGAGCCCGGTCACCTCGTCACGGGCACGCAGCGCCTCAGCCAGGGCCAGGGCGTTGGCGTTCTGGCGATCGGCGCGCAGTTGCAGCGTGGCGAGCGAGCGATGCGCCAGCCAGGCCTCCATGGGACCCGGAATGGCTCCGACGATCTTGCGCCAGCGCCGCACGGACGCGGTCAGCTCCGCGTCGCGGCAGGCGACGTAACCAAGGAGGATGTCGCCGTGGCCGGTGAGCATCTTGGTGCCGCTGGCCACGGAGAAGTCCGCGCCGAGTTCGAGGGGGCGCTGGCCGAGCGGCGTGGCCAAGGTGTTGTCGACCGCCACGAGGGCTCCACGCGCGTGTGCCGCGTCGGCGAGGCGCCGTACGTCGCACACGTCGAGGCCCGGGTTCGAGGGCGTCTCGATCCACAGCAGCTTGGCGCCGTCCAGAACGTCGAGCTGGGCGTCACCGCCGGTCGGGGCGGTGCGCACCTCGATGCCGTACGCGGTCAGCTGCTCCCTGACGAGGGGCAGCGCCTGGTAGCCGTCGTCCGGCAGGACCACCGCGTCACCGGCGCGCAGCTGGGAGAAGAGCAGCGCCGAGATGGCGGCCATCCCGGAGGCGAAGACCAAGGTCTCGACGTCCGGGCCCGCGGCCCCGTCGCTGCCCTGGTCCGGCGCCTCGAGCTCGCCGATCGCCTGTTCGAGAAGCGTCCAGGTCGGGTTGTCGTCCCGGCCGTAGGTGTACGGCCCGGTGGGCTCGCCCGGCAGGTGGAAGTGCGCGGCGAACACCGGCCCGGGGAGGGTCGGCTCGTACTTCACCGGCTCGGGAAGGCCGGCCCGCACCGCTCTCGTGCCGTCGCCCGTCCCGGTGCCTGTTCCCGCGCCGTCACCTGCGGATATCGCTGCGGAGTCCGTCATGCCGCCCGCCCTTCCCTTGCTTCGCGTACGGCGTCGAGCAGACCGTCGCTCGCCGCCTCCACCATTCTCAGGCACGTGTCGAACCCGTCGATGTCCCCGTAGTACGGGTCAGGGACGTCCAACTCGCCGAGCCCGGCGGCAACGGGGTCGTACGAGCGCAGCAGCCGCACCTTGTCCGCGTCGGCCGGTGTGGGCGCGAGGCGGCGCAGGGCCCGGTGGTGTCCGGCGTCCAGGGCGATCACGAGGTCGAGCCGCGGAAACCAGGAGACCTGGAAGCGGCGCGCCACGTGGTCGCTCTCATAGCCGGCTGCCTCCAGGACGGAGACGGTGCGCGGATCGGCACCATCCCCCTCGTGCCAGCCGTCGGTGCCCGCGCTGTCCACCACGACGAGGCCACCGAGCCCTGCCTCGTCGACCCGGGCGCGGAAGACGGACTCGGCCATGGGGGACCGGCAGATGTTGCCGGTGCACACGAAGCACACGGAGAAGGCCATGGGGCGGTCTCAGTCCTTGTCGTCGGGCAGGACGACGTTCAGCGCCCAGGACACGATCGAGATGATCAGGCCGCCCAGGACGGCGGTCCAGAACCCCTCGACGTGGAAGCTCACGTCGAGCTTGTCGGCCAGCCATGAGGTGAGCAGCAGCATCAGCGCGTTGACCACGAGGGTGATCAGGCCGAGGGTCAGGATGAACAGGGGGAAGGTGAGCACCTTCACGACCGGCTTGACCAGGAAGTTCACCAGGCCGAAGAGCAGGGCGACGACGATCAGCGTGAGCGTCTTCTTGCCGGTGCTGTCGCCGGTGAGCGTGATCTTGTCGAGGAGCCACACGGCGACGGCCAGGGCCGCCGCGTTGGCGATCGTCTTGACTACGAAATTCTTCATGTGTGTGATCGTTGCAGACGGACGGCCAGAACGGCCGGTTCGCGGGCTGGGGCAAGGGGTGTACGAGGACGATGAAGGCATTCCGGCTGGATGAACTGGAGACGGAGCGCGCCGCCAACGACGGCGCGTACCTGCAGTTTCTGCGCGAGCGGAACATGTCGGTCGGGCTGTACGCGCTCGACGCCGGGGAGTCGGACCCGCAGCAGCCTCACCAGCAGGACGAGGTGTACATGATCGTCAGTGGCCGGGCGTCGATCACGGTCGGCATGGAGACCACCCAGGTCGCGCGCGGCAGCGTGGTCTATGTGCCTGCCGGGGTGGCCCACAAGTTCCATCACATCAGCGAGGATCTGCGGGTGCTCGTCGTCTTCTCACCGCCGGAGGGCTGATCCTTCCTGCCCTGTCCGCAGCCCTGTGGAGGGCCGGCCCTGTACGCCGCAGGGCTGACTTCTCGGGGCTGCGACCTCGGGGTTCCCTAAGGGGCGGATCAGGGGAGGACAAGGGATGCGAGGCCCCCGTCGGGCCCTCCGCCGCCCTAGCATCGAATGCAAGAAGCAGGACGTATGCGGAGAGAGGTAAGGACGATGGCTGCGCAGGAGATCTTCTCGGGATTGCCGTGGTGGGTGAAGTGGATCGCGGTGCCTGTCATCGCCCTGGTCGTGTTCGGCGGCCTGATAGCGAGCGTCGTGGGTTTCGTGGTCGGCCTGCTGTTCAAGGCACTGCTTTTCGTCGCCTTGGTGGGTGGACTCATCTACGTCGTACGGAAGTTCATATCCGGCTCGACCTCTTCGCGCAGCGATTGGTGACTTCCCGCAACAGTTCCCTCGGGTGGGGGAAGTTTCCTGGTGCGGCGCCTTGGTCCGGCGGCCAGCGGTTAGAGTCCGAAAACCGACGCGGGGTGAGCCCCGCGTGCGGGCGCACCGCGCTTCCACTCGTGTAGCCCCGGGCACGGGCGGAACCCCCACCCGTTTTCGGGAGTGAACCTTGGCCACGGTTGACGCCACACCCGCCGACATCCCGTCCGACGACCCCTCGTACGCGGTGTCGCCGACCGGTCCGGCCTCAACTGCAGCCGCACCGACCCTCATTGGCTCGGTCCAGCGCGCCATGCGCCTCCTGGAGGCCGCGTCCGCGCACCAGGAGGGGGCGCCCGCCAAGCAGTTGGCGCGGGAAGCCGGGCTCGCGCTTCCCACGGCGTATCACCTGCTGCGGACGCTGACGCATGAGGGCTATCTGAGCCGGGAGAAGGGCGTGTTCGTGCTCGGCGAGGCCGCCGAGCGGCTGAGTGCGAGCGGGGCACAGCAGAATCGTCGCGGCATGATCGGTGAAGCCCTGGAGCACTGGCGGGACACCATCGGCGTGCCGGTGTACTTCGCCGTCTACCGCGAGGGCGAGATCGATGTCGTGGCCGTCGCGGACACGCCGGGGAACCCGGCGGTGGAGGAGTGGGCCGACTTCCGCGAGACCGGACACGCCCATGCGATCGGACAATGTCTGCTCGCCCAACTCGACGACGAACAGCGCCAGGACCATCTCTCCCGCTATCCGGTGCAGTCGATCACTCGCTACTCGGTCCGCGACGACCGCGCTTTCCTCCGCCGCCTGGACGCGATGGACCGGATGCGGCCCGTGGTGGAGCGCCAGGAGTACGCATTGGGGACGGTTTGCGCCGCGATTCCGATCACTGCGGGTAACACCGCCGCGACGATGGCGATTTCAGTTCCGGCCTATCAGGCGGACCGTCTTCTACCTGCGGCAGAGCGTTTGCAGGGTGAGATCGGAAGGCTGCTGAGGACACTCGCTTTCTCTATCAGCATCTGAAAACTCACTCCTTGTGATCTGATGTGTACGTTAAGCAAGATGCCATGAGTGTCAGGGAGTTGGTTCCTGGCCAGTCGAGCTTTAGCGACGGGGTAGGCGGGCGATGCGCGAGTCGGTCCAGGCAGAGGTCATGATGAGCTTCCTAGTTTCCGAGGAGTTGTCGTTTCGCATCCCCGTGGAGCTGCGTTATGAGACCGGCGATCCTTACGCCGTCCGGTTGACCTTCCACCTCCCCGGAGACGCACCCGTCACCTGGGCCTTCGGTCGCGAGCTGCTGGTCGACGGCGTGGGCGGGGCGTGCGGGGACGGGGACGTGCACATCGCCCCCACCGATCCCGAGCTGCTCGACGACGTGCTCATCCGGCTCCAGGTCGGTTCGGACCAGGCGCTGTTCCGGGTGGGGATTCCGCCCCTGCTCGCCTTCCTCGACCGTACGGACAAGCTGGTTCCGCTGGGGCAGGAGCGGACACTCGCCGACTTCGAGACACACCTGGACGAGGCGCTGGACCGGATCCTCGCCGAGGAGCAGAGCGCGGGCTGACATCCGCGGACCAAGAGACGCAGCCGTACGGCAGATTGGTGCATTTCGTGGCATCTGCCGCCACGGCCCGGGGTATCGCCGCTCAGGCCTTGCGGCGGCGGCCCTTTCCGCCGCGGCCCTGCTTGGGGGCGGGGGCGGCACGGGTGGCGCCGTTCCCGTGCGCGTCGGCAACTCCCGAAGGGACTGTGGCCCCCGGGTGGTTCGCGCCTCCCGTGCGGCCGGTGGGGGCCGTACGGTCGGCCGAGACCACCAGGGCCGCGAGCGCCGTCGTCACCGGCACCGAGGCGACCAGGCCGATCGAGCCGACCAGGGTGCGCACGATCTCCTCGGCGACCAGCTCGCTGTTGGCCACCGTGCCCACGCTGCTCTGGGCGATGGAGAAGAGCAGCAGCAGCGGCAGCGCGGCGCCCGCGTAGGCCAGGACCAGGGTGTTGACGACCGAGGCGATGTGGTCGCGGCCGATCCGGATGGCGGCGCCGTACAGACCGCGCCAGCCCATCGTGGGATTGGCCTGATGCAGTTCCCAGACCGCGGACGTCTGCGTGACCGTCACGTCGTCGAGCACGCCGAGGGAGCCGATGATGACGCCGGCGAGCAGCAGGCCGCTCATGTCGATGGACGGGTACAGGCCGTGGATCAGGCCGGTGTTGTCGTCCGTGTTGCCGGTCAGCGAGGCCCAGCCGATGAAGAGCGAACCGAGGAGGCCGATCAGGAGAAGGGAGATCAGGGTGCCGAGGACCGCGACCGACGTACGCGCGGTGAGGCCGTGGCACAGATAGAGCGCGATCAGCATGATGGCGCTGGCCCCGATCACCGCCACCACCAGCGGGTTCGAGCCCTGCAGGATCGCGGGCAGGATGAAGAACGTCAGGACCAGGAAGCTCAACGCCAGCGCGACCAGGGCCATGACGCCGCGCAGCCGCCCCACCGCGACGACGACGAGCGCGAAGATCCCGGCGAGCAGCGCCATGGGGAGCTTCCGGTTCACGTCGGTGACCGAGTACTGCAGCGCCTCGGGGGCCGTGGGCTCGTAGGCCACCACCACTTGCTGGCCCTGGCGCAACTGTCGCGGTGAGTCCGGCTGGACGATCTCGGTGAAGGTGCGGCCCTTGTCCTTCCCGCTGGTCACCTCGATCGTCGCCTTCTTGCAGACGCCCTTCGCGCGGGACTGGGCGGACTGGCCCTCGGCGGTGGAGGTGTCGCCGTTGGGCGGGGTCTGGGAGGCGTTCACGTCCTTGCAGGGAAGCTCCTGCAGCTTCGTCACCTCGGCCGACTGCGTCTGCCGGTCGAAGCCGACTCCGGTGCGCTCATGGCCTGGCGCGCCACCGGGCCACAGCACCACGAGGCCCACGACCACCGCCGTGGCGAAAGGAATCAGCACGGCGGCGATGACCTTGCGCAGATGCTTCGACACCGGCGCGGCCGGACCATGGCTGTGGGAGTGCCCGTGCGGGTCCGGAGGACGGTTCGGGACGGGCGGTTGGGACGGCGGCTGTGTGGTGGTCACTGCCCGATCATCGCAAGAACGGAGAGGGCCCTCTGTTCAGCGCGCCCGACATGACGCTAGCGTGGAGCCACCTTTGCAATCGCGGGAGCTCGGAGCACCGGGCTGAGAGGGCGCTGACCTCCGTACGAATCGGCACAAGAAGTGCACGAACAGTACGGAATCCGCTGCGTCGACCGCCGAACCTGTTACCGGGTAATGCCGGCGTAGGGAGTAGGTCTCATGACCACATCGGACGCACGCACGCCTGCCTCGACGCAGAACCAGGGCGACGAGGCCGGGAAGTCCATCGGCTGGCACAAGGCGTATGTCGAGGGCTCGCGCCCCGATCTGCGGGTGCCGGTCCGACAGGTGCACCTCACCAACGGCAAGGCCGTGACCCTCTACGACACTTCGGGGCCGTACACCGACGAGTCCATCGACACCGACGTCCGCAGGGGCCTCGCGCCGCTGCGCGAGAACTGGATCATCGCCCGCGGCGACACCGAGGAGTACACGGGCCGCCCGCCCCGCCCCGAGGACGACGGCATCAAGCACACCTCGCCGCGCGGAGGCCTGAAGAACCTCGACGCGGTCTTCCCCGGCCGCCCGCGCCAGCCGCGCCGGGGCCGCGGCGGCCAGGCGGTGACGCAGCTCGCGTACGCCCGCCGGGGCGAGATCACGCCTGAGATGGAGTTCATCGGGATCCGCGAGAACCTCGACCCCGAGGTCGTGCGCGCGGAGGTCGCCGCGGGCCGCGCGGTGATCCCCGCCAACGTCAACCACCCGGAGATCGAGCCGATGATCATCGGCAAGAAGTTCCTGGTGAAGGTCAACGCCAACATCGGCAACTCCGCGGTCACCTCCTCCATCGAGGAGGAGGTGGACAAGATGACCTGGGCGACCAAGTGGGGCGCCGACACGGTCATGGACCTGTCCACCGGCCGCAACATCCACACGACCCGCGAGTGGGTCCTGCGCAACTCCCCCGTGCCCATCGGCACCGTGCCGCTCTACCAGGCCCTGGAGAAGGTCGACGGCCAGGCCGAGGCGCTGACCTGGGAGATCTACAAGGACACGGTCATCGAGCAGGCCGAACAGGGCGTGGACTACATGACGGTGCACGCGGGCGTGCGCCTTCCGTACGTCCCGCTGACCGCCAACCGCAAGACCGGCATCGTCTCGCGCGGCGGCTCGATCATGGCGGCCTGGTGTCTCGCGCACCACAAGGAGAGCTTCCTCTACGAGAACTTCGAGGAGCTCTGCGACATCCTCGCCTCGTACGACGTGACGTACTCCCTCGGCGACGGACTGCGGCCCGGATCGATCGCGGACGCCAACGACGAGGCGCAGTTCGCCGAGTTGCGCACCCTCGGGGAACTCAACACGATCGCCAAGCGTCACAACGTACAGACGATGATCGAGGGTCCGGGCCATGTCCCGATGCACAAGATCAAGGAGAACATCGACCTTCAGCAGGAGATCTGCGAGGAGGCGCCGTTCTACACGCTCGGCCCGCTGACCACCGACATCGCGCCCGCGTACGACCACATCACCTCCGGCATCGGCGCCGCGATGATCGGCTGGTGGGGCACGGCGATGCTCTGCTACGTCACGCCCAAGGAGCACCTGGGCCTGCCCAACCGCGACGACGTGAAGACCGGCGTCATCACGTACAAGATCGCGGCGCACGCGGCGGACCTCGCCAAGGGGCACCCGGGCGCGCAGGACTGGGACGACGCGCTCTCGGACGCCCGCTTCGAGTTCCGCTGGGAGGACCAGTTCAACCTGGCCCTCGACCCGGTCACGGCACGCGAGTTCCACGACGAGACGCTGCCGGCGGAGCCCGCGAAGACAGCGCACTTCTGCTCGATGTGCGGGCCGAAGTTCTGCAGCATGAAGATCTCGCACGACATCCGGCGTGAGCACGGCGGCACGCAGGACGAGATCGAGGCCGGAATGGACCAGAAGTCCAAGGAGTTCGCGGCAGCAGGAAACCGCGTGTACCTGCCCATCGCCGACTGAGCGATGACGCGCGTCGTGCTTCGGGCGGGCACTGTGTCCGCCCGAAGCAGGTCGCGTACTCCTGCGCAATGGCGCCTGTATGACGCCGGTACGGCACCGGAATGGCGTGTTCTAGTCCGGCTTGTGGTCGGGACCGCCGAAGTCCGGGCTCGAGAAGTCCGGACTTGAGTAACTCGGGCGCGGTCCCGCCGCCGGGCCGCCCTCCGGGCTGCTGAACCCCGGCCTGTTGTAGCCGAGTTGGGGCATGCGGCTGCCGGGGTCCGACGGTGTACGAGCCGCGTGCGCCGGCCCCGGGTCCGCGAGCGCCTCCCGCAGGAACGGCAGGACGCCACGCTCCATCAGTGCCTCGCCCCAGGCTTCCCTGGCGCGAACCACCTCCTCGTTCCGTTCTCCGTACGGACCGGCCTGGAGCGACGTGGCGCCGTTGCGCAGGGCGGTCAGGAGCAGGCCGATCGCGGCGACCAGGATGCCCCCTGCGGTGAGCGCGCCGAACAGCCACCCCGCGGTGAGCAGGGTTTCCGCGAAGGCGGGCTCGGGGTTGAGCATCTTCAGGATGTAACCGACGAGCAGGAAGATCGCGGCGGCCGCCCCGGCGAGGACCGGTGCGAGCACCGCGACGACGGCGATGGCCCCCGCCCCTGAAGCCTGTGCGGTGACCTCCCCCATCGTGGTGGCGAGACCGAGGCCTCCGGAGCCGGCTTCCGCCGGACCCTCGGTGCTCCGCTCCCGGATGGATGGTGCGGCAGATCCGCTTTCGCGCAGTTCCTCGCGGACCTTCACATAGTGCGTGTACTCGGTTGTGGCGGCGGCAGTGATCAGCGCAGTGGCGTTCAGGGCCATGGTGCGCAGCTGCTCGGGATTGAGCCGCTCGCCCACTGCGGCGAGATCAGGACGATTTGGTGCCGTGCGCAGCGCCTCATCGAGGATCCGCTCGTACTCGGGGCGGTCCTCATTGAGCAGGTGTGGAGCGCTGTTCATGTGCATCCCCCGATGCTCCGTAGGGCTTGGGGCTCGCATGGGTGCGAGCCGTCGGGCAGAAACGGAGGGGAGCCTGCTACGGATAAGCCGATGGTAGAGCCGTGAAGGCACGCGGTGACAGGGGGTTTCCAGAAATAGACCCCCTGGCCAGCGTGATCCTGTAGTGGTGCGCCTGCCCGGCGAACGCTCAGTTATCCAGGGGCAGTTGGCAGACCAGCAGTTTTCCGGCCATGGTCACGCCGCCGTCCATGGCGATGGCCAGTCCGCCTGCGTAGATGTGGGGGCCCTCGATGACCGGACCGCCGCCGTCCGAGTCATCCTCGGAGCCGACATCGCCGAGCAGATACGGGATGGGGCTGTGGCCATGCACGACGCGGTGGCCGCCGTACATGTCGAGGAGTTCGCGTACGGCGGAGGGGCCCGACTCGTCGCGGAAGGCGAAGCGCTTGGTGAACTTCCTGAAGAGGTCCCAGCACTCGTCCGCGTCGTTGCGCGTGAGGGCCTCGCGGACCGTGTCGTTCACGGCTTCGATCGAGTCGCCGTAATCCAGATAGGCGGTCGTGTCGGAGTGCATCAGGAGATGCCCGTCCTCCGACTCGATCGCGTCGAGGCGGGCCATCCACTGCAGATGGTGGTCCTCCAAGCGCTCCATGTCGGTCTTCTGGCCGCCGTTCAGGAGCCAGGCGGCCTGGAAGGTGGCCGTACCGGCGCCGGAATTGACCGGGGTGTCCCCGAACCGCTTCGCGCCGAGCAGGAGCAGCTCGTGGTTGCCCATGAGCGCCTTGCAGTAGCCGCCCGCGGCCGCCGCCTGAGCGGACAGGCGCATCACGAGGTCGATGACGCCGATGCCGTCCGGGCCGCGGTCGGTGAAGTCGCCGAGGAACCACAGGCGCGCGTTGCCCGCGGACCAGTCGCCTTCGGCGTCGATGAGGCCCTGCTCCTGGAGCGCGGCGAGCAGCTCGTCCAGATAGCCGTGCACGTCGCCCACCACGAACAGCGGGCCGTGTTCGTCGGACGCCGGTGCCTGCGGAGGCTCGGGCATGGCCTGCACCTCCACTTGCACGGTGTCTGTGCGGTTGATGACCGGCAGGTCGCGCTGGGTGGGGGTGTAGCCGTCATCCAGCGACCCGGGGGCCTCCCCGGGGGCGCCCGGAACCGCCACGCCCGCCGGGTCCCCCTGGACCGGACCGGTCTCGTGGACGTACGCCGGAACGCGGAAGTCGCGCAACGTCGCCGTCCGCACATCGGGTCCCTGACCGGCCCCCTGAGTCATCGACCCCTCCACCACCATTGCGCCGCATCTGCACCGAGATCGGACTGCCTGGTCGCAGCGGCCCGCGGTGTCGTCCGCCCATCATAGGAATGCGGCTCGCGCTGTGTGGTGCACCAGGGGTGGTGAATCAGTGCTGAACCCCAGTTCACCGAGGTTTTCTCCCGAATTGGGTAGGGGTTTCCCCCCAGGCCACGGCCGGGATGCGCCAGGCAGTGCTGGTTGACGGCCGGACGACGGCCGATTGACGGGGTTCTCCCCGCCGGGCGGCCCGCTCAACCGGTTCCCGGTGAGCGGGGTGGGCTGACCGTCGTACGCGGTGGACGTCGCTCGGACGAGGTGCGCACGATCAGCTCCGTCGGTATCACCTGCTCGACGGGACGGCCCGAATCCAGACCTTCGATGGCGTCGATGAGGAGTTGGACGACGGCCGTGCCGATGCGACGGGGTTTGAGCGAGAGCGTGGTGATGGGCGGTTCGGTGGTGGCGTAGACCGTGGACTCGCTGCAGCACACGAGCAGCAGGTCGTCCGGGACGCGCAGTCCGTACCGGCGGGCGGCCGCGAGGAGATCGGTGCCGTTCGGGTCGAAGAGGCCGTACACGGCGTCGGGGCGGTCGGGCCGGGCGAGCAGCCGGTCGGCCGCGACCGCGCCGGCACACGGGTCGTGGGCCGGGTAGGACTCGTAGACCGGGTCCTGACCGACGCGCTCGCACCAGCGCAGATAGGCGGTGGTGGACAGATGGGTGTACGTGTCCGTGGTGGTCCCGGTGAGCAGCCCGATCCGGCGGGCTCCGGCCGCCGCGAGGTGGTCGAGGATCCCGAGGACCGCCGCTTCGTGGTCGTTGTCGACCCAGGCGGTGACCGGGAGGGACCCGGCAGGACGGCCGTCGGACACGACGGGTAGGCCCTGGCGCACCAGTTCGCTGACGACGGGATCGTGGTCGGACGGATCGACGACGACGGTGCCGTCGAGCGCGACGTTCGACCACACGTCGACCGGGCTGCGCCGGGAGGTGGCGGGAAGGATGACAAGGGCGTAGCCGCGGGCCAGCGCGGCCGAGGTCGCGGCTCTGGCCATCTCCGCGAAGTACGCGAATTCGGTGAAGGTGAAAGGTTCATCCCCGTAGGTCGTCACGGTCAGGCCGATGAGGCCCGACTTGCCGGTACGGAGCGTTCGGGCCGCCGCGGAAGGGCGATAGCCCAGCCGTTCGGCGACCTCGCGGACATGGCGTCGGGTGGCGTCCGGAAGCCGGCCCTTGCCGTTGAGAGCGTCGGAGACAGTCGTGATGGAGACACCGGCTGCTGCGGCGACGTCTCTGATGCCCGCTCGGCTCTGCCGGTTGCCCCGGCGGGCGGTCTCCGCTCGGCTCACCTGGTGGTTCCCTGCTGCTGTCATGGCGAGCCGATAGTAGGGCTCATGAGGGTGGGTAGGGCGGACGCATATTCACTCGTTGACAGGCACGTTTCTGCATGATCAAACCGGGTCAACAGCCTTTGATTGCGTGGGAGTTGACTCTACTTTGGGTGGACGGTCCCTTGTCGCCGTGCACAGGCCTGCCAAATGAGCGATGTCTCGAAGAGGTCTCAACTCACCTTCACGGGTGATGCGCGCCACGGAGTGAGCCACGGGCGCGCGCTGGAGAAGGGAGCGCTCCCCCCTCGTCGTGCGCCCGGAGGAGTGGATACCGCTGACCCATTCGCAGCAGAGCTGAATCCTCATAAGGTGAGGAGTATTGAAGTCAGGGTGTTCAGGTGTTCAAGAGGAGGACTGCGGTGAGCGAGACGAGCCCGAGGCTGCGTGCCGAGCTGGAGGGTATCCCCACCTACAAGCCGGGGAAGCCCGCAGCGGCCGACGGCCCGGTGGCCTACAAGCTGTCCTCGAACGAGAACCCCTACCCGCCCCTGCCGGGCGTCATGGAGAGCGCGCTCGCTGCCGCCGGCGCGTTCAACCGCTACCCCGACATGGCGTGCACGAGCCTGATGAGCGAGCTCGCCGAGCGCTTCGGGGTGCCGGTGCCCCACGTGGCGACGGGCACCGGTTCCGTCGGTGTGGCGCAGCAGCTGATCCAGGCCACGTCCGGTCCGGGGGACGAGGTGATCTACGCCTGGCGGTCCTTCGAGGCGTACCCGATCATCACGCAGGTGAGCGGGGCCACGTCGGTCAAGGTGCCGCTGACGCCGGGGGACGTCCACGACCTGGACGCGATGGCCGACGCCATCACCGACCGGACGCGGCTGATCTTCGTCTGCAACCCGAACAACCCGACCGGCACCGTGGTCCGCAGGGCCGAGCTGGAACGATTCCTCGACCGGGTGCCGAGCGATGTCCTCGTCGTCCTCGACGAGGCCTACCGCGAGTTCATCCGCGACCCCGAGGTGCCGGACGGCGTCGAGATCTACCGCGAGCGTCCGAACGTCGCCGTGCTGCGCACGTTCTCCAAGGCGTACGGGCTCGCGGGGCTGCGCGTCGGCTTCGCGATCGCCCATGAACCGGTGGCGGCCGCTCTGCGCAAGACGGCGGTGCCCTTCGGGGTGAGCCAGCTCGCGCAGGACGCCGCGGTGGCCTCGCTGCGGGCCGAGGACGAGCTGATGGGCCGTGTCGGCTCGCTGGTGGCCGAGCGCACGCGGGTGGTCGAGACGCTGCGGGGGCAGGGCTGGACGGTGCCCGAGACGCAGGCGAACTTCGTGTGGCTGCGGCTCGGGGAGCGTACGACCGACTTCGCGGCGGCGTGCGAGAAGGCCGGCGTGGTCGTGCGGCCGTTCGCGGGCGAGGGGATGCGGGCCACGATCGGGGAGACCGAGGCCAACGACATCTTCCTGCACGCCGCGGAGGCGTTCCGCAAGGAGCTGTAGCCTCCGCCGATGTCGCGGCGCAAGGGCCCCGGGGTTTTCCCCTGGGGCCCTTGCGCGTGTTCCGCCCGGTAAGGGGACCCCCCTTCACGTTCCGACAGTCAGTACGACATAATGCTTGTGAATGTGAACGCGTTCACAAGCGTGTCCCGGTTCCTCCGAAGATCGGAGGGATTAAAGGGGGCAAACTGCCGATGTGATCACGGCCGTAAGGAGAAGTCGACGTGGACCTGGCTCTGGCGCCGGAGACCCTGGCGCGATGGCAGTTCGGCATCACCACCGTCTACCACTTCCTGTTCGTCCCTCTGACGATCTCGCTGGCCGCCCTCACGGCGATCCTGGAGACGGCTTGGGTGCGCACGGGCAAGGAGCACTACCTCAGGGCGACCAAGTTCTGGGGAAAGCTGTTCCTGATCAACATCGCGATGGGTGTCGTCACCGGCATCGTCCAGGAGTTCCAGTTCGGCATGAACTGGTCCGACTACTCGCGCTTCGTCGGTGACGTCTTCGGGGCGCCGCTCGCCTTCGAGGCCCTGATCGCCTTCTTCTTCGAGTCGACCTTCATCGGCCTGTGGATCTTCGGCTGGGACAAGCTCCCGAAGAAGCTGCACTGCGCCACGATCTGGATCGTCTCTGCCGGAACCATCGCGTCGGCGTACTTCATCATCGCGGCCAACGCCTTCATGCAGCACCCGGTCGGCTACCGGATCGTGGAGCGGGACGGCACCGAGCGCGCGGAGCTCACCGACTTCTCGAAGGTGCTCTTCCAGGAGACGACGCTGGTCAACTTCTTCCACGTCATCTCGGCGGCCGTCCTGGTCGGCGGCGCCTTCATGACCGGCATCGCGATCTTCCACCTCCGTAAGAAGCAGCACATCCGCACCATGCGGATGTCGATGCGGCTCGGTCTGGTCACCGCGTTCGTCGGCACCCTGCTCACCGTGGTCAGTGCCGACACCCTCGGCAAGGTCATGTACGAGCAGCAGCCGATGAAGATGTCGGCCGCCGAGGCGCTGTGGGAGTCGGAGAAGCCGGCGCCGTTCTCGCTCTTCGCGTACGGCGATGTCTCCGAGGGCCACAACAAGGTCGCCATCGAGGTCCCCGGGATACTGTCCTTCCTCGCCAAGAACAACTTCAGCGCCGAGATTCCCGGCATCAACGACCTGAACAAGGAAGCGCAGGAGAAGTACGGGCCCGGCGACTACCGGCCCAACATCCCCACCGCCTACTGGTCCTACCGCTGGATGATCGGCTTCGGCGGGGTCTCGATGGCCCTGTGCACCGCCGGCCTCTGGCTCACGCGGAAGAAGTTCTGGCTCGCTCCGGAGCACCGTACGGGCGCGGACGACGTGCCGAAGCTGATGCTCACCAAGAACAAGGAGCTGGCGCCCAAGCTCGGCAACTGGTGGTGGCGGCTCTCCCAGTGGACGCTGATCTTCCCCCTCATCGGCACCGCCTGGGGCTGGATCTTCACCGAGACCGGGCGGCAGCCCTGGGTCGTCTACGGAGTCCTGAAGACCCAGGACGCGGTCTCGCCGGGGGTTTCCCAGGGTGAGGTGATCACTTCGCTGGTCGTGTTCACCGCGATCTACGCGATCCTCGCCGTGATCGAGGTGAAGCTGCTGCTCAAGTACATCAAGGCGGGTCCGCCCGAGCTCACCGAGGCCGACCTCAACCCACCCACCAAGATCGGCGGCCCCGGATCGGGATCGGGTTCCGATGACGACGCCGACGCCGACCGGCCCATGGCCTTCTCGTACTGAGGGAGTTGATCGACATGGAACTTCACGACGTCTGGTTCGTGCTGATCGCAGTCCTGTGGATCGGCTACTTCTTCCTGGAGGGCTTCGACTTCGGGATCGGCATCCTCACCAAGCTTCTCGCCCGTGACCGGACCGAGAAGCGGGTCCTCATCAACACCATCGGCCCCGTCTGGGACGGCAACGAGGTGTGGCTGCTCACGGCGGGCGGCGCGACCTTCGCCGCCTTCCCCGAGTGGTACGCCACGCTCTTCTCGGGCTTCTACCTGCCGCTCCTGATCATCCTGCTCTGCCTGATCGTGCGGGGTGTCGCCTTCGAGTACCGGGCGAAGAGGCCCGAGGAGAAGTGGCAGCGCAACTGGGAGCAAGCCATCTTCTGGACCTCGCTGATCCCGGCGGTGATGTGGGGCGTGGCCTTCGCCAACATCACGCGCGGCGTGAAGATCGACGCGCACAAGGAGTACGTGGGCAACTTCTGGGACCTGCTGAACCCGTACGGGATCCTGGGCGGCCTGGTCACCCTGACGCTGTTCACCTTCCACGGCGCGGTCTTCGCCTCGCTCAAGACGGTGGGGGACATCCGGATGCGGGCGCGGAAGCTGGCGCTCGGGCTCGGCCTGGTGACCGCTGTCCTGGCGCTCGGATTCCTGCTCTGGACGCAGGCGGACAACGGCGACGGCAAGAGCCTGGTCGCGATGGTCGTGGCCGTGGTCGCGCTGGTCGGCGCCATCGGGGCGATCAAGATGGGGCGCGAGGGCTGGTCGTTCGCGCTGTCGGGCATCACGATCGCGGCCGCCGTCGCGATGCTCTTCCTGACGCTGTTCCCGAACGTCATGCCGTCGTCGCTGAACGAGGAGTGGAGCCTCACGGTCACCAACGCCTCGTCGAGTCCCTACACCCTGAAGATCATGACCTGGTGCGCGGGCATCGCGACGCCGATCGTGCTGCTCTACCAGTCGTGGACCTACTGGGTGTTCCGCAAGCGGATCGGTACGCAGCACATCGCGGATGCCGCGCACTGAGTGCTTGTCCTTGATCCCTGAGTTCTTCGGCAGTCTTCTTCCGGTCCCTCGGAGGGTGTGTTTCACGTGAAACCAATCGACCCGCGTCTGCTCCGGTACGCCCGCGCCACTCGGTTCTTCCTGGCCGCGGTGGTGGTTCTCGGCGTCGCCGGGGCGGGCCTGGTCGTCGCCCAGGCGATGCTCATCGCAGAGATCGTGGTCGGGGCCTTCCAGAAGGGGCTCGCCCTCGGTGACCTCCGGACGCCGATCGTCCTGCTCGTGGTCGTCGCGGCGGGGCGGGCGTTCGTCGCCTGGCTGACCGAACTCGCCGCTCACCGGGCGAGCGCCGCCGTGAAGTCGGAACTGCGGGGGCGGCTCCTCGACCGGGCGGGGCAGTTGGGTCCGGGCTGGCTCAGCGGGCAGCGGACGGGCTCGCTGGTGTCGCTGGCCACGCGAGGCGTGGACGCGCTCGACGACTACTTCTCGCGCTATCTGCCGCAGTTGGGGCTCGCGGTGGTGGTTCCGGTGGCGGTGCTCGCGCGGATCGTCACCGAGGACTGGGTGTCGGCGGCGATCATCCTCGTGACGCTGCCACTGATCCCCGTCTTCATGATCCTGATCGGCATGGCGACCCAGAACCGGATGGACCGTCAGTGGCGGCTCCTCTCGCGTCTGTCGGGACACTTCCTGGACGTGGTGGCGGGACTGCCGACCCTGAAGGTGTTCGGGCGCGCCAAGGCGCAGGCCGAGTCGATCCGGCAGATCACGGGTGAGTACCGGCAGGCGACGATGCGTACGCTGCGCATCGCCTTCCTGTCGTCCTTCGCGCTCGAACTCCTCGCGACCCTGTCGGTGGCGCTGGTCGCCGTGACCATCGGGATGCGGCTCGTCCACGGCGACATGGATCTGTACGTGGGCCTGGTGATCCTGATCCTCGCGCCCGAGGCCTATCTGCCGCTGCGTCAGGTGGGGGCGCAGTACCACGCGGCGGCGGAGGGGCTCTCCGCCGCCGAGGAGATCTTCGAGGTTCTGGAGGCTCCGGTACGGGTCGCGGGGGAAGCCGCGGCGCCTTCGGGGACGCTGAACGTGGAGGGCGTGACGGTCCGGTATCCGGGGCGGTCCTCGGACGCGGTCTCCGGGGTGTCGTTCGCGGTGGAGCCCGGTGAGACCGTGGCTCTGGTCGGGCCGAGCGGGGTGGGCAAGTCGACGCTGCTCGACGTGATCCTCGGGTTCGTCGAACCTGCCGAGGGGCGGGTGCGCGTCGGGGGCGTCGACCTGGCCGAGGTCGCGCCGGAGCGGTGGCGGGAGCGGATCGCCTGGGTCCCGCAGCGGCCGCACCTGTACGCCGGGTCCATCGCGGAGAACGTACGCCTTGCGCGGCCGGACGCGGACGACGCTTCCGTGCGGGACGCGTTGGAGTCCGCGGGGGCCTGGGAGTTCGTGTCCGCGCTGCCGGGTGGTGTGGAGACGCCGCTCGGGGAAGACGGCGCGGGTCTGTCCGCCGGGCAGCGGCAGCGGCTCGCCCTGGCGCGGGCGTTCCTGGCCGACCGGCCCGTGGTCCTGCTGGATGAGCCGACCGCCGCCCTGGACGGGGAGACCGAGGCCGGGGTGGTCGAGGCGGTGCGGCGGCTGGCCGTGGGGCGGACCATGCTGCTCGTCGTGCACCGGCCGGCGTTGCTGGCGGTGGCGGACCGGATCGTACGGCTGGGCGAACCCGTGCGGCGTGGGCTGGCCGGGACGGCGCTCCCGCGGGCGGCGGCGGACGCGGCGGTGGGCGACGGAAACTTGGGGCACCCGGACGCGCAGGACACCCCGGTGGACGCGTACGAGAGCCCCCGACCGAAGAGCGAGGTCCTTGCCCGGGTGCGGAGTGCCGCGCAGGCACGCAAGGGCAAGCTCGCGCTCGCCCTGCTCCTGGGCGCTCTGGCGATCGGCAGCTCCGTAGGGCTGATGGCCACCTCCGGGTACCTGATCAGCCGGGCGTCGGAACAGCCGCCGGTGATGTACCTGATGATCGCGGTGACGGCGACCCGCGCCTTCGGCATGGGCCGCGCCGTCTTCCGCTACGCGGAGCGCCTCGTCTCGCACGACGCGGTCCTGCGGATGCTGGCCGATACCCGCGTGGCCGTCTACCGGCGCCTTGAGCGCCTCGCCCCCGCCGGGCTCAGGAAGACCCGCCGCGGCGACCTGCTCTCCCGCCTGGTCGCCGACGTGGACGCCCTGCAGGACTACTGGCTGCGCTGGCTTCTGCCCGCGTCGGCCGCCGCTGTGGTGGGCGCCGGAGCGGTCGGCTTCACCGCCTGGCTGCTGCCCGAGGCCGGAGCTGTCCTCGCCGTCGGTCTGCTCCTCGCCGGGGTGGGCGTACCGCTGCTCTCCGGAGCCGTCGCCCGGCGGGCGGAGCGCAAGCTCGCCCCCGCGCGCGGGGCGCTGGCCACCCGCGTGGCCGATCTGCTCACCGGCACCGCCGAGTTGACGGTCGCGGGTGCGCTGACCAGGCGCACGGCCAAGGCGAAGGAAGCCGATGCCGAGCTGACCCGGATCGCGTCGCGGACCGCCACGGCCACCGCGCTCGGCGACGGGCTCGGCGCGCTCGCCACCGGGCTCACCGTGGCCGCCGCCGCTGTCGTCGGAGTACAGGCGCTGCACGACGGCAGGCTCAGCGGCGTCGCGCTCGCCGTGGTTGTCCTCACCCCGCTCGCCGCCTTCGAGGCGGTCCTGGGGCTGCCGCTCGCCGTGCAGTACCGCCAGCGCGTCAGGAAGAGCGCCGAGCGCGTCTACGAGGTCCTCGACGCCCCCGAACCCGTACCCGAGCCCGCCGAGCCCGTACAGCGCCCGCAGACGCCCTTCCCACTCCGTGTCGAGGGACTGCGCGCCCGGTACGAGGGACAGGACCGGGACGCGCTCGCGGGCGTCGGCCTGACCCTGGAGCGCGGGAAGCGCATCGCGGTGGTCGGCCCCTCGGGTTCCGGCAAGACGACGCTCGCCCAGGTGCTGCTGCGCTTCCTCGGGGCGAGCGAGGGGACGTACAGCCTGGGCGGCACGGACGCGGCCACGCTGGACGGCGACACCGTGCGTGAACTCGTCGGGCTGTGCGCGCAGGACGCGCACATCTTCGACAGCTCCGTACGCGAGAACCTGCTCATCGCGCGGAAGGGTGCCACCGACGACGACCTGCGGGGCGCCCTCGCGCGGGCCCGGCTCCTCGAATGGGCCGACTCGCTCCCGGACGGACTCGACACCCTGGTCGGCGAGCACGGAGCCCGTCTCTCCGGAGGTCAGCGCCAGCGCATCGCCCTGGCCCGCGCGCTGCTCGCGGACTTCCCCGTCCTCGTCCTCGACGAGCCGGCCGAACATCTCGACCTGCCGACCGCCGACGCCCTCACCGATGATCTCCTCGTCGCCACCGAAGGCCGTACGACGCTGCTCATCACGCACCGGCTCGCCGGGCTCGACGCGGTGGATGAGGTGATCGTCCTGGACGCGGGACAGGTGGTGCAGCGCGGTGTGTACGCGGACCTCGTGCTGGTGGACGGGCCGCTGCGGCGCATGCTGGAACGTGAGCGGGCGGCCGATCTGCTGATGACGGCCGCCGGGCGGTAGCGGGGAGCGCGGGGTCCGTTCCGGGCCCTGCGTCCAGCTCGGGGCAGGCCCCGACTTTCCTCGCCAAATAGGACTAACTACTCTCAAAGGCATGTCAGCCCCTTCGGCCTCCGCCGCCTCTCCGCAACCCGACGGCTCATCGGACGCCATGGAGGCCGCGAAGAAGGCCACCCGCAGCCTGCAGGGGCTCTCCCCCGAGCTCACCGCGCGCGTGCCGCAGCTCCTGGAGGCGATGCGCTCCGTCGGCGCCGGGCTCGAACTGCACACCACGCTCGACCGCATCTGTGAGACGGCGGCCGAGCTCGCGGACGCCCACTACGCGGCGATCGGCGTCGTCTCCGAAGACGGCAAGGGGCTCTCCGACTTCGTCCACGTCGGTATCGGCGAGGAGACGGCCGAGCGGATCGGGCGGCTGCCCGACGGGCACAAGGGGCTCCTCGGCGCCCTCATCCACCAGCCGGAGACCCTGCGCCTCGCGGACCTCTCCGCCGACCCGCGCTCGTGCGGCTTTCCGGCCCACCACCCGCCCATGCGCACCTTCCTCGGCGTCCCCATCCGCGTCCAGGGCGAGATCTTCGGCAACCTCTACCTGACCGAGAAGCGCGGCGGTGCCGACTTCAACGAGTACGACGTGCACATGGTCCGCGTCCTCGCGACGGAGGCGGGCATCGCCATCGGCAACGCCCGCCTCTACGAAGCCGCCATGCAGCGCGAACGCTGGATCGACGGCTCCGTGGCGGTCACCACGGCACTGCTCTCGGGCAGCGACGCGGAGGAGGCGCTCGCCGTCGTGGCCGAACAGGCCCGCCATCTCGCCGACTCGGCCGCCGGGATCGTGCTCCTGCCCGACGAGGAGGGCGGCATGGAGATCGTCGCCGTCTCCTCGGACGAACCCTCCGGGGTGCTCGGCGTGGTCGTCCCTCCGGAGAGCCGCATCATCACCGATCTGCTCGCCGGGGACTCCGTGTTCCTGGACGACGCGGCCACCGACCCGCGCGTCATGACCGACCTGGCCCGCGGCTACGGACCCGTCATGATGCTGCCGCTGCAGAGCGACGGCCGCGTCATGGGGACGCTCGTCACGCCACGCGCGCGTGGCGCCCGGCCGTTCAGCGAGACCGAGCGGACCCTCGCCACCCAGTTCGCCTCGCAGGCCGCGCTCGCGCTGATGATGGCCGAGGCGCAGCGCGACCGTGAACGGCTCGCGGTGTACGAGGACCGCGACCGGATCGCACGGGACCTGCACGACCTCGTGATCCAGCGCCTGTTCGCCACCGGGATGATGCTGGAGAGCGCGCAGCGCAGGTCCGTCGTGCCCGAGGTGCAGACGGGTGTGGGCAAGGCCGTCGACGAGCTGGACGTGACGATCCAGGAGATCCGGACGGCGATCTTCGCCTTGCAGCAGGGCCCGGCCGAGGCTCCTTCGGGGCTGCGTACGCGAGTTCTTCGCGAGATCAACATGGCCGCGGTGCCGCTCGGCTTCAAGCCCACGCACCACTTCGTGGGACCCGTTGACACCGTGGTCGGTGAACTCACCGGCAAGAACCTCATCGCGGCCCTGCGCGAGGCGCTGTCCAACGCGTTCCGGCACGCGCGGGCCGATCGCATCGACGTCGTCGTCGACGCGACGGTGATCCTGCCCGACGGGCAGCAGGGCGTACGTCTGACGGTCTCGGACGACGGGGTCGGCATCGCGAAGGGCGGCCGGCGCAGCGGCCTGAAGAACCTCAAGAGGCGTGCGGAGTCGCTCGGCGGGGACAGTTGGTACGGGCCCGGCATCGGCGAGGACGGCGGGGGCACGGCCGTGGTGTGGCAGGCGCCGTACTAGGAGGGGCGGGGCCCCTGCTCGGCCTTACCGAAGTGGGCTGTTCGGGGCATCGGGGTGCCCCAGGTGCACGAGTGGGGCAGGACCCGGCCACTCGACGGGGCCGCACCCGCACTTCGAGGTGCGGCTCACGCCGTATCCGGGGCCCGGGCCCCACCCCCCCTCCGCGCTGCTACAGATCCTGCTGCTGGTCCCGCTGCTCGCTCAGGATCCGTTCGATGACGACCGCGACGCCGTCCTCGTTGTTGGCGACCGTGCGGCCCGAAGCGGCGGCGAGCACGTCCGGGTGTGCGTTGCCCATCGCGAACGACGTGCCCGCCCAGGTCAGCATCTCGATGTCGTTCGGCATGTCCCCGAAGGCGACGACCTCCGCGGGCGTGATGCCGCGCTCGGCGCAGCACAGCTCCAGCGTGCTGGCCTTGGACACTCCCGGACCGCTGATCTCCAGCAGGGCGCTCGGGCTCGACCGGGTGATCTCGACCTGGCCGCGCACGGCCTCGCGGGCCACGACCAGGAAGTCGTCGGGCGCGATCTCGGGGTGGAAGGCGAGAACCTTCAGGATGGGCTGGGTCGCGTTCTCGGAGTCCTCGGCGAGCAGCTTCTCCGCGGGGGCGATGCTCTCGCCGGGCTCCAGGTGCAGGGGCGGGTACGTCGGCTCGTGGTGCAGTCCGCCGGTCCGCTCGACCGCGAAGGACGTGCCGGGGGCAGCCGCGCGCAGCAGCCGGACGACGTCGAGCGCGTCCTCGCGCCCCAGCTCACGCACCTTCACGAAGCGATGGCCGCCCGACCCGTCGTGCAGGTCGACCACGGCTGCGCCGTTGCCGCAGATGGCGAGGCCGTGGCCATGCACGTGCGCGCTGACGACGTCCATCCAGCGTGCCGGGCGTCCGGTCACGAAGAAGACCTCGATCCCGGCCCGCTCGGCGGCGGCGAGCGCGGCGACGGTGCGATCGGACACGGATTTGTCGTCACGAAGGAGAGTGCCGTCCAGGTCCGTGGCGATCAGCCGGGCCTTGGGCCGGTGGGGGGCGGATGCGGCCGGGGTCATGGGCCGTGGGGTAGCTGAGGTCACGCCATCGATTGTCCCGCATCTGCCTGCACGGGCGTGCGCTGGGGCGCACATCTGAGTGCCTTTATGCCCCTGCTGTGCTGTCTCCCAGCTGCACCAGCGCCTCCGTGGCGATCCGCTCGAAGATCTTCTCGTCGGCCGCGAAATCGGTTCCGGGCAGCGGCCAGTGCAGCACGATCTCGTTGAAGCCCAGCTCAGCGTGGTTGCCGGCGAAGTCGACGAACGCGTCGAAGGAATCGAGGGGGCGGTCCGGGGTGAAGCCGGTGAGCAGGATCTTGTCGAGCTCGGCGACGTCCCGGCCGATCGCGTCGCAGGCCGCGGCCAGCTTGTCGGCCTGTCCGCGGATGGCTTGAAGTGATTGCTCCGGGGTGCCGTTCTCGAAGAGTTTGGGGTCGCCCGTGGTCACCCACGCCTGCCCGTGGCGCGCGGCGAGCTTCAGGCCGCGCGGTCCGGTGGCGGCGACCGCGAAGGGAAGGCGGGGCCGCTGGACGCAGCCCGGGATGTTGCGCACCTCGGACGCGGAGTAGTGCTCGCCCTCGTACGAGACGACGTCCTCGGTGAGGAGGCGGTCGAGCAGCGGCAGGAACTCGCCGAAGTGATCGGCCCGTTCGCGCGGGGTCCAGGGCTCCTCGCCCGCCTTGAGCAGCGCGGTGGCGTCGAAGCCGTTGCCGCCCGCGCCGATGCCGAGGGTGATCCGGCCGTCGGACACGTCGTCCAGCGTGATCAGGTCCTTGGCGAGGGTCACCGGGTGCCGGAAGTTCGGGGAGGTGACCAGGGTGCCGAGGCGCAGCCTGTCGGTGGCGGCCGCGGCGGCGGTCAGGGTCGGCACCGCGCCGAACCAGGGACCGTCGCGGAAGGTCCGCCAGGAGAGGTGGTCATAGGTGTACGCGGTGTGGAAACCCAGCTCCTCGGCCCGCTGCCAGCGCTCCTTGCCCCCCTCGTGCCAGCGGCGGACGGGCAGGATCACGGTGCTCAGACGCAAACTCATGTAGCAGAGCGTATGCCCCCGGAAACCGCGTCCTTGCAGCTCGCCCGGCCGGAGGGGTGTCCGGCCGGGTCAGTGGCCGGTCGGGAAGCGGAGATACCCCGGGGGCACGGCGGCGGTGAGCCAGACGCCGTTGGCGCTGACCTGGAAGACATGCCCGTCACGGTGCATCGCGCCCGCGTCGACGGAGAGAACGACGGGCCGTCCGCGACGGGCGCCGACGCGGGTGGCGGTCTCGCGGTCGGGCGACAGGTGCACGGCGTGACGGTTCATGGGCCGCAGGCCTTCGGCGCGGATCGCGGCGACGCTGTGGGCCACCGTGCCGTGGAAGAGATACGCGGGCGGGGGCGCCGGAGGCAGATTCAGGTCGACGTCGACGGAGTGACCCTGGCTGGCGCGGATCCGGCCGCCCGCCACGGCGAAGCGCTGTTTGTCGTTCACGGCCACCACGTGCTCGAGCTCTGCGCGGGTGAAACGGAAACCGTGGGCCGCGGCTGCCGCGACCAGGGCGTCGATCTCCACCCATCCGTTCTCGTCGAGTGTGAGTCCGATTCTCTCCGGCTGATGGCGCAGGTGCCTGGAAAGGTATTTCGACACCTTCACGGTGCGCCGCTCGGCCGCCGCGTCGGCGGAGGGTGCTTCTCCATTCATCCGTTCAGCCTCGCGCCGAACCGTTCTTCTCGCACTCGATTTTCGTCCACCGACTTTTCATCCGCTACTTTTCGTCCACAGGTTTGATCCACAACCAAGTCCAGTTATCCACAGGGGAATTGGCGATTCTGTGGACAACACCCAGTCAAATTAAGCCTTTTGATCAACAGATCCCGCATTGGGCCGACTTGCGGCGAGTGCGTCCAATGTCCTGGCCTGTACCTCGCGTTCAGCGGCCGCTGCCACGAACGCCGCTGCGTTCTCCCGGCCAACCAGCGCCTCCACGGCCCGCATTGTCGCCGAGGGCAGTGCCACCGGAAGCGGCTCATTCGTACGGTGGGCCGGCTGTCCCGAGGCGAGGTGGTGCTGGAGGTGGCGCGTGGCGAACAGGCGCATGGCACGGGCGAGTTCAGCGTCGACCGATTGCTGGGCCAGCGGCCTCAGGCGCCGGACGAGAGCGGCAGCTTCCGCCGCATCCGCCTCGCTCGGCGGATGCTGACCGAGGTAGCGCGCGAAGACATGCTCGGTGGTGAACTCCAGGAAACGGGCGGCTATGTGCTCGACCTGACCCCTCAACTCCCGCAAATGACCCGAGATCGCGGACAGCGGAACTCCGGCGGCATGCAACTCCACTGCCACCGCCAGCTCTTGGGGGCTCGGCACGAGGAATTCGTCGTCCCGCCCGGGCACGGGCTCCAGCACGCCGAGGGCGATCGCGTCGGCCACCGCGGCCTCGTCCGGTTCTCCGCCGAACGCCGCGTCCAGCTCCGCCCGGGTCATCCGGTCGGCCTTCTCGTCCGTCCACGGGCCACCGACCTCGGCTGCGAGGCCCAGGACGCCGCCGAGCCCCCGGCCCGCGTCCCAGGCCTCGAGCAGCTCCTTGATGGAGGCCAGGGTGTAACCCCTGTCGAGCAGGTCGGCTATCTGTCTCAACCGGGCCAGGTGCGTGTCGCCGTACACATTGGCCCGGCCGCGCCGCTCGGGCCGGGGGAGCAGGCCGCGGTCCTGGTAGGCGCGGATCGTGCGGACCGTGGCGCCGCTGTGGTGCGCCAGGTCCTCGATGCGGTACTCGGCCGGCCTGTGCCCGGCGCCGTGATCCACGAGCCCCTGCCCGGCGTCCGACTGCTCGTCCACGCTCCCCGCCTCCGTAAACCCTCGTGCTAGGCGATGGCCGCTCGGCCGACCGCAGCGGCCGCGGCCCGTGCCGCGGGTGACTCCGTCAGATATTCGACGGCCTTGCGCAGCGAGCCTTCCTGCGAGGGATGGTACGACCGCCGCAGATAGCGGGGTATGGCCGTGCCGATCTCCCGCCACGTGGGCAGCAGGCCCTTCCTGACGGCCTTGTTGTGCTCCGCCAGGGAGTAGCGGAGGCGCCCCGCGAGCTGGGGGTCCCTGCGCATCAGATAGGCGGTGCCCCAGACCCACAGGTACAGCATCACGGGCGCCGTGACCGTCATGCCCGCGATGCGGCGGGCATAGCGGGGCAGGCCTTCGCCGCCGCAGTGCTGATACATGTCGAAGGCGACCGAGCGGTGCTCCACCTCCTCCGCGCCGTGCCAGCGCAACAGGTCGAGCATGACCTCGTCGGCATCCGCGCGGTCCAACCCCTCGGCGTGCAGCACCCAGTTCCCCAGGACCGCCGTGAACTGCTCGATCGCCGCGACGACCGCGAGGCGGAACCGCAGCCACTCCTGCGTCGGTATCGGAGCGCCCAACGGCGGTGCCTCGCCGAGGAGTTTTTCGAAGAGGAAATCGACGTACCTGGTGAACCCGGCGGTGTCGAGCCGCTGTGCCGCCAGGTGGTCCAGCACATGTGCGTGCTGCACGCTGTGCGTGGCCTCCTGGCCCATGAAGCCCTTGACGTCCTTCAGCAGCACCGGATCGGTGACCAAGGGCAGGCCTTCCTTGAAGACCTTCACGAACCACCGCTCCCCCGCGGGGAGAAGCAGATGCAGCACGTTGATCACGTGGGTGGCGGTGGGCTCGTCCGGTATCCAGTGCAGCGGGGTCCGCTCCCAGTCGAACGAAACCCGGCGCGGAACGATCGTGTAGTGCTCCTCGGTGTTCGTGCCGGTGCTTTTCTCCGTGCTCACAGCGGCGGCTCCAATCGGGCTATCGCACGCAGGGCCTTGGGCGTGAAGCGGGACATGAGGTGGGCGCCACGGGCCTCCGGGGTGACCGGCACCACGGCCTGGTTCTTGACGACCGCGCGCAGGATCGCGTCCGCGACCTTCTCCGGGGGGTAGTTCCGCAGGCCGTACAGGCGCGAGGTCTTCTTCTGGCGGCGCTTCTCCTCCTCGGCGTCGACGCCGGCGAAGTGCGTGGTCGCCGTGATGTTCGTGTTCACGAAGCCCGGGCATATCGCGGAGACCCCGATGCCCTGCCCCGCCAGCTCCGCGCGCAGGCACTCGCTGAGCATCAGGACAGCGGCCTTGGAGGTGCTGTAGGCGGGCAGGGCCTTGGACGGCTGATACGCCGCCGCGGACGCGGTGTTGACGATGTGGCCGCCCTGGCCGCGCTCCGCCATCTGTTTGCCGAAGAGCCGGCAGCCGTGGATCACGCCCCACAGATTGACGTCGAGGACCTTCTTCCAGTCCTCGGCGCTCGTGTCGAGGAACGAGCCGGAAAGGCCGATCCCCGCGTTGTTCACCAGGACGTCGACGATGCCGTACTCCCTGGCGACCTTCTCGGCGAGCTTCTCCATGGCTTGCTCGTCGGCGACGTCGACCGTCTCGCCCCAGGCCTCGGGGGCGCCGATCAGACGCGACATCTCCGCCGTGCGGGCCGCGCTCTCCGCATCCCGGTCGACGGCCACGACGCGTGCGCCCGCCTCGGCGAACGCGAAGGCTGTGGCGCGGCCGATGCCGCTGCCCGCCCCGGTGACCAGGACCAGCTGGCCGCCGAAGCGATCGGCGTGCTTCCCCGTGGCCACGCTGTCGTTCGCGGGCACTCCGTCCTCGTTCGACGTGACGAAGTCGGTGATCCAGCAAGCCAGTTGATCGGGGCGTGTGCGCGGCACCCAGTGCTTGGCCGGGATGCTGCGGCGCACCAACTCCGGGGCCCACAGCTCCAGCTCGTCGTAGAGCCACTCCGACAGGAACATGTCCCCGGACGGCGTGATGAGCTGGACGGGGGCGTGCGCGTACGCGTCGGCGCGGGGCCTGCGCATCCGGGCGCGGACGTTGTCGCGGTAGAGCCAGGCTCCGTGCGCCGCGTCCGAGGGCAGCGACGACGTCGGGTAGTCGCCCGCAGGCACCTTCTCCATGCGCTGGAGGATCTTCGGCCACTGCTTGCCGAGCGGCCCGCGCCAGGCGAGCTCGGGGAGCACCGGGGTGTGCAGCATGTACACGTACCAGGACTTGGCGCCCTGGCCGAGGAGCTGGCCGACCCTGCGGGGCGTGGGGCGGGTCATCCGCTTCTTGATCCAGTGCCCGAAGTGGTCGAGCGAGGGCCCTGACATCGAGGTGAAGGACGCGATGCGCCCCTCGGTGCGCTTGACCGTGACGAACTCCCAGGACTGCACCGATCCCCAGTCGTGACCGACCAGGTGCACCGGCTTGTCCGGGCTCACCGCGTCGGCGACGGCCAGGAAGTCGTCGGTCAGCTTCTCCAGCGTGAAGCCGCCGCGCAGCGGCTGCGGAGCCGTCGACCTGCCGTGGCCACGCACGTCGTACAGCACGACGTGGAAGCGGTCGGCGAGGCGCTCGGCCACCTCCGACCAGACCTCCTTGGAGTCCGGGTAGCCGTGCACGAGCAGCACCGTGGGCTGCGTCGGGTCGCCGAGCTCGGCGACGCACAGCTCCACCCCGCCCGTGCGCACCCGGCGCTCGCGGGCGCCCTTGATCCCCTTGGTGTTTCCTCCCGTGGTCATGCGGCGGCCCTCTCCTCAGCCCAGCGCCGCACATGCGGCAGATCGTCGTCCAGCCAGAACGCGCTCTGTTCGGGGTCCCTGGAGTCGGTGACGACCAGGATTTCCTCGAACTTCGCGCCCGTACCCCTGAATCCGAGGTGCGGTTCGACCGCCCAGAGCCCCTTCTGGGGCGGGTGGTCGGAGAATTTGTACGGCGACCAGAGCGGCGACCAGCCGTCCCGGTGGCCGTGGATCGCGTCGCTCGCGAGGCCCTTCAGGGACTGCGTGCCGAAGCCGAAGACGTGCGGCGACAGCCGGCGCTCCTTGACCCGGTCGACCTTGTGCGCGATGACGCCGAAGGGATACGCGCGATGACGATTCGCGTAGCCCTGGCGCACCATGAGCCGGTCCACGTCCTCATAGATCTCGCGCAGCGGGCGGCGCTCGCGCACCTCGCGCAGGATCAGCTCGCGGTGTGCCTCGAGGTCGGCGAGCAGCTTGTCGTGCACGGGATTGAGACCGAGGCAGCCCGAGTAGCCGATGTCCGCCGTGCAGCCCTTGTAGACCGGGGCCATGTCGAGGATGAAGGGCATCCCCGGCTCGAGCCGGCGGTTGGTGGGGAAGAACTGCAGCGGAATGCGGAAGTTCGCGAACGCCGTGCGGTCCCCGAACCAGGCGAAGGGCAGGTGGAACCAGTCCCGCACACCCCGCTCGCGCAGCCAGTCACGCTGCATCCGAGCCGCCTCGCGCTCGGTCACCCCCGGCCTGAGCTGCGCCGCGACTGCCTCCGCGCACTCATACGCGAGGGTCTGCACTTCCCTGAACCCCCGCAGCTCCGCGGAGAGTTCACCTGCCACTGCTGAGGTCATGCCACCGTCCGTCCGTGTCCGGTCCATCGCAGTACGCGTCCGTAACTTGACACTGATGAATGTGACAATGCTCGGCGGCTACGTCAATAGCTGTGCACGAGCCGGGCCCGACTCCAGGGCTGGCTGCGGGACATCCCCCAAGGGTCGACCTCAGGAGGACCCTTACGGGCCCGTAATACCCGAGAGTGAGGCGAGGACAGGACCCTGGTCTGACGCCCGATGTGGCCTGCGCCACTACCTTCGAATCGTGACTGTGATCGCGACCGAAAGCCTGAGCAAGCGGTTCCCGAGGGTGACCGCACTTGACCGGCTCTCCATGGATATCGGGCCCGGTGTGACCGGACTCGTCGGAGCCAACGGAGCCGGCAAGTCCACACTGATCAAGATCCTGCTGGGTCTGTCCCCCGCCACGGAGGGCACCGCCGCCGTGCTCGGACTCGACGTCGCCACCAGTGGCGGTCAGATCCGTGAGCGCGTCGGCTATATGCCCGAGCACGACTGCCTGCCGCCGGACGTCTCGGCCACCGAGTTCGTCGTCCACATGGCGCGCATGTCGGGGCTGCCGCCCACGGCGGCCCGCGAGCGCACCGCGGACACACTGCGGCACGTCGGTCTGTACGAGGAGCGCTACCGCCCCATCGGGGGCTACTCGACGGGCATGAAACAGCGCGTCAAGCTCGCGCAGGCCCTCGTCCACGACCCCGACCTGGTCTTCCTGGACGAACCGACCAACGGCCTCGACCCCGTGGGCCGCGACGAGATGCTCGACCTCATCCGCCGCGTCCACACGGACTTCGGCATCTCCGTCCTGGTCACCTCGCACCTGCTCGGTGAGCTGGAGCGCACCTGTGACCACGTCGTCGTCATCGACGGCGGCAAGCTCCTGCGGTCCAGCTCCACCACCGACTTCACCCAGACCACCACGACGCTGGCCGTCGAGGTGACGGACACCGACGAACACCCCGACGGCACCCAGGTGTTCCGCGACGCGCTGCAGGGCCGGGGGGTCGCCACCCACGAGGGAAGCGGCCTGCCCGGCGCCGGGCACACCGTGCTGCTCGAAGCGACCGGCGAGGAGACGTACGACCTGGTCCGCGACCTCGTCGCGGACCTCGGCCTCGGTCTGGTCCGGATGGAGCAGCGCAGGCACCACATCGCCGAGGTCTTCCAGTCCGAACGAACCGAGCAACCCGAACCAACCGAGCAGCCCGAGCAACCCGAGCAGACGGATGCGCGGAAGGAGGCGGTCCGCCATGGCGGTTGAGCAGCCCCCGGCACACGCCGGTGAACAGACCCAGATCCACAACATCGGCTATCGCAACTACGACGGCCCGCGCCTGGGCCGCGCCTACGCCCGCCGCTCGCTCTTCTCGCAGAGCCTGCGCGGGGCTTACGGCCTTGGCCGCTCGGCCAAGTCCAAGGTTCTCCCCATGATCCTCTTCGCGGTGATGTGCGTACCCGCCGCGATCATGGTGGCGGTCGCCGTGACCACCAAGGCGAACGACCTCCCCCTCGACTACACCCGCTACGCGATCGTGCTGCAGGCCGTCATCAGTCTCTATCTCGCCGCCCAGGCCCCCCAGACCGTCTCGCGCGACCTGCGCTTCAAGACCGTCCCCCTCTACTTCTCCCGCCCCATCGAGCACAGCGACTACGTACGCGCCAAGTTCGCGGCGATGGCCTCGGCTCTCTTCGTCCTCACGGCCGCACCGCTGCTCGTCCTCTACGTGGGAGCGCTGCTCGCCAAGCTCGACTTCGCCGACCAGACGAAGGGCTTCGGCCAGGGTCTCGTCTCCGTGGCGCTGCTCTCGCTCCTCTTCTCCGGTCTCGCCCTCATCATCTCGGCGATCACACCCCGCCGCGGCTTCGGGATCGCCGCCGTCATCGCCGTCCTGACCATCAGCTACGGGGCGGTGTCCACGGTCCAGGCCATTGCCTACGAACAGGGCAGCACCGACGCCATCGCCTGGCTCGGTCTCTTCTCGCCGATCACGCTCATCGACGGCGTACAGACCGCCTTCCTCGGCGCGACCTCCGCCTTCCCCGGAGGGGAAGGCCCCTCGTCCGGCACGGGCGTGGTCTACGTGATCGTCGTCCTCGCCCTCATCGCGGGCTCCTACGGCGCACTGCTGCGCCGCTACCGAAAGGTCGGGCTGTGAGCGCCCACCCGTCGCCCGCCACCACCCTTCTAAGGAACGGGCTGCGCCCATGAGCACTATCCTCATCGACCACACCAGCCGCTGGTTCGGCAACGTGGTGGCGGTCAACGACATCACGATGAACGTCGGTCCGGGCGTCACCGGCCTCCTCGGCCCGAACGGCGCGGGGAAGTCCACCCTCATCAACATGATGGGCGGATTCCTCGCCCCCTCCACCGGCAGCGTCACCCTCGACGCCAAGCCGATCTGGCGCAACGAACAGATCTACAAGGACATCGGCATCGTTCCCGAGCGCGAGGGGATGTACGACTTCCTCACCGGACGCGAATTCGTCGTCGCCAACGCCGAGTTGCACGGTCTGGACGAGCGGGCCGCGCACAAGGCCCTCGCCACGGTCGAGATGGAGTACGCGCAGGACCGCAAGATCTCGACGTACAGCAAGGGCATGCGGCAGCGCGTGAAGATGGCGTCCGCCCTCGTCCACGAACCCTCCGTGCTCCTGCTCGACGAACCGTTCAACGGCATGGACCCCCGCCAGCGCATGCAGCTGATGGACCTGCTGCGACGCATGGGAGACGAGGGCCGCACGGTTCTGTTCTCCTCGCACATCCTCGAAGAGGTCGAGCAACTGGCCTCGCACATCGAGGTGATCGTGGCCGGCCGCCACGCGGCGAGCGGTGACTTCCGCAAGATCCGGCGCCTGATGACCGACCGCCCCCACCGCTACCTCGTGCGTTCCAGCGACGACCGCGCCCTGGCCGCCGCCCTGATCGCGGACCCGTCGACGGCGGGGATCGAAGTCGACCTCAAGGAAGGCGCCCTGCGCATCCAGGCCATCGACTTCGGGCGCTTCACCGCTCTGTTGCCACGCATCGCCCGCGATCACGACATCCGGCTCCTCACGGTCTCGCCCTCGGACGAGTCCCTCGAGTCGGTCTTCTCCTACCTCGTCGCGGCCTGAAGGGAGCCATCGTGTACGACCCCACTGTCGCCCGGCTCACCTACCGGGCCCTGCTCGGCCGCCGCCGGGCACTGATCCTCCTGGCCCTGCCCGTCCTGCTGGTCGTCATCGCCGCCGCGGTCCGCGGATTCAACGGCGCCGACGACCAGGTCGCCTCCGACCTCCTCGGTGGCTTCGCGCTCGCCACGATGGTGCCGATCATCGGTGTCATCGCGGGCACCGGAGCCATCGGCCCGGAGATCGACGACGGCTCCGTCGTCTATCTCCTCTCCAAGCCGGTCAAGCGGCCCACGATCATCGTCACCAAGCTCACCATCGCCATCGCGGTCACCATGGCCTTCTCCGCGGTCCCGACGTTCATCGCGGGCATGATCCTGAACGGCAACGGCCAGCAGATCGCCGTGGCCTACACGATCGCCGCCCTGGTCGCCTCCATCGCGTACGCGGCGATCTTCCTGCTCCTGGGCACCATCACCCGGCACGCGGTCGTCTTCGGGCTCGTCTACGCCCTCGTGTGGGAGACCCTCTTCGGGTCGCTCGTCCCTGGTGCGCGCACGCTCAGTGTCCAGCAGTGGTCGCTCGCCGTCGCCCAGAAGACGGCGGGCGGCGACCTGGTCACCTCGGACGTCGGACTGCCGGTCGCCACGGTGCTTCTTGTCGGTGTCACGGTCCTGGCCACCTGGTACGCCGGGCAGAAGCTGCGGTCGCTGACCCTGGCCGGGGAGGAGTGATTAATTCGGTGGCGGGCACATCGCGGCGCGGGCACAGTAGGTGTGTCACCGCGCCACGACCCTGGCGCCCGCTTACCGGGAGAGGAGCCGACGTGTCCTTCACCAGTCCGTCGAGTTCCCGGCAGGGCAGCCCGCGGCAGGCTCCGGAGTAGTCACTCGCTCCGTGGAGCCCCGCCCGGCGGAGAGCTGCCCGGGGCGGCCGCTTCGAGCGCGCACCTCGCTGCGCGGGCCGCCCACCCGAACACGCACTGAGCCGGGCACCGCCATGCGGAGCCCGGCTCAGTGCGTGGTGCTCAGACCCGCTGACCGAGAAGCTTCTCCAGGACCGCCGCGATGCCGTCGTCCTCGTTCGACGTCGTCACCTCGTCGGCAACCGTCTTGAGCTCCTCATGGGCGTTGGCCATCGCCACGCCGTGAGCCGCCCAGCCGAACATCGGTATGTCGTTGGGCATGTCCCCGAAAGCGATCGTGTCCGCGGCCTTCGCGCCGAGGCGGCGCGCCGCGAGGGACAGGCCCGTCGCCTTGGAGAGACCGAGGGGAAGCAGCTCGACGATGCCCTCGCCGGCCATCGTCACGCCGACCAGACCACCCGCCACCTGACGCGCGACCGAGGCCAGCTCGTCGTCGCTCAGGCCCGGGTGCTGGACGTACACCTTGTTCAGCGGAGCGGCCCACAGCTCGGCGACATCCGTGAACGGGACGGCGGGCAGCGGACCGTCCTGCACCACGTACCCAGGACCGACGATCACCTCGCCGTCGAGGCCGTCACGGCTCGCGGCCAGCGCCAGCGGGCCGATCTCCGCCTCTATCTTGGCGAGGGCGATACCGGCCAGCTGCCGGTCGAGCGTGACCGACGTGAGCAGCCGGTGCTCGCCCGCGTGGTAGACCTGCGCGCCCTGCCCGCACACCGCCAGGCCGTCATAGCCCAGGTCGTCGAGGATGTGCCGGGTCCACGGCACGGCACGGCCGGTGACGATGATGTGCGCGGCGCCCGCCGCGGTGGCCGCGGTGAGCGCGTCGCGCGTACGCGCCGAGACCGTGTCGTCGGAGCGCAGGAGCGTTCCGTCGAGGTCGGTCGCGACCAGCTTGTACGGGAAGGAGGGCGTGGCGGGAGCAGGGTGGCTCACTTGTTGATGGGCTCCAAGATCTCTCGTCCCCCCAGATACGGACGCAGCACCTCGGGCACCCACACGGAGCCGTCGGCCTGCTGGTGGTTCTCCAGAAGGGCGACGATCGTGCGCGGGACGGCGCAGAGCGTGCCGTTCAGCGTCGCGAGCGGCTGCGTCACCTTCTTGCCGTCGCTCTCGTCGCGCATCCGGATCGACAGCCGGCGCGACTGGAAGCTGTCGCAGTTCGACGCGGACGTCAGCTCGCGGTACTTGCCCTGCGTCGGGATCCACGCCTCGCAGTCGAACTTCCGCGACGCTGATGAGCCCAGGTCGCCGGTGGCCACGTCGATCACCTGGAACGGCAGGCCGAGGCCCGTCAGCCACTGCTTCTCCCACTCCAGGAGCCGCTGGTGCTCGTTCTCCGCGTCCGCCGGGTCGACGTACGAGAACATCTCGACCTTGTCGAACTGGTGCACGCGGAAGATGCCGCGGGTGTCCTTGCCGTACGTGCCGGCCTCACGGCGGAAACAGGGCGAGAAGCCCGCGTACCGCAGGGGCAGCTTGTCGGCGTCGATGATCTCGTCCATGTGGTAACCGGCGAGCGCGACCTCGGAGGTGCCGACCAGGTAGTAGTCGTCCTTCTCCAGGTGGTAGACGTTCTCGGCGGCCTGGCCGAGGAAGCCCGTGCCCTCCATGGCGCGCGGGCGGACCAGGGCGGGCGTCAGCATCGGGATGAACCCGGCCTCCGTCGCCTGGGCGATCGCCGCGTTCACCAGGGCCAGTTCGAGCAGGGCGCCGACACCGGTCAGGTAGTAGAAGCGCGATCCGGAGACCTTCGCGCCGCGCTCGACGTCGATGGCGCCGAGCAGCTCGCCGAGCTCCAGGTGGTCCTTGGGCTCGAAGCCCTCGGCCGCGAAGTCGCGCGGGGTGCCGATGGTGTCGAGGACGACGAAGTCCTCCTCGCCGCCGACCGGGACGTCCGGGTGGACCAGGTTGCCCAGCTGGCCAAGGAGCCGCTTGGTCTCCTCGTCGGCCTCGTCCTGCGCGGTGTTGGCCGCCTTGACGGCGGCGGAGAGCTCGCCGGCCTTCTTCAGGAGCTCGGCCTTCTCGTCACCCGAGGCCTTGGGGATGAGCTTGCCGAGCGCCTTCTGCTCGGAACGGAGCTCGTCGAAGCGGAGCCCGGACGACCTGCGCCGCTCGTCGGCGGAGAGCAGGGCGTCGACAAGCGCGACGTCCTCTCCACGGGCGCGCTGGGAGGCGCGAACACGGTCGGGGTCCTCACGGAGCAGGCGAAGGTCAATCACCCCACCAGGCTACCGTCGAGCGCTTCCGGCTCTCGACTCGATATAGCACCGCGTAGCGTTATGACCGATTTGCCGGAATGGGAATTCCTGCCTCGATGCGTCCCATGAGTGCCGGGCTCAGGGTCAATGAAAAGGGTGCCATTCCCCGAAATGGGGCAGAGGGGACTCGCCCCCTTGACCCGATCTCCTTGCGTGGGGCGGGACTTGAGGCCTCGTTGTCCACAGGAATATCCCCTGTCGAAAAGTTATCCACAGGCTGTGCGAAAGATCTGTGGATGCCGGAAGAGATCGTTCCGAAAGCCGCATGCGCGACGAAGGATTCCCGTCCCAAACCACCCTCACACCCACTTTCGAGTGGAAATGGTTCGCTCCAAAGAGTTGATCAATGGAAAAGAGTGGACGAGGGGTGACGTGCGCGGCTGTGGACGGACTTGTGGGTTGTAGGCCGATTTGTCGACCATGTCACGCTTCGTTGTCGACTTGTCCCCAGGTCGAGAACGGCCCCTGTGGATAACTTTGTGGACAACGTAAATCAGCAGGTAAGACCGCTCGCTCGACCCGGCGGTCGGCTCAGAACCGGCCGTCCTGGCACTGGGTCAGCCAGTCCGACGCCGCGAGGAACTCGCCGTCGGTGGTCCCCGGCCGCGGCGGCCGCAGATCGGCGGGCGACACTCCCGCACGCGGGTACGACCCGAGGAAGCGCACCTGAGGGCAGATCCGCTTGAGGCCCATCAGGGCCTCGCCCACGCGGCGGTCCGTGATGTGGCCCTCGGCGTCCACGGAGAAGCAGTAGTTGCCGATGCGCTGGCCGGTGGGCCGCGATTCGATCCGCATCAGGTTGACGCCCCGTACGGCGAACTCCTGGAGCAGTTCGAGCAGGGCGCCGGGATGGTCGTCGCCGAGCCAGATGACCACCGAGGTCTTGTCCGCGCCGGTCGGCGCAGCGGGGCGGGCCGGGCGACCCACCAGAACGAAGCGGGTCTCGGCGGTCGCCGCGTCATGGATCTCGCTGACCAGGGGCTCCAGGCCGTACGTCGCCGCCGCGAACTCGCCCGCGAAGGCCGCGTCGAAGCGGCCCTCCTGGACCAGGCGCGCACCGTCCGCGTTCGAGGCGGCCGACTCCCACAGGGCGTCCGGCAGGTTCGCTGCGAGCCAGTTGCGGACCTGGGGCTGGGCAACCGGGTGGCCGGTCACCGTCTTGATGTCCTTGAGCTGCGTGCCCGGCCGGACGAGCAGCGCGAAGGCGATCGGCAGCACGACCTCGCGGTAGATCATCAGGGGCGCGCCCTTGGCGAGCTCGTCGACGGTGGTCGTGACACCGCCCTCGACGGAGTTCTCGATCGGCACCAGCGCGGCAGCCGCGTCGCCGCTCCGGACCGCGTCCAGCGCGGCCGGCACGGACACCATCGGAACGAGCTCCCTGGTGGCCGCTTCCGGGAGCGTACGGAGGGCGGCCTCGGTGAAGGTGCCCTCGGGGCCGAGATAGGTGTAGCGCATCGCCGACATACCGTCACCCTAATGGCCTGCCCGTGGCACGGCTCGCGCGTCTCACGAAGCGGCGCCCGCCCCGCGTACCCACGAGACCGGGTCCCAGCGCTACCCCTCCAGCAGCCGCTGCCCCACGTACTCGCCCTTCGCGGCCCCGCCCGGCACCGCGAAGAGCCCGCTCGCCTCGTGCCGGATGAACTCCGACAGCGCGTCCCCGCGGTCGAGCTTGCGCTGCACCGGCACGAAGCCGCGGAGGGGGTCCGCCTGCCAGCACACGAAGAGCAGGCCCGCGTCCGGCTCCCCGTCCTTGTCGAAGCCGTCGTGGTACGAGAACGGGCGGCGCAGCATCGCGGAGCCGCCGTTCTGGTCGGGTCGGGTGATGCGGGAGTGGGCGTTGAGGGCGATGACGTACTTGCCATCCGCACCCGCCTTCTCCAGCTTCGGCTCGGTGGTCTCCGTGCCGCCGGTCAGCGGTGATCCGTCCGACTTGTGGCGCCCGATGACCGCCTCCTGGTCCTTGACGCCGAGCTTCTCCCAGTCGTCGAGGAGCATCCGGATGCGGCGCACGACGACGTACGAGCCGCCCGCCATCCAGGACGGGTCCCCCGTGGCGGGCACGAAGATCCGGCGGTCGAAGTCGTCCTCCGACGGCTTCGGGTTGTTGGTGCCGTCGATCTGGCCCATCAGGTTGCGGGTCGTCATCGGCTGTGCGGTCGCGCCGGGTGAACGGTTGAAGCCGTTCATCTGCCAGCGCACCCGTGCCGCGTCGCCCGCCTCCTTCTGGAGTGCGCGCAGCGCGTGGAAGGCGACGAGCGGGTCGTTCGCGCCGATCTGCACCCACAGGTCGCCGTCGCTGCGCGCCTTGTCGAGGTGGTCGGAGGAGAAGTCCGGCAGCGGGTCGAGCGCCGACGGGCGCTGCTTCTCCAGGCCGGTGCGCCCGAAGAAGCTGTGCCCGAAGCCGAAGGTGACGCTCAACGACGACGGGCCCGCGTCCCGGGCGACATCCGTGTCCTCGCCCGCCGGAGCCTTGCCCGCCATCAACCGCTCGGCCGTCGCCGACCAGCGCCGCAGCAGCGCGGCGGCTTCCTTGCGGCCCGCGCCCGCGGTCAGATCGAAGGCGACCAGATGGCCGCGGGACTGGACGGGCGTGGTGATGCCGGGCTGATGTTTCCCGTGAAACATGACCGTGTCCGCGCCAAGGGACGCAAGCGACGCCGCTTTCCCGGGGGTGTCCGAGGGCGCCGCCGCATACCCGGCCGCACCACCCGCCGCGCCGAGCGCGAGACCGGTGGCGCCAGCGGTGCCGAGCAGCCGCCGTCTCGAAATCCCGTTGTCCGCCATGGTGGTTCCGTTCAGCCGATCTGCGCGTTCTTGTTCACGGTCACTTGGTCGATGTCGGAGGTGCGCACCGTCACCGCGACCTTCCAGTTGCCCGCCATCGGGATCTGGACCCCGGTGGAGCTCCAGTGTCCGGTGGCGATGTGGTCCGGGACGACGGGCAGCGGTCCGACATCCTTCGACTTGAGGGTGAACGACACCTTCACCTCGGGGATGTCGAAGGCGCTGCCGTTCGGCCGCTTCACGAAGATGTGCATGTCGTTGCTGCCGGTGCGACCGGGGTCCAGGTCGAGCTGCAAGGTGCCCTTGCCGTCCTCGGAGCCCGTGTCGAAGGGGATCTTGAGGGTGAGCGGACCGGTTCGCTGGGCGGCCGCGGCCGTCTTCGAAGCCGCCGCTTCCTCCTCCGTGCGGCCCGGCTCGGTCGAGGTGAGGACCGTGGTGACGGCGAGCAGGACGACGGCGACGCCCGCCTCGGCGAGCACGGAGCGCCGCAGGCCTGACCGGTTCGGGTCGGCGTCGCGGATCCGCTTCTCGCGGGCGGTGGTCATGGCGGCCTGCTGGCGGGCGAGTTGAGCGGAGCGCTTGGCGTCCTTGGAATCCTTGGGGCCCTTGGAGTCCTTGGGGCCCTTGGAGTCCTTGGCGTCCTTGGAGTCCGCGCCGGCGCCCCCGGCGGGCACGGTCACCGGCTTCTTCTCCACACGCTTGGCCGCCGCGCGCTTCTCGGCCTGCTTGTGGGCGTGCTTCTCGACGACGCTCGCCGCGGCGGCCTCCGGCGCCATGTCGCCCGCCTGGCCCGCGATCCGCGCCGTCCAGCGCCGGGAGATCCAGGCGATGCCGACGAGGACGACCACCAGGCCGATCTTGATGAGGAGCAGCTGTCCGTACCACGTGCCGGTGAGCGCCGACCATGAGCCGACCTGCCGCCAGGACTGGTAGAGCCCGGTCGCGGCCAGGGCGACGACGCTGCAGAACGCCACACGCGAGAAGCGCCGCACCGCCCCGGCCTCCACCGACGGCGCGAAGTAGAGGGCGACGACGAGCGCCGCGAGCCCGCCGAGCCAGGCAGCGACGGCGAGCAGGTGCACGACGTCCACAGGCATCGCGATACCGGCCTGGATGCCGGTCGAGGCATGCTCGGCCATGGCCCAGGTCGCGCCGAGTCCGACGGCGACGACGCCTCCGCCGATCGCGAGCCCGAAGGTGAGGTCCTTGCGCTCCTTGGGGTCGGTCCGCTTCTCGTACGCGCCGAAGAGCACCGCGATGAAGAGCGCGGCGGCGGCGAGCAGCAGCAACCGTGAGACGAGCGCGGCGCCCGTCTTCGTCTGGAGCACGTCGCCGAGCTTGGCCATGTCGAAGGCGTCGGCGAGCTTCCCGGACCCGGTGTAGGGCGCGCGGAGCAGCAGCATCACGAGGGTGGACGCGGTGAGCGTGACCCAGCCCGACACCACGAGACGCTGCACGGGGCGTACGCCGGCGCCGCGCGGCCAGCAGCCGAGCACGAAGGCGGCCCCGCCGACGACGAGGATGAACCCGGCGTACGAGAGGTAGCGCGTGAAGTCGTAGAGCCCGCCCACGAACCCGCCGCCCGCCTCCTGGTCCGGCAGCGCGACCTTTGTGTCGGAGGGCGCCCCCACGGAGAAGGTGTAGGCGCCGGAGATCGGGTGGCTGTCGGCGGAGACGACTTGATAGGCCACGGTGAAGGTGCCGTCGGGCAGCCCCTTGTGCAGCTTCACGCCGTACGTGTTCGAGCCGAGGTCACTGGTCTTGCCGGTGTCGACGCGCTTGCCGGCCGGGTCGAGCACCCGTACGGAGCCGTCGGACATGGCGACCTTCTCCGAGAAGGTCAGCGACACGCCGGCGGGCGCCTGGTCGACCACCGCCCCCTGCTTGGGATCGCTGCCCGTCAGCGCGGCATGGGCGGAGGCGGGTGCCGCCGTGGCCAGCAGGGCGCCGAGGAAGACGGCGACGACGAGCAGGAGCCGTCCGACGCCGGGGGTTATCCCGAGGCGGGCGGCGGCCCCGGAGCGAGCTCCACTGCGGGGAGCGATGGTCTGCATCAGCGATCAGTCCCTCAGTGCGACGCGTGCTTGCCGGGCTTGGGGTTGTACGTGGCGGCCTTCACCGGGACCTCAATCTCGATCGGGTCCGACTTCTCGAAGTGCAGTGTCACGGCGACCTTGTCGCCCTGCTTCGGCTTCTGCTTCAGCTCCTCGAACATGAGGTGGTTGGCGCCCCGCGCGAAGTCGAGCTCGCCGTTCGCGGGCACGTCGAAGGACTTCTGTTCCTTCATCGCGTTGCCCTTGGTGCTGTGCAGCGTGACCTTCTTCGCGATCCCACTGGTGACCGAGGTGAGCTTGTCGGCGCCGCCCTTGTTCGTGACGGTGAAGAACCCGGAGGCCATGGTGTCCATGACGGGCTCGGGCATGAAGGCGCCGGCGACCTCGAGATCGGGCTTGTCGGCGGCCTTGGCGGCCTTGTCGGGGGAGGCGTCCGAGCAGCCCGCGAGGGCGAGCCCCGCGGTCACGGCCAGGGCGCCGCCGAGAAGGATGCGGCGGTTCACGGAGTCGCTCCCTTGACGATCTTGGGGAGGTCCTTCGTGTAGTCGTCCACGGTGGTGTCCTCGCCGTACAGCACGTACCCGGCGTCGGTCTTCGGCGAGAACGCGATGACCTGCGTGCCGTGCATCGAGACGACCTTGCCCTTCTCCTTCTTGGAGGGCTCGATGCTGATGCCGAGGGTGCGGGCGCTGCCCTGGATGGTGTCGAAGTCACCGGTCAGACCGATGAAGTCGGTGTCCTGTGCCTTGAGCCACTTGCCGAGGGCCGCGGGGGTGTCGCGCTCGGGGTCGGTGGTGACGAAGACGACCTGGAGCTTGTCCTGTTCGGCCTTGGGCAGCGCCTTCTTGGCGACGGCGATGTTGCTCATCGTCAGGGGGCAGACGTCCGGACAGTTGGTGTAGCCGAAGTAGACGAGCGTGGGCTTGCCCTTGGTCCGCGCGCGCAGGTCGTACTTCTTGCCGTGCGTGTCCGTGAGGACGAGGTCCGGCTTCTCGAAGGGCTTGTCGAGGATGGTCGCGGCCTTGTCGCCGTTGGACTCGACGGAGACGTCCGCGACGGGCTTCTTGCCGTCGTCACCGCCACCGCAGGCGGACAGGGTGAGGGTGGCCGCGGCCAGCATGGCGGCGGCGAGCAGCTTCTTCTTGCGCATACGAAAATGTCCCAGATGTGAGGGGGGCCCGGGCGTACCGGGGGCAGGCGAAACGCCCCCGGTACGGCCCGAAGGGTGGCTCAGCTGTTGGCGCGCCGACGCCCGGCGAGCACGCCGAACGCCACACCCGCGGCGCCGACGACGATGCCGACGATGCCGAGGACGCGTGCGGTGGAGTCGCTGCTGTCGGCCGAGGCGGTCTCGCTCTCGTCGCCGGACTTCGCGTCTTCCTTGGCGTCGTCGTCGTGCGAGGCGGCGGCGCCGTGGCCCTCGGAGGCGGCGGTGAGGGCGAGGGCCGGCGCCGGGTACTCCGGCTCCTCCTGGCCCTTCTGCTGCGGCTCGATCCAGCGGACGACTTCCTTGTTGTCGTACGTCTGGACGGCCTTGAAGACGAGCTCGTCGGCGTCCTCGGGCAGTGCGCCGATGGAGAGCGGGAACTTCTGGAAGGTGCCCGGCTGGACACCCTTGCCGTCGGCGGTCCAGGTGACCTTGGAGACGGCCTCGTCGATCTTCTCGCCGTGCATCTCCAGCGGCTTGTCGAGCTTCGTCTTGGTGACCTTCGCGGTCCAGCCGGGGACGGGCGCCGTCATGACGGAGGCGAGCGGGTGGTCCTCGGGGAAGGAGATCTCGAGCTTGTTGGTCGAGGCGTCGTCCATCTCGTTCGGCACCTTGAAGTTGACCGTGGCGTAGCCGCCCTTGGCGGCCTCGCCCTCGGCGGAGACGCTGACGTGCGCGAAGGCGGGGACGGAGAGCAGCAGGACGGCGGAGGCGGCGACGCCACCGACGACGGAGACGCGGGAGGCCTTCACGGTGGACAGCGCAGACAGAACAGACATGGCAGAAACACTCCACTTTCAGCGGTGATGATCAGCACCGCCGATCAGGTCGGCAGCGGTGATCAGGGGAGAGTGCGCGCGGCGGCGAACCGAGCGGGCACGCGCGCGTGGACGCCGCCGCGCGTGAGGCACCTCTCCGTAGTGCTGCGGTAGGAGTGCGTCGCGTCAGGCAGCGAGTGCGAGTGCGGCGGTGGCCGGCGGCCCTCGCCTGATCACCGTGTGCTGGAGCGCGGTGGTGGGCGGCTTCGGCGGACCCAGGAAGGCGGTACGGGGCGCGCGGAGATCGACGCCGGGAGCTCCGGGGAGCCCGGCGCGGAGGGCGCGTACGAGACCGAGCGCCGCGCGCAGAGAACGGACGAGCGCCCCCTCGGCGACTCCGTACGCCCCGTGTGCCGAGAGCCGCACAAGGCGGAGCAGCGCGATGTCGCCGCGGCGCAGCAGCCATCCGGCGGCGACGGCGGCGAGTACGTGTCCCAGGAGCATCGGAAGCGACGGGAGCAGCGCCATCGAGCCCATCGCGGTGTCCGCCGTGGTGGCCGGAGCGCTGTGATGCGGGGAGTGGCCCGCCGCCCCGGCGCCCGGTTCCATGCCGGCGGTCGTCAGGATCCGGTGGGCCTGGGCGGGGCTGAGGGTGGCTGCTCCGGCCCCGCACACCAGACGCGCGGCCCGCTCCACCATGGAGGGCTCGGCGGACGCCACCGCCGTGCCGCCGTGCTGGCCGACACCGAAGAGCGCATGCAGGCCCACCTGCCCGGCAGCGAGTACGGCGGCGATGCCCGGCAGCGAGCGCTCACGCCCGGCGAGCGGTGCCGCCACGGCGAACACGGCGAAGAACCCGACGCCCAGCGTCCACAGCGGGACGGCGGCGCAGGAAGCGAGCACATGGCCCCCGGCGGACAGCACGACGCAGAGCACGGCGAACACCGCGGCTCTCAGCAGCCGGATGTCGACTCCGGTGCGCGCCTCGCGCTGGTGGGGGGCAGTCATGGCCGGAACATCATCGCACTGGGCCCAACCGCCGCATACGTCAGGTCCGCAAGCTCCCATGGATGCCGATGAGTGGCGTTCGATGCCCATCAGCACCGAATGGGTGCTTTTGGAGGGGCGCGAAAGAGGCTCGTGAGAGGCGTGTCTACACCGTCCCCAGCCATCCGCGCGTCGGCCGTATGGGCGGCATCACGTCAACTGCGCGCTTATACACGGGCGCTTGCGGCAATACGTATCGGTATGTCGAGCCGCGGCCAGGAGGCTGGAGCATGAGCATGTGGTGGTCTCTCCATTTGCGGCGCGAAGCTGCGAGCGTCCCGCTGGCCCGCCGATTGCTGATCGGCACGATGGAGACCGCGGGGGTGGACCCCGACGTCTCGTACGACCTGTCGGTGGCTCTCAGCGAGGCCTGCGCCAACGCGGTGGAACACGGCGGCGACGCGGTGCCTCCGGAGGGCGCGGCCGGTGCCTACCGGGTGACGGCCTACCTGGACGGCGAGAAGTGCCACATCGAAGTGGTCGACTCGGGCCCGGGATTCGTCCCCGTCGCGCAGCCCGCATCCGACACCGCCGAGCACGGGCGCGGTCTGTACCTCATCCAGGAGCTCGCCGACCACGTGCACTTCGGCAACAAGCCGGGGGGCAGGGGCGGCACGGTGATCAGCTTCGACAAGATCCTCAAGTGGCGCGAGGACACGCCGCTCGTCACGGCCTGAGGATGCTCGTCACAGCCTGAGGCCGCTCGTCACAGCCTGAGGATCCGTCCTGCCGACCGCTCTGCCGCCCGGGCCGTTGGGTTGCCGAGCCGGGTGTCCCGATGGCTCAGCCGGGCGGCAGCGCCCTGCACAGGGCCTCCAGGGCCGCTCCGTAGGCATGCTCCGGCGGGGTGGAGTAGCCGACGACCAGGCCGTCGGGCGCGGGCATCGTGGCCTCCGGGTGACGGAAGACGGCGAGGCCCTCCAGGGCAAGGCCCTGCCAGGAGGCCGCCTTCGCCGTGGACTGTTCGGTGCCGGGCGGCAACCGCAGGACGGCGTGCAGGCCCGCGGCGACACCGGTCGGGCTGATGTGCGGGGCGTGCGCGGCCAGAGCGGCGACGAGCTGGTCGCGGCGCCGGCGGTAGCGCTGACGCATCCGGCGGATGTGCCGGTCGTAATGACCTGACTCGATCAGATCGGCCAGCGTGAGCTGGTCGATCACACTCACCCACGCCTCTCGCTCGCCCTTCGCCGCGAGCACTCCGTCGATGAGGTGTTCGGGCAGAACGAGCCACCCGAGGCGCACCCCCGGAGAGAGGCTCTTGCTGACCGAGCCCATGTAGACGACGCGTTCGGGGTCCAGGCCCTGTACGGCACCCACCGGCTCCCGGTCATAGCGGAACTCGCCGTCGTAGTCGTCCTCCAGGACGAGGCCGTCGCGGGTGCGCGCCCAGTCGATCACCGCCGCGCGGCGGGTCGGGTGCAGGGGGCCGCCGGTCGGGAATTGGTGTGCGGGCGTGAGCAGTACGCCCCGGATGCCCTGACTCCCGGTCAACTCCTCGATCCGGGCGCCCTTTTCGTCGAGGCCGAGCGGGACCGTCCGTACGCCCGCGGTGGCGAGGATCGACCGATGGAAGCCGAGGCCGTACGACTCCACGGCGAGGGCGTAACCCCTGCCCGAGCGGAGCCGAGAGCTTGGCGAAGGCCCTTGCAGCATCCCGCCTCCCCCGCTCCCGAACAGCAGCCGCAGGGCGTGCGCGAACCCTGAGCACACCACGATCCGCTCCGGGTCGGTACGCACTCCACGGGCGCGCCCCAGATAACCGGCGAGCGCCCGGCGCAGCTCGACGCGCCCCCGCGGGTCACCCGGCCCGAAGGCCTCGTTCGGCGCGGAGTTGAGGGCGCGCCGGGCCGCGGCGAGCCAGGCGGTGCGCGGGAAGGAGGCGGCGTCCGGCTGGCCCTGCCGCAGGTCGTACGTGGGCGGGGCGGGCGCGGTGGGCCGGGCGGGCGCCCGCTTGGGGACGCGGGTGCGGGCGGGCGGCGCCGCCCGTTCGGCCACCCGGGTGCCGGATCCCTGCCGCGCGGTCAGCCAGCCCTCGGCCACCAGCTCGGCGTAGGCGTCGGCGACGGTGTTGCGGGCGATGCCCAGATCGGCGGCGAGGGAGCGGTAGGGCGGAAGCCGCGTCCCCGGAGCGAGCCGCCCCTCGCGCACGGCGTCCCGCAGCGCGCGGATGAGGACGGCCCGGCGGCCACCCGCGCCGGAGAGCTCGAGGTGCAGGTCGCTCCCGATGCGCTCGGCCAAATTGACCCATGATTCCGCCATGGGAATGCACCTTATCCGAGGTCTATTCCGCCCGTAGATTCATGGACATGACGAACAACGAGAACGCCGCAGCCGCACAGATTCACCCGCACACCCCCCGCCTCAACTTCGCCAAGGCCGCCCCCAAGGCCTTCAAGGCAGTGATCGGACTCGACGCCGCCGCCCGCGACGGCCTCGACCCGGCCCTGGTCGAGCTGATCCAGATCCGCGCCTCGCTGCTCAACGGCTGCGCGTACTGCCTCCACATGCACACCTCCGACGCACGCAAGGCGGGCGAGGACGAGGCACGGCTGCACATGGTGGGCGTCTGGCGCGAGGCCAGGAACTTCTTCACGGAGAAGGAGCAGGCGGCCCTCGACCTGACCGAGGCCGTCACGCTCGTCCACCGGGGCGGTGTCCCGGACGACGTCTACGCCCGCGCGGCCGCACACTTCGACGAGACGGAACTGGGCCACGTCCTGGCTCTGATCTTCACCATCAACACCTGGAACCGCATCGCCCTGAGCACCGCCAAGGTGGCGGGCGAGGACGAGCGCTAGACCTCGCCGGAGAACGCGAAACCGGGCCCCTTCTTAAAGAAGGGGCCCGGTTCCTGAAACGGAGCGGGCTCGGCCGGAGAGGGCTCAGCCCTTGAGCTCGGCCATCCACGCCTCGACGTCGTCCGCCCGCCGCGGCAGCGCGGCCGACAGGTTCTTGTTGCCGTCGGCCGTCACGAGGATGTCGTCCTCGATCCGCACGCCGATGCCGCGGTACTCCTCGGGCACCGTCAGGTCGTCCGCCTGGAAGTACAGGCCGGGCTCGACGGTCAGGCACATGCCGGGCTCCAGGACACCGTCGGCGTACGTCTCCCGGCGCGCGGCCGCGCAGTCGTGGACGTCCATGCCGAGCATGTGACCGGTGCCGTGCAGGGTCCAGCGGCGCTGCAGACCCAGCTCGAGGACGCGCTCGACCGGGCCCTCGACGAGGCCCCACTCCACGAGCCTCTCGGCGAGCACGCGCTGCGCGGCTTCGTGGAAGTCGCGGTACTTGGCGCCCGGACGCACGGCCGCGATGCCGGCCTCCTGGGCCTCGTACACGGCGTCGTAGATCTTCCGCTGCAGCTCGTCGAAGCGGCCGTTGATCGGCAGCGTCCGCGTCACGTCGGCGGTGTAGTACGTGTGCGTCTCCACACCGGCGTCGAGCAGCAGCAGCTCCCCGGAGCGCACGGCGCCGTCGTTGCGCACCCAGTGCAGCGTCGTGGCGTGCGGGCCCGCGGCGCAGATCGAGCCGTAGCCGATGTCGTTGCCGTCGACGCGGGCGCGCAGGAAGAACGTGCCCTCGATGTAGCGCTCGCTGGTCGCCTCGGCCTTGTCCAGGACACGCACGACGTCCTCGAAGCCGCGGGCCGTCGAGTCGCACGCCTTCTGCAGCTCGCCGACCTCGAACTCGTCCTTGACCAGACGGGCCTCGGAGAGGAAGACGCGCAGCTCCTCGTCGCGCTCGGCGGTGACCTTGTCGGTCAGCGCGGCCTCGATGCCCGCGTCATGTCCACGGACGACGCGGACGGAGCCGGTCGCCTCGCGCAGCTGCCCGGGGAGCTCGCGCACGTCGGACGCCGGGATGCCGTACAGCGTCTCGGCCTCGGTGAGGGAGTGCCGGCGGCCGACCCACAGCTCGCCCTGGCCGTCCAGCCAGAACTCGCCGTTCTCGCGGTTGGAGCGCGGCAGCAGGTAGATGGTGGCCTCGTGGCCGCTCGTGCCGTCCGCGAAGTCCGTGGGCTCAAGGACGAGGACGCCGTCAGTGCTCTCATTGGGCCGGCCGCCGGTGAGGTACGCGTACTCGACGGAGGCGCGGAAGGCGTACTCCGTGTCGTTCGAGCGGGTCTTGAGGTTGCCGGCGGGAATCACGAGGCGCTCGCCCGGGAAGCGCGCGGAGAGCGCGGCACGGCGGGCGGCGGTGTGCTCGGCCTGGGCGATCGGCTGCAGGTCGTGCAGCTCCGTGTCGGCCCATCCGGACTTCATGTTCTCGGCGAGCTCGTCGGAGACGCCCGGGTACAGGCCGTTCTTGCGCTGCTTGATCGGCTCTTCCTCGGACTCGATCTCCAGGTCTTCCGGGGTCTCCGGGTTCTCCCGAATGAGCTCCTCCGACACGATCTGCCTCCTATGTACGACACTGGGCCCCCTCCATCGTACGGGCGTACGGAAGGGGGCCCAGAGCCGGAAGGCCCATTACATGGCGTATCGCGGGGGTCACTCGAAACGGGCCGCGAGGAGAATCACGTCCTCGTCGCTCTCGACCGTGTCGAGCCCGTCGGGCAGCACCGTCCGCAGGATGTGGTCGACGAGCGCGTCCGGGTCGTCGCGCACCTGCTTGGGCACGCTCGCCGCGGCCGCGTGCAGCCGCGCGAAAGCCCGGTCCATCGGGTCGCCGGTGCGGTGCAGGAGGCCGTCCGTGTAGAGCAGCACCGTTTCTCCCGGTGTCGTCTGGAACTCCACGCTCGGCGCCTCCCAGCAGGCGAGCATTCCCAGGGGCGCCGACAGCGAGGTCTCCACGAACTCCGTGCGCCGCTCGCCGATCACCAGGGGCGGGCTGTGGCCGGCTCCCGCCAGGATGATCTTGCGCAGCGCCGGTTCGCAGTACGCGAAGAGGGCCGTCGCGGACCGCGCGGGCTCGGTGAGCCGAAGGAGCAGCTCCAGATCGGACAGTACGGCGACGGGGTCCTCGCCCTCCATGACGGCGTACGCCCGCAAGGAGGCCCGCAGGCGCCCCATCGCGGCGACGGCGCTCGGCCCGGCCCCCGTGACGGACCCGACGGCAAGGCCGAGCGCGGCGTCGGGCAGCGGCAGTGCGTCGAACCAGTCGCCGCCGCCGAGCGCGGAGGTGCGGTGCCGGGCGGCGAGCCGCACCCCGGCGACCCGCGGCAGGCGCGAGGGCAGCAGTTCCTCGCGCAAGGTGGCCTCCGTCGTGCGGGCACGGTCCAGTTCGATCAGCCGCGCCAGGTGCTCGGCGGCCTGGCGTGCGTAGAGACCGACGAGGTGGCGCTGGCGCTCGGTCGGCTCGGCGGGCTCGTCGTACAGCCAGACGGCGGCGCCGATCCGGCCCGCCGTCTCGGTGGACAGGGGAAGCGCGTAGCTCGCGGCGTAGCCGAGCCGGGCGGCCACTTCGCGGTGGCGGGGGTCGAGGCTGCTGTCGGCGAGCAGATCGGCGTCGACGATCTCGGTCTCGGCGGCCCGGGGCGTGGGCGGCGCGTCGAGGAGCCGCCCGAAGGCGGTGGCGGCGCGGGGGACCGTCTCGATGTGCCCGAGGTCGGCGCGGGCGAGGCCGAGGCCGACGGTGGTGTCGGGGCCGAGACCGTCGGTCGGCTCGAGGACGAGCAGGCCGCGGCGCGCGCCGACGAGGGCGGCTCCGGCGCGGAGCAATTCGTGCAGGGCTTCGTCGAGGGCGGCCGTGCGGGCCAGGCGTTCGGTGAGCTCCTGCAGCGTGGTCAGATCGGAGATCCAGCCCGCGAGCCGGTCCTGGATCAGGAGCGTCGGTGCGCCTTGGGCCTGTGGGGCGGGCGGGACAGTGTGGTCTTGTGGCGGAACAGTTGAATCGATTCCGGCCACTTTCGGGAGGTGCGGTGCGTTCATGGCTGACGGCTTTCCGGCCGGTGCGTATTGCTCAATAGCATCGCAAACCCCCATGTCATTCTGCGCCGCTAGCAATGTTCTCCACATCTACACGCACTGGTTAGGGGATGTCCAGCATTGTCCAGCTGGGATTCCTGGTGTCCGTGGGAATTCTGTGGCGTATCGCGATCTTGAGAACTTGGCTCAAAAGTGCCTGAGGCGACGGCTTATTGCGATCGACTGGGATTGTTCAACAAGGGGTACTCCCAAGCCCTCAGGTTCGGGAGGCGCGTCACAGCGGCCGTGATGGGTACGTACTCGGTGATGACCAGGGGCAGTTGAGATCCGCCCGGAACCTGGTGACGGACCCGGGCGTCTTAACTCACGACGACCGTGCCCCATCCTCCCGTGGGGGAGGCGGCGAAGAAGTACGCGGGACAGCAAACGCCAGGCACCGCCACCCCACGCCACGCTAACGCTCGGCCCTAACGGGTTCCCCATGCCGCAGGCTGGGGATGTGATGCGCCAGTTCTACGCACAGCGAAGTGATCCACACATGGTGTGATGTGGCCCGCCGTGTTCCTCGGCGTGTAAACGGAAAGGAACGAGCGCTCATGCGCGAGATCCTCGGAAGGCGAAGCAGGCTCCTGGCCAGGCTCACCGGCAGGAAGTCTGACCAGAGTCCCGGTCTGATCGGTGCGGCCCTGACCTCTGCCACGGCATGGAAGTGGCCCGTGGTTCCCGGTGTCGGTCTCGACCGTCGAGACGGCACCCGATGCGCCTGCCCCGACCCCGACTGCACAGTGCCAGGAGCCCACCCCCTCGACCCCGGCCTGCTGGCCGCGACGACCGACGAGCGCATGGTGCGCTGGTGGTGGACGAACAGCCCGGACGCGCCCATCGTGCTCGCCACCGGCGCGGGCGCCCCGTGCGCCGTCAGCCTGCCCGCCATCGCGGGAGCGCGGGCCCTGACCGCGCTCGACGAGATGGGCATCAGGCTCGGCCCGGTCATCGCGACCCCCGCCCGCCTCTTCCTGCTCGTCGCGCCGTACTCCATGGAGCAGTTGGGCGACCTGCTGTACGCGAAGGACCACGTACCGGGCTCGCTGCGCTTCCACGGAGAGGGCGGCTATCTCGCGCTGCCGCCCTCCGGGACCGGCCAGGGGCAGGTGCGCTGGGAGCGGGCTCCGCTGCCCGGCTCGGCGGCGCCGTGGGTGCCCGATGTCGAGGCCGTGGTGGACGCGGTGGTCGACGCACTCACTCGTACGGGTGTGAGCGCGCCCGAGTTGTAGGGGAAATGGGCGCGCGGGGAGCCGGGCGCCCGTCGAACGTCGTTAGGGTCAGGCCTCATGAACCCCCGCCTGATCGCGCTCATGGGCGTCGTGGCCATTACGGTTCTCCTGCCGCTCGCCGGCGCGTCCGCGGGGCCCGTGGGCGACGGTGACGCCGAAGCCGGGCCGACGGAGCGGTCGGCGGACGCGGCACCGGGGGCGGCGCCGGATCCCGACGCGAAACAGCCCTCCACGGAGAAGCCGACTTCGCGACGCTCCACTACGGAGGACGCGGCTTCGTCCGCGGACGACTCCTCGCTCCTCACGGGGCTCGGCCTCGACAGCGCCGCGCAGTGCGGCCCCGAAGTCACCTCCCCCAAGGGCATCGAAGCCCAGACGTGCGTCCTGACCCAGGGACGCGACACGTGGGGGCGCACGTACTACCGCAACACGACAGGCGATGAGCTGAGCGCCGTACTGAGCGTTATGGCGCCGGGTGGGCGCACCGTGCAGATGCATTGCGCGGTCGGTGCGGCGGACGAGCCGGGGGCGTGCGAGACACCCCGGGAGCGTACGACGGGGAATGCAGCGGCGTATTCGGCGGTGGTGGAGTTCGCTGACGGGAGTGGCGGGCCGTTGCTCCTGCGCTCCGGAAGCAACTCCGCGCGGCCGAAGGCCAGTTGACTCAGCAGGCCGGGCCGGACATGGAAGCGCCCGGTTGCTGGCGACGGGGGATGCACCAGCAACCGGGCTACCTGAACGGTAACAAGAGATCTGCTCTGGGCAAATTCGATCTCGGATATCCGGACAGGGATTTACCTGCGACGACAGGGAGTTGTGACAGGAGTCACCCCTCCCCATCCGACTGACTGGTGGGTCAGCTCAACGTCACCTGGCGGTTGGTGAGACCGCCGCGCGCCCGGCGCTCCTCCGGCGTGAGCGGGGCCTTGTCGTCCAGCGCCGTCGCGAGCCGCTCGGCGAACTCCGCTGCGGGCTTCTCGATGTCCTCGGCGCTCATTCCGGTCGGCAGGTCCCACACCGGAACGGTCAGACCGTGCGCCCGGAAGGATCCGACCAGACGGGTGCCCTCGCCGAGGCTCGACGTGCCGGCCGCGTGCAGCCGGGCGAGCGCGTCGAGAAGCTGCTCCTCGGGGTGCGGCATGACCCAGCGCAGGTGGTTCTTGTCCGGGGTCTCGCACCAGTACGCGCTGTCCACGCCGGAGAGCCGCACGGTCGGGATGGCGGCGGCGTTCGCCCGCTCCAGGGACGCCGACACCTCCGTGGAGGCGTTCTCCGAGTCCGGCACCCAGAACTCGAAGCCCGTGTGCACGATCGGCTCGAATGCGCCCTCGGGGTCGAGGAGATCCTGCAGGCGCGGCCCGTCGGCGGGGGCGCGGCGGGCCTGGACCGGCGAGCCGGGCTCGGCGCTCAGGGCGCGCTGGAGCGTGTCGGCGAGGTCGCGGCTGATGTCGCCGGACGCGGTGTCGTTCTGCAGGCCGAGCAGGACCGAGCCGTCGTCGCGGCGCAGGGCGGGCCAGGCCATCGGCAGGACGGTCGCCAGCGAGACGGAGGGCACGCCGTCCGGCAGCCCGTCCTTGAGGGGCAGTTCGACGGTCGCCGCCGGGACGAGCTCGCGCAGAGCCACCCAGTCGCCCTCGCCGGGCAGGCCTTCGAAGGGGCGGTGCACGAGCTCGGTCACCGCGTGCGCGGCGGCCCGGCCGTGACAGGCCTTGTAACGGCGGCCCGAACCGCAGGGGCAGGGTTCGCGGGCACCGACGACAGGAACCTGCCCGTCCGTCAGCTGCGGCTGCTTGCCCTTGGTCTGAGGGCGCTTCTTGGCCATCTTGGGTGTCTCCCGGATGCGGCTTTCCAGCGTGGCTCTTCGTACGTCTTGGGCGTACGGGCGCGAGCCTAGCCGCTCACCGTCAAGGCACCGGGTTTCAGCCTCGGCCGGACGGAGCCGTCATCGGGAGCCTTCCATCGGCAGCCCTCCATCGGGAGCCTTCAGTTGAAGCCGGCGCCCGAGTCACCGCTCGCGGTCGTCGAAGGGGTCCGCGAACGCGAGGTCGGGCACGGCCGAGCCCGCGGGGGCCGCGACGCGCGTAGCGAAGTCCTCGTGGCAGTGCCCTGCTTGTACGACGACCCAGACCGTGACCTCGCCGTGGGTGTCGTCACGCACACCCCATGTCTCGGCGAGGGCCGTGATGATGTTGAGCCCGCGCCCACCGTGCGCGGTGACCGAGGGGGTGGCCGGAACGGGACGGGTCGGGCCGCCGCCGTCCGTCACCTCGACGGTCAGCCTGCCTGTCGCGTCCACGCGCCAGGCGGCCCGGACATCACCGTCGCCCACCATTCCCTCGCCCAGCGGCCTGCCGTGCCGGCAGGCGTTGCTGAGCAATTCCGAAAGGATCAGTACGGCATCGTCGACGACCGATTCCGGCACCCCGTTCCCGCGCAGTTGATCGCGCATACGGTGCCTTGCTTCTCCCACGCCCGCCGGGCCATGGGGTACGGCCATGCTCGACGACGCGGGCACCTCCCGTGCCACCACCAACGCCACCCCCGAGACCTCCTTCGCCCCACGCCACGGTGTGAATGCCCCAATGGACTGGACCGGAAACCGGCCAATCCTTGTGCGGTGACGCACTCGTAACGATCGAATACGGACCGAACGCGCCGGTGTACACCCCGTAACAGACGGGATCGTGGTTAGCGGCGGCCCAACTGGGACAGCACTTGCTTGGGGCGATTGGTGATGATGGCGTCGACGCCGAGTTCGGCGCAGAGCTCCACATCCTCGGGTTCGTTCACGGTCCACACGTGCACCTGGTGCCCCGCACGCTTGAGTTTGGCGACGTAGGCCGGGTGGTTGCGGACGATCCGCATGCCAGGACCGGCGATCCGGACGCCCGCGGGCAGGCGGCCGTCGCGGTGGCGCGGCGAGACGAACTGCATCAGGTAGACCGTCGGCAGGGTGGGGGACGCGGCCCGCACGCGCTGCAGTGAGCGCGCGGAGAAGCTCATGACGCGTACGGGAGAGGGACCGTCGGCGGGTGGGGAATCCAGACCGAAGCGCTTCAGTAGAAGAAGCAGCCTTTCCTCGACCTGACCCGCCCAGCGGGTGGGGTGCTTGGTCTCGATGGCCAGCTGGACATCGCGCCCCGACGCGTTGCTTTCGGCCACGAGCTCGAGGAGCCGCTCCAGGGTGAGGACGGAGGTGTCCTCCCAGTCGGGGAGTTCGTCGGCCTCACCGTGGTTGTTCTTCCACGAGCCGAAGTCGAGGGTGGCGAGATCGGCGAGCTCCAGGGCCGACACGGCTCCCCTGCCGTTGGACGTGCGGTTCACGCGGCGGTCGTGGACGCAGACGAGGTGCCCGTCCGCAGTGAGGCGTACATCGCATTCGAGAGCGTCGGCCCCGTCGTCGACCGCCTTCTTGTAGGCGGCCAGCGTGTGCTCGGGGGCGTCTTCGGAGGCTCCGCGGTGGGCGACGACCTGGATCTGTTGCTGTCGTGCGAGGGTCACCGCGTCATGGTGCCATCACGGGGTACTCGAAAGCTTGCCCAAGGTGTCGCACGCAGAGCCGGATCCACAGGATCGGCTTATGGTGCCCTGACAGCCCATGGGAAAAGCTGACTGCAGACAGATGCACAGTTGGGCACAGCCAGGCCGTGACCGAGAACGACAGCGTGGACCGAGGAGAAGAGCTGTGAGCACCGAGAACGAGGGCAACGAGGTACCCCCGGCCCCGTCAGCGCCCCCTGCGCCGGTGGAGTCTCCCGCTGCTTCCGCCGACCCCGTGACGCACGCTTCCGGAACCCCGGGCCCCGTGCCGAACGCTTCCGGAGCACCCGACCCCGTGCCGTCGCCCGCCGCCCCCGGCCAGGAACCGTCGGCGCACCACGCGCCCCCGCACGCCGGTACCACCGCGGGCGCGCCCTCGCACGCCTCCGGGGCCGGGGCGTGGCCGCCTCCACCGCCGCCCACCGTTCCCTCGTACGCCCAAGGTGGAGGCTCCGGCTCCGGATGGGGCGCGTCCTACGCGGCGCAGCACCCGGAGGGGTCCAAGCCCGCGGGACGGCGCGGTGGCCTGATCGCCGCGGTGCTCGTCGCCGCCCTCGTCGCAGGCGGTGTCGGCGGCGGCATCGGCTTCTGGGCGGCCGACCGGAACGACAGCAGCACGGGCTCGACCACGGTGTCCGCGTCGAACACGCCGGCCGACCTCAAGCGTGACCCCGGCACCGTCGCCGACATCGCGGGCAAGGCGCTGCCCAGCGTCGTCACCATCGAGGCCCAGGGCGGCAACGGCGAGGGCGGCACGGGCACCGGCTTCGTCTACGACAAGCAGGGCCACATCCTGACGAACAACCACGTCGTGGCCTCCGCGGCCGACGGCGGGAAGCTCGCGGCCACGTTCTCGGACGGCAAGAAGTACGACGCCGAGGTGGTCGGCCGTGCCGAGGGGTACGACGTGGCGGTCCTCAAGCTCAAGAGCCCGCCGTCGAACCTGAAGCCGCTCCCCCTCGGCAACTCCGACAAGGTGGCGGTCGGCGACTCGACGATCGCCATCGGCGCCCCCTTCGGCCTTTCGAACACGGTCACGACCGGCATCGTCAGCGCCAAGGACCGCCCGGTGACCTCCAGCGACGGCGCGAGCAGCAAGAGCTCGTACATGAGCGCCCTGCAGACCGACGCCTCCATCAACCCCGGCAACTCCGGCGGTCCGCTGCTCGACGCGGGTGGCGCGGTCATCGGCATCAACTCCGCGATCAAGCCCGCGGAGAGCGGCGGCGGCCTCGGCGGAGGCGGCCAGTCCGGCTCCATCGGTCTGGGCTTCGCGATCCCGGTCAACCAGGCCAAGTACGTCGCCCAGCAGCTGATCAAGAACGGCCAGGCCGTCTACCCCGTGATCGGCGCCTCGGTCGCCCTGCAGGAGAACACGGGCGGCGCCACGATCTCCCGGGAGGGCGCGAGCGGTACGCAGGCGGTCACCCCGAACGGCCCCGCGGACAAGGCGGGCCTGAAGCCCGGTGACGTCATCACCAAGCTGGACGGCTCGGTGATCGACAGCGGCCCGACCCTGATCGGCCAGATCTGGACCCACAAGCCGGGCGACACCGTCGAGATCACGTACAAGCGCGACGGCAAGGAGCACAAGGTCGACGTGATCCTGGGCGAGCGCAAGGGCGAGAGCTGACCCGCTACTCTTGTCCCCGCACCGCCCTGAACGGCGGTGCGGGGTGGGTTGCCCGAGCGGCCTAAGGGAACGGTCTTGAAAACCGTCGTGGCGCGAGTCACCGTGGGTTCAAATCCCACACCCACCGCACTTCTTGAGAGCCCCTGACCAGCGCAATCGGTCAGGGGCTCTCGGGTTTTCGGGTGGGGGGCGGGTGCTTGGGGGCGCGTAGGTCACCTTGGATGAACCTGGTACTCCACGTGGCCGCTGCGCGGCGAGCCTGGGAGAAGGCGCGGGTCGATTGAGGTGTCGTTTTGCTGCAGAGGATCACTGGATCACCCCAAAAGGAGATAACCGTGTTGCAGCGCATCGCATCCGCCCTCGCCGTGGCCACCGTCGCCGGATTCCTGGCTGCCGGCACCGCCGTCGCCTCGGACGGACCGACCGGCACCCTGGACGAGGGCCGCTACGCAGGGCAGTCGTTCACCAACATGGGCGGCCCCTACGGCATCACCACCGCCGGCCAGGTGGACGGCGGGCACCGCGACGGGACCGCCCTCAACGGCGTCTTCGACGGGTTCAACGACTGACGGCTTCTCCGTCTGGTCGGGGGGTGTCTCTCATCGGGAGGCACCCCCTCCTTGTGCCCCGGACGCCCCGGCGCCGTCCTGGGGTGGTGCCAGCAACACCCCGGAGAGGCCGGGTCACCGTATGTCCCGGGCCGCTCGGATTCGCGAACGTGGAGGACGTCAGCACGGCACGTCCCCGGCACGTCCCCACCGCGAAGATTCGAGGCCCGTCATGAGCACCAGCGCACTGCCTTGCCCAGCCGCTCCCGCCGCCGTTCCCGCTGCTGCTCTTGCTGCTCCCGCCGCTTCTTCCGCCTCCTTGGGTGAGCGTGTCCCGGAGTCGCCGGGCTTCTGGCGGGCGCCGTTCGCCGTCTCGACGTACCGGGAGATCGGCTACACGGTGGCTTCGCTGCCCATCGCCATCGTGGGCTTCACGTTCGCGGTGACGATGTTCTCGCTCGGCGTGGGGTTGTTCGTCACCGTGCTGGGCCTGCCGGTCCTCGCCGCCGCGCTGGCCGGGGCGAGGGGGCTCGGGGCGGCCGAACGGGGGAGGGCCCGGGGGATGCTGGGGCTCGATGTGGTCGGGCCTGCCGCCGTGCGGACGCCGACGGGTGCGGGTGCGTGGGGCGGGATGCGGGCGCGGCTCGCGGACGGTGCGGGCTGGCGGGCGCTGCTCTTCCAGGTCGTGATGTTCCCCTCGCGCGTGGTGTCCTTCGTCCTCAGCGTGACGTTCCTGGTCACCGGCTGGGTCGTCGCGCTCCTTCCGGCGTACTCCTGGGTGTTCCCGCGGTACGTCGACTGGCCCGGCTACCGGGTGTTCGACTACACCTCCGGCGGTGAGCGCCACGCGTACTACCTGGAGTCGCCGGTGCAGATAGCCGGGGCGTCCCTGCTCGGCCTCCTCATCGTCTTCCTCACCCCGAAGCTGGTCCGGGCCCTGACGAACATCGACCGCGCCGCGGTGCGTTCGATGCTCGGCCAGCCTCGGCGGTAGGTGTGCCGGAGAACGCGGTAAGGGGCGTCCGCCATTGCGGGCGTCCCTTACCGCGCCCCCTGCTGCGTCACACCTGTCACATCTGTCCTACCTGTCACACCCGTCCCGCCCGTCACGCGTACCCCGTCAGCCGCTCCGCCGACGCGATCGTCGAGCGGGCCTCGCGCTCCGTGAGGCCCACCTGGAGCGCGGCGGCGACGAGTTCGGCGGCCAGTGATGCGCCGATGCCGTTCTCGTAGGCGCGGCAGGCGGCCCAGAACAGGCGGGTGTTGCGCTGGCCCTCGTGCGCGGCGAGGACGAACTGGACCAGGCCCTGGCCTCGTTGGGCCGGGGCCGGCATCTGCGGGAGCGGGGGGTGGTGGGCGCGGTTCGGGGGCGTGAGCAGGCGCAGCAGTGCGGGAGGGCAGCTCGCCGGAGGGAGATGGGCGGTACCGGCCACGGTGCTGTAGACGCCGTGCTCGGTGCGCGAGCCGGGGCCGACGAGATAGCCCCCGGCGCCCCTGATGTCGATGCCGGGGGCCAGGCGGCCCGCGGAGTTGGGGACGACGGCGTCGGGCGGGCCCGCGAGCCAGATGTGACGGCCGCCGCTGGGGGTCGCCACGACCACCGTGGCCGGGATCGTGAAGAGGTGGCGCAGCGCGAGTTCCCGCAGGGCCGCCGGAGCGTCCGTACCGGACTTGGTGTCCAGGTCGATGCCGATCAGATGGTGTGGGGGCAGACCGCACGCGATGCCGTAGCCGGTGGCCCAGGGGGCGGCGGCGAAGAGTTCACGGATGCGCAGGGGATCGGTCGACGCGTCGTACACGCCGTGCCCGGGGCGGCCGCATTCGCCGTGGCAGGGGGGCGTATCGGGTTGCTCGTGGTGGGGGGAGCGGAGCGCCGGCAGCTTCGTCCGGGAGAGCGGGATGACGGCGAGGCCGCGCTCGGCGGCGGACAGTGCGTGGGCGAGTACGAGGGCTGTGGCATGGCGGTCGATGGTGGCCATGACTTCATTTTCGTACAAGCGTTCGAAGAAAGGAAGAGGGGCGAGTGCGGCGCGCGGACAAAACGCGGACGCGCCTGCCGATCTTTCGGCTGTGGCGGAACGCTTCAGCCCGTGCGGCGCCTGGGTTTGAGCCTGCTTTGTGGGGCTGAACAGGGGCTTTGGGGGAGCCGAGCATGTTTATCGACTTGTACTCACGCTTGCGGGGGAATCGGGGCTTCCGGGGTGGTTCGCCGGGGATTCGGTGGGCAACTCTGGACTCGCGACGTCGTGCAGAACCCCTCAAGGCGGTCGGCCAACTGCCTTGGAACAAGACGCACTTCAGGTGCGCCCCGGCACATCGCCGGTGCGTACCCCCGTAACGGAGGAAACTGACATGGCAAGCATCCGTACCGCCCGCGTCATCGCTGCAGCCGCGGCCCTGCCCCTGGCTGCCGCACTCTTCACGGGTGTCGCGACGGCCGACAACGGCTCCTTCGCGAACGACGGATCGAATGCGGGCGTGGCGACTGTCAACGGCAGCGGCGTCGGCGGCAACAACAGCGGCAACTCGTCCACGTCGCAGCAGCAGGCCGTCGGCTCGGGCGCCTCGAACCAGAACAACACCGCCCAGGTGAACGGTTCGGCGTTCACGGCGATCGACCAGTCGAACGAGAACATCGCCGTCAACTTCACCCACCTCTGGTGAGGTGACGGGGCCTCGGGGTGGCTCCCCGGGGTCTGCTGGATGGGGTGTGTGGCGTTCTGCGCGGCGGTGCATCTGCACCGCCGCGCAGTCGTGTCCGGACCTTCCGTAGCGCTTCCGTAGCCGGGCCCCCGCGCCCCCGGCCTCCCGTATCCGGGGTGATCTCTTGACACCACGACAGTTTCTGACGGACAGTCAGAAACCATTGTCGGTGCGACGCCCTGACGCGAAGGAGAGGCCGCCGCCGTGCACCTCGCCCCCACCGAACGCCAGCAACGGTTGCGCGCCGAACTGCGTGGCTACTTCCGCGATCTGATGCCGGGCGGGCCACCCGAAGGCAGCGACCCGGAGGGGCAGCGCCGGCTGCTGCGGCGCATCGGGGCGGACGGCATGCTCGGCCTCGGCTGGCCGGTCGAGTACGGCGGGCAGGGGCGCGGGCCCGACGAGCAGTTCGTCTTCTTCGACGAGGCCTACCGCGCGGGCGCCCCCGTTTCGATGGTCACCCTGAACACCGTCGGGCCGACCCTCATGAAGTACGGCACCGAGGAGCAGAAGGCCGCTTTCCTGCCGCGCATCCTCAGCGGTGACCTCGTCTTCGCGATCGGGTACAGCGAGCCGTCGGCGGGTACGGACCTGGCCTCGCTGCGGACACGGGCGGTGCGCGAGGCCGAGGGGCCCGGTGGCACCTGGGTCATCGACGGGCAGAAGATCTTCACGTCGAACGCCCAGAACGCCGACTGGATCTGGCTGGCCTGCCGCACCGACCCCGAAGCCCCCAAGCACCAGGGCATCTCGATCATCCTCGTCCCGACCGACGCACCCGGGTTCTCGTGGACGCCGATCGAGACGGTGGGCGGCCTGACGACCACGGCGACGTACTACGACGGAATCCGCGTGCCCGCCACGCACCTCGTCGGCGAGGAGAACGGCGGCTGGGGGCTCATCACCAACCAGCTCAACCACGAGCGGGTGGCGCTCGCGGCGATCGGCATGCAGGCCGAGGACTTCTACGCCGCGGCCCTCGCCTTCGCCCGCACACGCGACCCGGTCACGGGCGAACGCCGGATCGACGCCCCGTGGGTCCGGTCCCGGCTGGCCGAGGCGCAGGCCCGGCTGGCGGCGACGCGCCTGCTCAACTGGCGCCTGGTGGGGGACGTCGGGGCGGGCGCGCTGGCGCCGGGAGACGCGAGCGGCGTGAAATTCGCGGGCACCGAATCGGCGGTGGAGGTGTACCGGATATGCCAGGAAGTCACGGGCGATGCGGGTCTGGTCCGGTCCGGTTCCCCCGGCTCCCTGACGCTCGGGACGGCGGCTGAGGGGGAGCTGGAGCGGATGAACAGAGCGGCACAGATCAATACGTTCGGGGGCGGGGTGAGCGAGGTGCAGCGGGAGATCGTGGCGACGATGCGCCTCGGGATGCGGAGGGGCCGGCGGTGACCGATCTTTCGTACGAGACGCTGAAGGCCTTCGAGGGGCGGGCCGCCGCTACGTCGGGCGAGGGCAAGGACCCGGTCAACGAACCGATGATCCGGCACTGGTGCGAGGCCATGGGCGACACGAACCCGGCCTACGCGGGGGCGGATCCGATCGCGCCGCCGACGATGCTCCAGGCCTGGACGATGGGCGGGCTCTCCGGGCACCAAGGGCGTTCGGCCGCGTACGACGAGCTGTTCGCGCTCCTGGACGGCGCGGGGTACACCTCCGTCGTCGCGACGGACTGTGAGCAGGAGTATCTGCGGCCGCTGCGGCCGGGTGACGAGATCACCTTCGACGCGGTCATCGAGTCGGTGTCGGAGCGCAAGACGACCAAGCTCGGCACGGGCCACTTCGTCACGACCCGGATGGACGTCAGAGCGGGCGGCGAACCGGCGGGCACCCACCGCTTCCGGATTCTCAAGTACGCACCCGCGCGGCAGAAACCCCGGGGCAAGCGACCCCGCCCGGTGATCAACCGGGACAACGCGGGGTTTTGGGAAGGCGTGGCCCGGCATCAGCTTCTGATCCAGCGCTGCGGCGGCTGCCGGACTCTGCGCTTCCCCTGGCTGCCGGGCTGCAACGCCTGCGGGTCGCTCGTCTGGGACACGGTCGAGGCGAGCGGCGAGGGCACGGTCTATTCGTACGTCGTCATGCACCACCCGCCCTTCCCCGCCTTCGATCCCCCGTACGCCGTGGGGCTCATCGAGCTGGCGGAGGGCGTGCGCATGGTCAGCAATGTGGTGGGAGTGCCGAGCGACAAGGTGCGGATCGGGCAGCCGGTACGGCTCGAATTCCAGCAGGTGGACGCGGAATTGGAGCTCCCGGTGTTCCGGGCCGTCGAGAGCATGGCGGGGGGCGAGGGCTGACATGGACTTCACCCCCACGGAGGAGCAGGCCGCGGCACGGGACCTCGCCGCGGAGATCTTCGGCGACCTGGCCACGCCCGAGCGGCTCACGGCGGCGGGGCCGGGATCGGACGCCGAGCTGTGGAAGGCGCTGTGCGCGGCGGGGCTGCCGGGCGCGGTGGAGGATGTCGGGCTTCTCGGGCTCGTGCTCTTGCTGGAGGAACAGGGGAGGACGACGGCCCAGGTTCCCTTCGCGGCGAGCTGTGTCTATGGGCTGCTCGCGGTGGCCGCGCACGGCACCGAAGAGCAGCGGAGGCGACTGCTGCCGGGACTGCGGGAGGGCACGGCGGTGGCGACGGGGGCATTCCCGGCGCGGGGTGGCGTGGTGGCCGTCGCGGAGGGGAAGCCGGCCGGCGGGGCGCCGGGAGCGACCGGCGGGCTGACCGAGGCGCTGACCGGAACGCCGACTGGAACGCTGATCGGGGTGGTGCCGTGGGTGCCGTGGCTGCGGGATGCCACGGAGGTCCTGGTGGCGGTGCGCGAGCCGGAGACGCGGGGCGGCCACAGCCTGTGGCGGGTACGGGTGGCCGACGCCGAGACCGAGCCGGTGGAACTGACCGCGCCGTGGGCGGCGGGGCGGCTGGTCCTGGACGGGACGCCCGGGGAGCGGATCGGCGGACGTGAGGCGTACGAGGACGTCCTGGCGAGCGCGCGGACCGCCTTCGCGGGATTGCAGGCCGGGGTGTGCGCGGGGTCGCTGGCCCGCGCGGTGGCGCACACGAACGAGCGGGAGCAGTTCGGGCGGCCCCTCGCGGCCAAGCAGGGAGTCCAACTCCGGGCGGCGGACGCCCATATGGACACCGAGGCGATACGGGTCACGGCGTACGAGGCGGCATGGCGGCGTGACGCGGGCCTGGCGTACGGCATCCATGCGCTGACCGCCGCGTGGTGGGCATCGGAGGGCGGAAAGCGAGTCGTGCACGCGGGCCAGCATCTGCACGGCGGCATGGGGGCCGACCTCGACCATCCCGTGCACCGGCACTTCCTGTGGGGGCGGCAACTGGACGCGTACCTGGGATGCGGGAGCGAAGTCCTGGCGGAAATGGGCGACTTGATCGCACGGAGCACGCACGAGGGGGCGGCATGACGGGGGGACAAGGTGCTGAAGGAGGAGACGGCGTGACGGGGAGGGGGAGACCGTATGCCGGAGGAGAAGGGCGCGGCGTGCGCGTCGGGGACGAGCTGCCGGAGCTCACCGTCCCGGTCACCCGGACGTTGATCGTCTCCGGTGCGATCGCCTCGCGGGACTACCAGGACGTCCACCACGACGCCGTGGCGGCACAGGAGAAGGGCTCCCCCGACATCTTCATGAACATCCTGACCACGAACGGTCTGGTGGGCCGGTACATCACCGACCACTTCGGTTCCGGGGCGATCCTCCGCAAGGTGGCGATCCGGCTAGGTGCGCCCAACTACCCCGGGGACACGATGGTGTTGACCGGCTCCGTGGAGCAGGTCGACGGCGACACGGCCACGGTGAGGGTGGTCGGCGCCAACGGCATCGGCAAGCACGTCACCGGAACGGTCACGCTCACGCTGCCGGGCGGGGAACGAAGCGGTGCGTCGGACGGGCCCTCGGCAGGGGGCGCGGCATGAGCGTACGTACGCGCGACCGCCTGGGCGGGAAGGCCGCAGTGGTCGGGATAGGGGCCACCGAGTTCTCCAAGGACTCGGGGCGCAGTGAGCTCAGACTCGCCGTGGAGGCGGTGGGCCGCGCGCTCGACGACGCCGGGCTGAGCCCCGCCGACGTCGACGGCATGGTCACGTTCACCATGGACACGAACCCGGAGATCACCGTCGCGCAGGCGGCCGGTATCGGGGAGCTCTCGTTCTTCTCGCGCGTCCACTACGGCGGTGGTGCCGCCTGCGCGACCGTGCAGCAGGCGGCGCTCGCGGTGGCGACGGGGGTGGCCGAAGTCGTCGTCTGCTACCGCGCGTTCAACGAGCGCTCGGGCCGCCGCTTCGGTTCGGGCGTGCAGCACCGGGAGCCGTCGGCGGAGGGGGCCGCGCTCGGCTGGTCCCTGCCGTTCGGGTTGCTGACCCCCGCCTCCTGGGTGGCGATGGCGGCCCAGCGCTATCTGCACACCTATGGCCTCACCCCCGATGCCTTCGGCCATGTGGCCGTCACCGACCGGAAGTACGCGGCGACCAACCCGGCGGCCTATTTCCACGGGAAGCCGATCACGCTCGCCGAGCACGCCGCCTCGCGCTGGATCGTCGAGCCGCTCAGGCTCCTGGACTGCTGCCAGGAGACCGACGGCGGGCAGGCGCTCGTCGTGACGAGCGTGGAGCGGGCCCGCGATCTGCCGAATCCACCGGTGGTGATCGCGGCGGCGGCCCAGGGGGCGGGCCGGGCGCAGGAGCAGATGACGAGCTTCTACCGCGACGACCTGAGCGGGCTGCCGGAAATGAGCGTGGTGGCACGGCAGTTGTGGCGCGGCTCGGGGCTCGCGCCCGGCGACATCGACGTGGGCATCCTCTACGACCACTTCACCCCGTTCGTGCTGATGCAGCTGGAGGAGTTCGGCTTCTGCGGGCCGGGCGAGGCGGCGGACTTCGTGGCCGAGGAGGCGCTGCCGTTGAACACGCACGGAGGGCAGCTGGGGGAGGCGTATCTGCACGGGATGAACGGCATGGCGGAGGCGGTCCGGCAGGTGCGCGGCACGTCCGTGAACCAGATACCGGGCGCGGCGCGCACGCTGGTCACCGCGGGCACCGGCGTCCCCACATCAGGGTTGATTCTGGCGGCGGACGGCTGAACGCGGCGCGTGTCCCGGGGGCATCGGGGGCTCGGGGCCCTTCACTCGGCGTATGAGCTGCCGAAAGCTGATGATGGGACTTGTCCTCTCCGCGACCCTCGCCGTCGCCCTCCCCGCCCCAGCCGCCCCTGCCGCCTCGCCGGTCTCGCCCGCTCCGGCCAAGGGCGCACCGCCGACCGGTGCCGTGAGCGGAGCCGGGGCCGGGGGCCGCGGGGCCGGAACGGAGGGCGGAGCTGCCGGGTGGCCGGCCGGGGTGTCGACCTTCCGCGGCCGGGCCTTCGACACCTGCCTGGCTCCGTCCGCCGACACGATGCGCCGCTGGAAGGCCTCCAAGTACGGCGCGGTCGGCGTCTACTACGGGGGCCGCGGCCGGGCCTGCAAGCGCCAGCCGAACCTGACCCGCGCCTGGATGCGCACGGTGCGGGGGCAGGGGTGGAAGGTGTTGCCCGTGTACGTCGGTTCGCAGTCGCCCTGCGTCACGGCGAAGCACAAGAAGAACGTCCGCATGGGGCGGTACCCCGTGCGGCAGGGGACGCAGGAAGGGCGTGACGCCGTACGCAAGGCGAGGGCACTCGGGATGCGGCGGCTCAGCCCGCTCTACCTGGACATGGAGTCGTACACCTACCGGCAGAAGGCGTGCGCGCACGGCACCCTGGCGTTCGTGCGGGCCTGGAACCGCGAGGTGCGCAGGTTCGGGTACGTTCCCGGCTTCTACAGCAGTGCGAACTCCGGCGTACGGCACATGGAGACGGCGCGCCGGGCAGGGGTGCGGGATCTGCCGTCGGTGATGTGGTTCGCGCGCTGGCACACGCGGCCGCACCTCTACCGCGAGCCGGTGCTGCGGCGCACCGCATGGCACCCTGAGCGGCGCATCCACCAGTACGCGGGCAACGTGAAGGAGCGGCACGGCGGGCGCACGATCAAGATCGACCGGAATCTCGTGCACGCACCGGTGGCCCGCGTCGGCTAGTCCCCGGGCGGGCCGGGAGCGCGGCCCTCTCAGGGGTGAACCCTCAGGGGTGTGCTCCGCCTCCTCCACCTTCAGGAGGTGGAGCTACCACCCCGCGTACAACCTGAGGCGGACACGGCTTAGGGACCTGCGGCCGATCCGCTGAAGTAGGGGGCGCTTCTAGCGTGGAGCCATGACCGTATCCATGGTGCCCATGTGCGCCAGCGCATCGAAGGCCGCGACGCGGACCGCGAGTCCTTCGGCGTATCCGTCGTTCGCGTCGTACGTCCGGGCACGTCAGCCCGTGTTGCTGCGCACCGCGCGCTCGCTGACCGCGAATCCCAGCGATGCCGAGGATCTGCTGCAGACCGCCCTCACCAAGACCTATGTCGCGTGGGACCGGATCGAGGACCACCGGGCGCTCGACGGCTATGTGCGCCGGGCCCTCCTGAACACCCGGACCTCGCAGTGGCGCAAGCGCAAGGTCGACGAGTTCGCGTGCGACGAGCTGCCCGAGCCCGAGGTGACGCCGGTCGCGGACCCGGCCGAGCAGCAGGTGCTCAGGGACGCGATGTGGCGCGCGATCATGAAGTTGCCCGCGCGGCAGCGGGCGATGGTCGTCCTGCGGTACTACGAGGACCTCAGCGAGGCCCAGACCGCCGAGGTGCTCGGGGTGTCCATCGGCACCGTCAAGAGCGCGGTGTCCCGTGCGCTCGGCAAGCTGCGCGAGGACCCGGAGCTCACGCCGGTCCGGTGACCGGACGCACGCCGGTCCGGTGATCACCGCAGTTCCGCAGGACCTTTCTTCTCCCGACCTAGTGACATACCGTGCGGTATGCGGCAAGAATCTGGCGAGCCCTACTGCCAGGTAGGTCATCCGGGAGCCGCCCCGGATGAATGCCGCGCGCCCATCGGGAGGACGCCGTGCTGAGCACGATGCAGGACGTACCACTGACCGTCACCCGCATCCTCCGGCACGGGACGACCGTGCACGGGTCGTCGCAGGTCACCACGTGGACCGGTGAGTCCAGCCCGCAGCGCCGCAGCTTCCGCGAGATCGGTGAACGAGCGGCCCAGCTGGCGCACGCGCTGCGCGAGGACCTCGGGGTCGACGGCGACGAGCGTGTGGCCACCTTCATGTGGAACAACGCCGAGCACGTCGAGGCCTACTTCGCGGTCCCCTGTATGGGCGCCGTCCTGCACACCCTCAATCTCCGGCTGCCCGCCGACCAGTTGACCTGGATCGTGAACCACGCGGCCGACCGCGTCATCATCGTCAACGGCTCGCTCATCCCGCTGCTCGCGCCCCTCCTCCCGCAGCTGCCGACCGTCGAACACCTGGTGGTCTCGGGCCCCGGCGACCGCTCGCCGCTGGCCGGAATCCAGGCGCAGGTGCACGAGTACGAGGACCTGATCGCCGCCAAGCCCACGGCCTACGACTGGCCCGAGCTCGACGAACGCACGGCCGCCGCCATGTGCTACACCTCCGGCACCACCGGAGACCCCAAGGGTGTCGTCTACTCCCACCGCTCCATCTACCTGCACTCCATGCAGGTCAACATGAGCGAGTCCATGGGCCTGACGGACGCGGACACCACGCTCGTCGTCGTCCCGCAGTTCCACGTCAACGCCTGGGGCCTGCCGCACGCGACCCTGATGACCGGCGTGAACATGCTGATGCCGGACCGGTTCCTGCAGCCCGCCCCGCTCGCCGAGATGATCGAGACCGAGCGGCCCACGCACGCGGCCGCCGTCCCCACCATCTGGCAGGGCCTGCTCGCCGAGCTCTCCGCGAAGCCGCGTGACGTCAGCTCGCTCGGCCAGGTCACCATCGGCGGCTCGGCCTGCCCGCCCTCGCTGATGGAGGCCTTCGACAAGCTGGGCATGCGGGTCTGCCACGCCTGGGGCATGACGGAGACCTCCCCGCTCGGCACGGTCGCCCGCCCGCCGGCCAAGGCCATCGGCACCGACGACGAGTTCGCCTACCGCCTCACCCAGGGCCGCTTCCCCACCGGCGTCGAGGCCCGCCTGGTCGGCCCCGGCGGCGAGTACCTGCCGTGGGACGGCGAGTCCGCGGGCGAGTTGGAGGTGCGCGGGCCGTGGATCGCGGGCGCGTACTACGGCGGCGCCGGCGGCGAGGAGCTCAAGCCCGAGGACAAGTTCAGCGCGGACGGCTGGCTGAAGACCGGCGACGTCGGCGTGATCAGCGCCGACGGCTTCCTGACGCTCACCGACCGCGCGAAGGACGTCATCAAGTCGGGCGGCGAGTGGATCTCCAGCGTCGAACTGGAAAACGCGATCATGGCTCACCCGGACGTCGCCGAGGCGGCGGTCGTCGCCGTCCCCGACGACAAGTGGGGCGAACGCCCGCTCGCCACGGTCGTGCTGAAGGAGGGCGCGAGCCTCGAATACGCCGCCCTGCGCGACTTCCTCGCGGGCACCATCGCCAAGTGGCAGCTGCCCGAGCGCTGGGCGATCGTGCCGGCGGTGCCCAAGACGAGCGTCGGCAAGTTCGACAAGAAGGTGCTGCGCAGGCAGTACGCGGCCGGCGAACTGGACGTCACGAAGCTCTGACGCGAGGCCTGACAGCGGGTTGATGCGCCGCGCCCCCGGCCGGGGGCGCGGCGCATCACCGTACTGCGAGGTCTAGTTCGTGCCGATCTTCGCCAGCAGGTCGACGATGCGGCCCTGCACCTCGGTGCTCGTCGACCGCTCCGCGAGGAACAGCACCGTCTCCCCCGCCGCGAGCCGCGGCAGCTCCGTCTCGTCGACGGCGGCGGTGTAGACGACGAGTGGGGTGCGGTTCAACTGACCGTTCGCGCGCAGCCAGTCGATGATCCCGGCCCTGCGGCGACGCACCTGCATCAGGTCCATCACCACCAGGTTCGGCCGCATCTGCGCGGCGAGCGTCACCGCGTCCGCGTCGCTCTCGGCCCGCGCCACCTGCATGCCACGCCGTTCCAGCGTCGCGGTCAGGGCGAGCGCGATCTCCTCGTGCTCCTCGATGAGCAGGACGCGCGGCGGGTGCTGCTCGCTGTCGCGGGGCGCGAGGGCCTTCAGGAGTACGGCCGGGTCGGCGCCGTACGCCGCCTCGCGCGTCGCCTGGCCGAGTCCCGCCGTGACGAGCACGGGAACCTCGGCGGCCACAGCGGCGGTGCGCAGCGACTGCAGAGCCGTACGCGTGATCGGCCCGGTCAGCGGGTCCACGAACAGCGCCGCGGGGAATGCCGCGATCTGGGCGTCGACCTCCTCGCGGGAGTTCACGATGACGGGACGGTAGCCGCGGTCGCTCAGCGCCTGCTGGGTGGTGACGTCGGGCGCGGGCCAGACGAGCAGGCGGCGCGGGTTGTCCAGCGGCTCGGGCGGCAGTTCGTCGTCCATGGGCTGCGGCTGGGGCCGGTTGGCGACCTCGACCGCGCCGCCGGGTCCGTCCAGCGGCTCAGGGCCCTCGTCGGCGTCCTCGTCGGGTGCGCCGATCGCGTACGAGCGTCCGGTGCCCTCGCTGGAGGACGCGATACGGGACTGCGGGTGGGTCTGCGCCTGGGGGTGCGGGCGCGCCGTTGGCTCCGGGCGGTCATCGCCCGCGGCGGCGGGGGGAGTGGACAGCCTGCGCCGACGCCCCGAACCTCCCACGGAGCCGCCGAGCGACCCGCCCTGGGAGCCGCCGAGGGTGTGCGACTGCGCCTGGCCCGAAGCCGCGGGCTGCGCGGGCGCCTGCTCCGGGAGCGGTCCGGCGGTAGGCGGCTGCGGGGCCGGAGCGGGCTGCGGGGCTTGAGGGGCCTGCGGGGACTGCGTTGTCTGCTGGGACTGCGGGGCCTGTGGGGCCTGTGGGGCCTGTGGGGCCTGCTGGGTCGGGGGAGCCTGCGGAGGCTGCGGTGCCGTCGCCGGAGCTGCCGAACCTGCCGGGGCACCCGGAGCTGCCGGAGCCTGCCCCCGCCCCTGCAACCCGAGACGGCGCTGCTGCTGCTCCGCGATCTGCTGGCCGAAGGGCACGCCCTGCCCGAGCGTGCGCACGCTGATGGCGCGCCCCTGCGTTGAGTTGGGGTCGGGCGCGGCCTCGGCGGGCAGCGGCTGCGCGGCCCGCCCGCCCTGGGTCCCGCGCTCGGGCGGGAGCGCGACACCCCTGCCGGGCGTGTGGACGCCGCGCGCCGGAGTGCCTTCGGCGTACGTCGTGGGCTGCGAGGGAACACCGGCGGGCGGCGTCCCGTGCGCGCTCCCCGCGGGACCGGCGGCCGCGGGCGACGCGGGAGGAACGGGCGCCCCCGGCGCGGCGGGCGCGGCAGCGGCGGCGGGCGCCGCCCCCTGCTCCAGCCCCTGCCCCTGGCTTTGGTCCAGCCCCTGCGCCTGTCCCTGCCCCTGGTCCTGGTCCTGGTCCTGTGCCGGACGTGACCGGCGGCGGCCCGTCGGCGCGTCCGCGGGGTGCGGCTGCGGCGGGGTGTGGTCGTCTGCCGGGTGGTGCAGGGCCGCTTCGTGCTGCCCCGTGTCGTCCTGGTCCGCGGAGGCCGGCGGCAGCGCGAAGACGCGCCCGCTGGGGGCCTCCTCGGCGGCGGCCCGCTCCTTGGCGGCGGCCAGCGCACGGCGACGCCGTCCCGTCGGACGAGGCGAGCCCTCACCGGAATCACCGGCGACCGCCACAGCCGTCCCGGCCCCGGAAGCACCGCTCCCGGAAGCGTCGCCCGACGGCAGAGCGGGCGGCAACGCCAACTGGTCGTCGTTCCGTCGAGCCCGCTGCCCGGAAGCGGCAGGAGCCACCGCCCCCGCGGGAACCGGCACGCCCTGCGGCGGCACCGTCTCCCCCAGAGCCGCGGACCCGGCAGCATGCTCGGCAGCCGTCACCACGGAGCCGACGGAGCCGACGGAACTCACGGAACTGGCAAGGCCCTCCGCGGCGCTAGGCCGGCCACGCCGCCGCCCCGTACCACCGGCAGCCTGCGTGCCCTCGGCCCGCGCGGGCGCCTCCGGAGCAACCGGCCCCTCAGCCGAAGCCGCGGCATCCGCGGTGGCCTGCGCCTCGGTGGCCTGCGCCTCCGCGGCCTCCGCCGCACGCCGGCCTCGACGCCGCCCGGTCCCGCTGGGTGACGCCGGGCCCCCCTCGGGGACGGCACCCCCCGATGTCCCGCCGTCGGAAACCGAACTCTCCAGGAAGGAGTCGACCGAGGGGCCGGCGGCCCGCCGTGCCCTCCGCCGCCCGCCACCCGTGGCGGGCGAAGCCTGCGCGGGCACCACGACCGAAGAGCCGACAGAGCCGACAGAGCCGTCCGTGCCACCGGCGCCACCCGTCACCGCGGGCGCGGCAGGCGCGGCGGGAACAGCCCCGCTCCCGGCGCCGATCGGTACTTCGAGCACGTACGCGTTGCCGCTCATCCCCGGCACCTCGTGCGTCTGCAGCACACCGCCGTGCGCCCGCACGATGCCCCGGACGATCGGTTCGTGCACCGGGTCTCCCCCGGCGTACGGACCCCGTACCTCGATGCGGACGACCTCGCCGCGCTGGGCCGCGGCCACGACCACCGTCGAGTCCACGTACCCGCCGGGGGCCACGGCCGAAGGGGCCGCGCCGGCCCGCGCGTTGCCCGTGGCGTCGATGCCCGCCACGTCGGCGACCAGGTGGGCGAGCGCCGTGGCGAGCCGCCCCGGGTCCACCTCGACCTCGATCGGCGGCGCGTGCACCGCGAACTGCGCGCGTCCGGGCCCGATCAGCTCGACCGCGCCCTCCACGCCGCTCGCGACGACGGCGTCGAGCATGACCTTCACGCGCGTCAGCTGATCCGCACCCGAGTCGAGCAGCTGGAAGCCGAGGACGTTGTCGACAAGGGTGGTGATGCGGGCGTACCCGGCCGAAAGGTGATGAAGGACCTGATTCGCCTCGGGCCACAACTGCCCGGCGTCGTCCGCCGCGAGAGCCGACAGCTCACGCCGCAGCTCGTCGAGCGGACCCCGCAACGACGAACCGAGCACGGCGAGCAACTGCTCGTGCCGCGCGGCCAGCGCGTCGTACCGCGCCTTCTCGCGCTCGGCCAGCGCGTCGTACCGCGCCTTCTCGCGCTCGGCCAGCTCCTCGAACCGGTCCTTCTCGCGCTCGGCGAGCGCCGCGTACCGCTCCTGCTCGGCGGCGATCTCCTCGGCGCGCTGCTCGGCGGCGGCGGCGAGTTCCGCCGCGTGCCGCTCCGTCGCGGCCCGCAGCTCCTCCGTGCGGCGCTCCGTCGCGGCCTTCATCTCCTCGGCGTGCGCGGCGATCGCGGCCTCGTGCTCCTCGGCCAGCGCGTCGTAGGGCCGCCGGTCGGTGAACGTCATGACCGCGCCGACGAGCTGGTCCCCGTCCCGCACCGGCGCTGTCGTCAGGTCGACGGCGACCCGGTCGCCGCTCTTGGACCACAACACCTGCCCGCGCACCCGGTGCTTGCGCCCGGAGCGGAGCGTGTCGGCGAGGGGGGACTCCTCGTACGGGAAGGGCTCACCGTCGGCGCGCGAGTGGAGCACCAGATGGTGCAGTTCCTGCCCGCCGAGGTCGCTGGCCCTGAAGCCCAGTATCTGCGCGGCGGCCGGATTGACGAGGACGACCCGTCCGTCGGTGTCCGTGCCGACGACGCCTTCGGCCGCGGCACGCAGGATCATCTCGGTCTGCCGCTGGGAACGCGCGAGTTCGGCCTCGGTGTCCACGGCGCCCGAAAGGTCGCGTACGACGAGCATGAGCAACTCGTCGCCGGTGTAGCCGTAATTGTCGTACGCGTCCCGGATGTCCTCGAGGTTCGAGCTGGTGACCTCGACGGGGAACTCGCTGCCGTCCGTGCGCCGCGCGGTCATCCGCGTCGGCTTCGTACGCCCGCGCTCGTCGATGGATTCGGGTCGGCGCATCGATCCGGGAATGAGCCGGGAGTCGAACTCCGGCAACAGATCGAGGAGCCCTCGTCCCACGAGGGCGGTGCCCGGTGTCTCGAACGCCTCCAGCGCGATCGCGTTCGCGTTCACGACGGTCCCGTTCGCGTTCACGAGGACCAGCGCGTCCGGGAGCGCGTCGAGTATGGCTGCGAGGCGAGCAGCGCCTCGGGATGGCCTGCTGCTCACGACGACGCTTCCTCCCTGGTTACTGCTGCTTGCCGACTCGCCCAGGCCATCTTGCCCCGCGGCCCGCGGCGTGTCACGGGAGGGAGTCTACGGGGAGTGGTTGTGCGCGCGACGCCGGATGAGAGGGAGGTCGCACGCAGAAGATGTGTGGCTTCCGTACCGCCTGGTCACGACGAGGTCCCGGCGGGCCGGTTTTCGCGGTGGCCGGGAATCGTTCCAGAAGTGGCCGGAACAGATCGGCCGGAGTCAGGCGCCGGTCTCGGGCAGCACCGGCACGAGCCTGTTCCACCGGGAGATCTCGCATCCGTTGCTGCGGTTGTACGTCGCGTCGACGGGCCGCCCGTTCCACGTTCCGGTGATGTGCGCGGTGGCGGGGCCGCCGTACTGCATGGTGCAGTTCGAGTCGGCCGGCGTGGGCGCGAACGTGTCGGTGCCCCAGGTGCCCTGGTCGAGCTTCGCGCACGCGTCCTGGGCCTGCGGGTGCGTGCCGCCCGCCGGGTGGCATTCCAGCTCGAACTTCCCGTCCCGGCCGTTCCCGGTGTCGGTGACCTCCACCGTGAGCCGGTTGGGGGTCGACTCCGTCACCGGCGTCGGCAGGGGCAGGGGCCCCATGTCGGCGTGGGCGACGGCGGGCGCGACGGACAGCGCGGCGACGGAAGCGGCGGCGGTGAGGACGAGACGGCGCAGCATGACGGGGCTCCACTGGGTGCGGGGTACCGGGTACGCGGACACGTACGGGCTCTACCGCGTCTAACGCCGTTGACGCCGTGACGTTGCGGGCAGGCGAAAGACGCTTTGCCCTGCGGGCCGCCCGACTAGTACCTTGGAAGCCGCGATTGGTGACACGCCGCCCGGCTGTGTCATCATCTGCAACGCACCCCGCGCGCTCGCGCCGGAGTGCAAGCTGGAGGCGTCGCCTAGTCCGGTCTATGGCGCCGCACTGCTAATGCGGTTTGGGACTTACATCCCATCGAGGGTTCAAATCCCTCCGCCTCCGCTGCAAGATCCGAAGCCCCGGTCCCGATGGACCGGGGCTTCGGCGTTTCCTCCTCATGAGGAACGTTTCCGCAGGTCGCAAGCGGTGTGGTCAATGGATTTCACATGGCGGCGGCGGTCATGTAATGTTCTTCCTGTCGCCGCGAACGGGCCGAAAGGCCGGGGAGCGAAGGCAGAAAAAAGAAAAATCAAGCACTCGTAGCTTAACGGATAGAGCATCTGACTACGGATCAGAAGGTTGCAGGTTCGAATCCTGCCGAGTGCACAGCAGACCAGAGGCCCTAGCGGGTAACCGCTAGGGCCTCTGGCTTTTGCGTTGACGGCAGTCGTTGACGGCAACCGTCCTAGATCGCGACAGGTGACCAGGCTGGGCCGTCATCGTCATCCGGCCCGTTGCCGTCACCCGCCGCCAGGGCATCGCCCACGCGATCGAAGGCCGCTCGCTGCGTGTCGAGGCGTACGAAGGTGTAGATGTCCATCGTCACGCGGATGGAGCTGTGCCCGAGGATTTCCATGATCGTCCGGGCGTCGGCACCCTGCTCGTGCAGGAGGGAGGCGCAGGTGTGCCGAAGATCGTGGAAGCGGACCTGACGGATGCCCGCCCGGTTGCTCAGCGCCTCGAAGGCGCGGTTCAGGTTCCGGGGCTCGATCGGGGTCCCGTTGCGTGTGGTGAACGCAAGATCCGATGCCGTCCACTTCTCACCGGCCGCCAGCCGGTCGGCCCTCTGCTGTGCACGGCGAGCCCGTAACGCCGTCCTGCACTCCTCTGGCAGCGCGAGCCGACGCGTGGAGCGACGGGTCTTCGTGGCGGTCAGCGACAGCTCACCGCCGACCCGCTGGAGGCTCTGCCGGACGTGGATCACGCCGTCCACAAGATCGACGTCCTTCCAGGACAGCCCCAGGACCTCACCACGCCGCAGACCGAGCCGGACCGCCAGTTCGTACGCGGCCCACACGCGATCCCCGCGAGCTGCCGCCAGGAGCTTCCTGCCCTCTTGTACCGACAGCGGTTCGATCTCTCGTTGGGTCCCCATGCTCAGCTCCACGTTTCGGGCCACGTTGCGCGGCAGGTCGTCTTCGTTCACGGCGTGCTGGAGGGCGGCCCGCAGGAGCACGAGCAGAAACCGCACCGTGCGGTCTGACGGGTACTTCTCGCAGCACTTGTGGGTCGCGCAGCACCGCCGCTTGCTCTCCGGACGGGCCTGGTCCTTGCCCTGCGCGCAGCACTGGCAGGTGCGGGCGGTCTTGAGGAGGAAGGCGCGTATGTCCCGTGCGGCCAGGCGCGCGACCTTCTTCGTGCCGAGGTTCGGCAGGATGTAATTCCGGGTCAGTGATTCATAGTTGACCCATGTGCCGCGCCGGACCTTCGGGCGGGAGACGTTCTCTAACCAGTACGTCATGTACTCCGTGACGGTCTGCTTCATGACGGAGACCGGAACGCCATTCTGCGAATCCGCCTTGAGGCGGGTCAGCTTTTCGTGTGCATCGTCCCAGCTTTTTCCGTAGACGCTGCGCCGCTTGTACGTGCCGTCGGAGGTAAGGACGTATGCCGTGCCTTCCCATCGTCCGTCTTTCCGTTGGTAGATCGTGCCTTCCCCATTGACGTTCTTCTTGGCCTTCGCCATCAGGCGCTACCTTCTTCCGAGAGATGTGCGATGTAGTCGTGCAGAGCCGCTTCACTTATGCGCCGGGACCGGCCGATGGTGACGGAGGCCAGCTCCCGCGAGCGGATCAGGTTGTAGACCGTCCACCGGCTCACCTGGAGGCGAGCGGCCACCTGGTCCACCGTGAGCAGGAGCGGTGGGGTTCTGTGATCGTGTGAGGCCACTACATCCAGTCCTCCTCCTCTGCCCTGAGCTCCGCGAGGGCCGCGCGGCCTTCAATTCGGTTTTCCTCGATGGCATCGCGAACCCCTTCAGCGATCTGCCCTTCTGTCTTGCTGGCGTATCCGGAACCGGAAAAGGAGAGCTCGGAATCGATGGCTAGCTCTTCGGTGACTCCGAGGCGGTTCCTGGTCTGGTCAGCCCTGAAATCCGCGCGAGCGCCCCGAAGAGCCTTCAGGGTCGTGCTGTAGCTACGGCTCTTTGTGGAGAAGTGGCCGCCGTAGCCGTATTGGTGAGCCCATCGGCGTAGATTCAGCCCCCGATATTCGGAGAGCCTGCCGAGCCGCGCCGCAGTTCCGACCATGGCCCGCGAATGCAGAGGGCCGGGTAGTTCGGCGATGGATACCCGCAGCCCCGAGCCGTCGCATCCGTGGCAGGCGCCAGCGAAGCCCGTCCCGCGGCACGCCCTGCAATACACGGGGCGATGAGCCATCCCCGTGTCCTCCACGCCCTTGGTCACGTACTTGGCGATGTACGAGGCCACCGCGTCGGCGCCGTGAGCTTCTTCGTCTGTCCCGACCGTCGGTATGGGCTGGACGTCGGTTTGGCTCCCAAAGCCCAAGTCCCATTGCCCGGCGGGGCTGTACGGGGTGGTGAGCCGCGCTAACGGAACCGCCCGATGGACCGCCATCGAGATCAGTTCGAACGTGGCCCAGGCGGGAACCGGGTCTTCATCCGCCACCGGGTCCAAGCGGATCACCGCATGGAAGTGGACGAGGCCGCGCCGCTGGTACTCGGCGACCTTGACGAAGGAGACCCGCACCCGACGGACGAACTCTGCCCGCGTGACGCCTGCCGCTCGCGGTAACTCCTGGCGACGCAGAAGATCGGTGAAGCGGTGCCACAACTTGCCTGCGTACGCGTTCCACAGCACCGCCCCTGCGTAGTCGTAGCAGCCAGCACACAGGGCTTGCCCGATCCCGGCGTCAGCGGACGAATGCCGATCCCAGCAGGCCAGCGGTTCATCGTGCTCGCACTGCCCGCTGCCGCGCCGGGGATGGCAGGGCCGATCCTCGGAGAGCGCATGGACAGGGCCGAACGACGGTGCAGTGAGCGTCACGAATGCGCGAGGCCGTTCGGCGACCGACTCGGGCACGCCCTTGCCGCCGACGAGACCTGCTTTCACCAGGTGCCAGGTGTCCCACTGATAGACGCGGGAGCACGGAGCGCACCACTCCCGACGACGGTTGCCGCAAGGGACCATCAAGGAGGTTCGGCCGCCGTTGGCCAGCTCGTACACGATTTCCCCGGTAGCCGTGTTGACCAGCCGGACCGTTCCCGTCAGGTGGATCGGGTGAGCGCATCCCCCGATCCGTCGAACCCCCTCCTCCCACTCTCGGTAGTCGGGAGCCGTGATCCGCTCCCACCACGCGCTGAAGTCGGCCCACTCTTTGGCCGTCATGTCGGCCGGGCGGGGCCCTAGCTCTACACGTACTACGTCTTGAAGCACGTCTGAAAGCTAGCACCACACGTACTACGTCTGGTAGACCCTTTCTTGGCCAAGAGGGACCGAGGAGATCCGGAGGACCAATGACCGATGCAAAGACCCAAGGCGACGGCCCCGCATGGCGGTTCATCGCAGACGCGCTGCGATCCGACGTGGGCGACGAGGTGTACCCACCAGGCAGTGCACTGCCCAGTGAGAGCCAACTCGCCGAGCGCCACGGCGTATCGCGGCCCACCGTCCGGCGTGCGATCAACGTGCTTGTGGGAGAGGGGCTGTTGAAGGCTTCGCATGGGCGGGGAACGTTCGTGAGGCCGCGCTTCGACCGGCAAGTGATCCTCATCAACGCGGCCGACCCCGTGGACTTGCTCGCCGGGGAGTACGACCCGACCAAACTGGGGTGGTCCCCTTGGGAGCACGCCATGGCCGACGAGATGCGGAGTCGTGGGACGGAGGCGCCGGACGGGGTGATCACGTCTATCGGGCGCAATGAGGCCGAACCCCTGGGAGTCCGAGCCGGGACGAAGGCTGTCTGCCGGTACCGGAACTGGCGGCACCGCACCGTGCACCAGAGCGTTGCCGTCATGTCGGTCATCCCGGCTCACCTTCTGGGGATCTGGCCCGACCCGGAGCCTGAAGAGCCCTCGAATCTGGATGAGTTGATCTCTTCAGGTCAGGCGGAGCCGACTCGGCATGACGATGACTCCCTGTACGAGCCCGATGGCAGCGAGCCTGAAGCGCCCGAGGAACCGGAGGAGGGAGCGGACGACGAGCCTGGCGAGCCTCAGTACGCCCGACTCGCCAGACTTCGCGGGCCAGTCCGGTTCGTCAGCACAGTCACGGCGCGCATGCCGATGGGAGACGAAGCCGCTGATCTGGATGTGCCCGTCGGCACGGCCGTGCTAGAGATTCGCCGCGTCATGACCGACACGAATGGCCACCCCTTGGAACTCACCACGATCACGGCACCAGCCGACCGGTTCGAGGTGGCCAGCGCTCCGGAATGGCTCGCAGCGACCCGATCCACCGGGGGTGACGTCGCAGCCGTTCTGAGGCTGTAGGTTCCGCAGACTTTCTTTACAGGATCAAGGCGCACCTTCGGTGCGCCGGGCGGCCTTCGCCGCCTCGGCCGGGCGTGCGGCCTTCGGCCGGTCCCGTCCGGTCGGCGAACCGCCCGCGATCGCTGAGCGCCTTGCGCCTGTAGTCAACTGCGCCCTACGCCTCAGGTCGGCTCGTGCCCCCCTGTGGCTGGGGCGGACGGCCTTCACGGCTTTAGCCACCTCCCCGGATCGGGGCCCGCGTCGGGCAAGTCCAGGGGGCCACTCGTTCACATTCCGGGCAGATGCAGAGCCTGCCCGAGTTGCCAGCGAGCGTACGGCCCCCTGAACATGCCCGACCCCAACCCAGGCAGGACATCGGCCAAAGCCGCTGCGGCCGGCCGCGTGGGCACGCGCGCCTCCACCTAGGCGAGCCAACGAGAAGCGGGCAGGTCACGAGGCTGGTGGGGGATTCGCTGCCGGGTCGGCCATGCTGGCGGTGAAGTGCTGGAACGCCGAGAGCTCATAGCCGCCGTGCCCAGTGATCCCGGCGTGCTTGAGGCACCACAGTTGGGCATCACCTCCCGCCGCCGTATCGACGCATTGCTCTGAGCAGGTGAGGCACTTGCCGACGTGGCGCACGGCCGCTTCCGGTTCGGCTTTCAGCGTCCACTCAGCGAAGCGATTGACGCCGCGCGAGACTCCGCCCGTGCTCATCCGAATGCCTCAGCCGGGAGCTATGGACCGTCCCCGTCGTCGCGATCGTCCTCCTCCGCGTCGACCGGGCCAGGATCGTCATCGGGTACGGGCAGCCGTGTGCCCCTGCTGTCTGCGATCCGCTTCGTGTCGCGCAGAGACTGGCTCATGCAGGACAGCGCGAACCGGAGCTGATCAGCGGTGGCCTTACTGTCGTCGAGCAACTCGGCAACGTGGCTCAGCAGGTCACCCGCCATACCGAGCTGAACGGACTCGATGTTGTCCGCCACGCGGGCCAAGTAGCCGTTTCCGTCGCTGGACAGGTAGCACGGCTTGCCTTCGGGAGTCGACCAAGGAAGCAGCCGTGCCGAATACGTCGTGATCGTCACGCCATCACCTCCGTACCTTGCGGCAGGATCGGCGCTCGGAGTCTGGCGGTAGCTTGAGTCATGTCGTCAACCTCCTAGGTTGATGGCCACGCCCCCGGGCCGTCCACCACGGTCGCGGGGGTCCTTCTTCAGCAAGACCCTTGCGCCGAACACCTGTTGATCCCATCCCATGGCCCTATAGACCGGTCCTATATTGGAGATATGGGAGACACTCCCGAGAACCTGTGGTCTCACCCGCAGCTAGCCACGGCGGTCACCAGCGAAGACTGGGGCGCCGTCTTTCGCACGTATCGCAAGCTCACCGGCTTGAGTCAGACAAAGCTCGGGGAGCGGGTCGGCCTCGCCCAGCCCGACGTGTCCGACATCGAGCGGGGGCGCCGCCGAATCACCTCCGTCGAGGTGCGGCAACGCATCGTAGCCGGGCTCAGGATTCCGGCCGAACTCCAGGCCGTAGCAGCAGAGGCAGGCCGGACGGAGACTCCGATTCCGGGGCTTTCGCTACCGGGAGCCGCGCCGGATGAGGATCTATTGGCCCGTGTGACAAGCGTGGTCGCCTCTTCCCACCGAGTCGACGCAGCCACTCTCGACTGGCTAGACCGTCTCCTCGCCGAACACCGCCGCGCCGAGGACCACATTGGGTCACGTCCGCTCGTCGACGTGATGCGCCAGCAGCTTGGGACCGTCGTCGACCTGTACGCGGGGGCGCGTGGACCGCTTGAAGACCGCGTCGTACGACTCGCTGCCGAACACGCGCAGTTCCTCGCATGGATGGCCCAGGATCAGGCGCAGTCTGCCGCCGCCCTTGCCTGGTACGACCGCTCGCACGAGTGGGCGCTGGAGGCGGGAGACGCCAACATGGCCGCCACGACGCTCAGCATGAAGGCTCACATGGCGTGGTCCGGTGGCCGGGGAACCAGGTGTGTCCGCCTGGCGGAAGCGGCCCGCTGGTCAGCGCCGGGCACTTCGCTCGGAGTGCAGGGCATGGCCGCGCAGATGGCCGCCCGAGGGCACGCGCTCAACGGTGAGGCCGACAACGCGCACCGGCTGCTCGATGAGGCACAGGGGCTCATCCGCCGGGCGTCCGAGCACCCCGAGGACGAGCCGGTGTGGATGTACTTCTACGACGAGACGTGGTTCACCCTGCAACGAGGCATGGCTGCACTGCACTTGCGTGACTGGCGGGAGGCCGTGGATCAGATCACGGTCGGGCTCGCCGCACTGCCGGACGAGTACCGACGCGACAAGACTTGGTACCGCGCTTGCCTCGCGCACGCACTCGCCGGGGCCGGGGAGTCTGGGCAAGCTGCGTCAGTGGCTGTGGCGAGCGTCCCCGACGCCGCCGACATTGGACGTCCGCACTCGTGGAACGAGCTGCACACCACGGCCGCCGTGTTGAAGCGCCGCGGAGCGAAGGAAGGCTCCGAATTGGTCGCTGCCCTATGCGAGTACGACTAGAAGCCGCCCCAACGCCCCACTACCTGATGGCAACGACCACGTACAAGGGTGATCCGATCATCGGCGCATTGGGCATACCGTGATAGGTCGAAACGGTGCATACGGAGGAGGGGCCGGTGCCGCAGCGCAGCGCCCGTAGTAGGACCATCAATCCAAGTGCGTACAACGCACTGGCCGACGCTCTGACGGTCATCTTCTGGAACAAGCCGCCCTTTGAGCGTTACGTGCGAGGCATGCTCCAAGACAACAGTGAGTTGTTGGCGCGCCTGGACTTTGGTGCGACCAAGCGTGAGACATCTGGCCTCTTGGTCGACCTGCTGCGAGCCAACGAACCGCGGTACCGGGACCTGACCGTTCACATGATGTTGGACATCGCTGAGATGAAGCGGTTCCCCAACCTGGAGCAGCAGGTAGACCGGGATGAGATGGTCCCCAAAGCCGAGGCCGCTGTAGCCGTGTTGCGTGAGTGGACGGAGAAGCAGCGAGAGGCTATCCGCGAGCAGGAGGAGCACGCGGCTGCCATCGCCGAGGACTCCAAGAGAGCACAACAGGCGAGGCTGTTCAACGAGGATCATGAAGCCCTGAAGCAACGCTTCTTCGTAATGTGCGGGGCATCCGACCCACATCAGCGGGGCAGAGACTTCGAGGGCTTCATAAACGAGTTGTTCGGGCTGTACGACCTGGAGCCGCGGGCGTCATACAGCCTGGCGCATGAGCAGGTCGACGGCGCCTTCACGTTCGATACTGACCACTATGTGCTTGAGGCTAAGTGGTGGAAGGAAGCCATAGGACGGAGAGAGCTGGACGTCTTCAAGAGCAACATCGAGCGCAAGGGCAAGAACACGCTCGGCATGTACGTCAGCATGAGCGGCTTCACCTCGGACGCCCTGGCTGTGTACAGCCTCAGTACACCGTTTGTGACGATGGACGGGGGCGACTTTATGGCTGTGCTGGAGCAGCGCATTCGCCTGGACGAACTGATAGGCCGGAAGAAGCGGCATGCGAGCGAGACGGGGCATTGCTTCCTCCCCATCTCGAAGATCTTTTCGAGCTAGGGGTGACGGCAACCCTGACGGCAACAACGGCACACGCAGGCTCGTTATCGCGAACGTAGGCGCCCAATCCAGGGGCGAATCGGCCCTCTCCCAGGCCCCCGCCCCAACCTACGGATCAGAAGGTTGCAGGTTCGAATCCTGCCGAGTGCACACAGTCGAAAGGCCCCCGGTTCAGCCGGGGGCCTTTCGCGTTGTCCGGGGGTTGTCCGGAGGTGCCCCCGCTGAGCGCGGGGGCGTTGCCGGGTCAGGCCGTGGCCTCGGCGGTGGTGGTCGGCCGGGTCGGGTGCTGGGTCACGGGGCGGCGGCGGGCCGGCATGCCGAACAGTGGGTGGGCGACGCCCCAGGCCGCGCCCTTGCAGATCAGTTCCTTGTAGCGGGCGGCGAGGCGTCCCGTCAGGGCCGCGTTGACCGAGCGGTCGTCGGCGGTGACGTACTGGATCAGGCCCTCCTTGCGGCCGAGCGAGATGCACTGGTTGAAGTAGCGCATCGGCGTCGTCGGGACCTTCGTGCCGGTCAGACGGGCCGCGATGGCGTCGGCGGCCTGCCAGGCCATGGGGGTGCCGGTGGCGCACGACATCCGCAGCGGCTTGTCGCCGGGGCCCATCGCCATGGCCGCGTCGCCGATCGCGTAGACGTCCGGGTGCGAGACCGAGCGCATGCTCCGGTCCACCACGATCTGGCCGGCGTCGGTGACCTCCAGGGCGGTGGCCTCCGCGATCGGGTGCACCGCGAAGCCCGTGGTCCACACGGTGACCGCGGCCGGGATGACCTCTCCGCCGGCCGTGGTCACCTGGTCGGCCTGCACGCCGGTGACGGCGGCCTGCTCGTACGCGGTGATGCCGAGCCCGGCGAAGACCTTCCGCACGTGTTCGCGGCCCTTGGGCGAGAGCCAGTCGCCGAGCCCGCCGCGGGCGGCGAGGGCGACGTCGAGGTCCGGGCGGGCCTCGGCGATCTCGGTCGCCGCCTCCAGGCCGGTGAGGCCGCCGCCCACCACGACCACGCTCTCCCCGGCATTCAGTCCGGCCAGGCGCTCGCGCAGCCGGAGTGCTCCGGGGCGGCTCGCGATCTCGTGGGCGTGCTCGGCGGTGCCGGGGACGCCCTGGGCGTCCCAGCCGCTGCCGATGGCGTACACGAGGGTGTCGTACTCCAGTTCAGCGGCGCCCTGCGCGCCGCTGACGGCGACGGTCTTGCGGTCCACGTCGACGGCGGTGACCTTCGCGAGCCTCAGTTCGACACCGGTGTCCGCGAACATCTCGCTGAAGGGCCGGGGCCTGAGGTCGTGGCCGACCGTCAGCTGGTGCATCCGGATGCGCTCGACGAAGTCGGGTTCCGGGTTCACGAGGGTGATGGCGACGTCCTCGCGGCGCAGCCGCCTGGCGAGGCGTCCGGCGGCGATGGCTCCGGCGTATCCGGCTCCGATGACGACGATGCGGTGCTGCTGCATTTTCCTGCTCCTGTCATCAGCTCTTCAGCGGGTTCGCCACTTGAACCGGGCAGCCCCGCGTTTCCTGACAGGTGAGAGGTGTGAAGCAGGTCACATAGCGGTGGGCGGGGGTCAGGCGGGGGTCAGAACGCCTTGAGCAGGGGGTCCCCGTGGTCCGTCGCCGCCCACTGCTGGGTCGCGCGTTCGAGCTTGTCGGGGTTGACCTGGTTGCGGAACGCCACGATGCCGTCCGCCGTGATCTCCAGGCACATGACGCCGACGACCCGGCCCTCGACGGCCACCACCAGGGCGGGGCCGCCGTTCGCGGTCGCGGCCCAGATGTCGGGCGAGCCGCCGACGTAGGCGCGCTTGGCCTCGCTCGGCCTGAACAGGCCCCGCATGAACTTCGCGACCGCGACGGCACCCTCGAACGCCTTGGCGCGCGCGGGGACCTTGCCGCCGCCGTCGCCGATGGAGATGGCGTCCTGGGTGAGCAGCCGCACGAGCGGCTCGGTCCGGCCGCTGGTGGCGGCCGCGAGGAACTCCTCGACGATGCGCTGGGCGGTGGCCTCGTCGATCTCGGTGCGGGCCTTGCCGGCCGCGACGTGCTTCTTGGCGCGGTGGAAGATCTGCTGGCCCGCGGACTCGGTGATGTCGAGGATCTCCGCGATCTCCCGGTGCGAGTAGCCGAAGGCCTCGCGCAGCACGTACACCACGCGCTCGTTGGGCGAGAGGCGCTCCATGAGGGCGAGGACCGCGTACGAGACGGACTCGCGCTGCTCGGCGGTGTCGGCGGGGCCGAGCATCGGGTCACCGGCGAGCAGGGGCTCGGGCAGCCACTGGCCCACGTAGGTCTCGCGGCGGGCGCGGGCCGAGGTGAGCTGGTTGAGGCACAGGTTGGTGAGGACCTTCGTCAGCCAGGCCTCGGGGACCTCGACGTGGTCGACGTCGGCGGCCTGCCAGCGCAGGAAGGTGTCCTGCACGGCGTCCTCGGCGTCACTCGCCGATCCGAGGAGGCGGTAGGCGATGGCCTCCAGGCGGGGCCTCGATGCCTCGAACCGGTCGACGTCGTTCATGGTCAGGGCCATGTCCCGGATCCTAGCCCGCGCGGCGCGCGAAGGCCCTGTGAGCGAGGTCGCTCGCGCCACCGGGCGGGAGAGCGCCCGCAGTTGGCGTTGATCGTCGGTGTGATCGTCAGCACAGCTGAGACGTTGCCGGGCGGAGTCATGGATTCCACACATAGCGTGATCAACGACCAAGTAAGTCCTGCTTTATTGGAGGATTGATGCGCAAGTTGTACACGGGGAAGCGCAAGCTCGCGGTGGTCGGGACACTGACGGCGATCGCCATCGGTGTGCCGGCCGTGGGTGCGGTGGCGGCGGAGATCAGCGGAAGCCGGCTTCCCTTCTCCATAGCCACCGCGGGGAACAAGGAGGACGGTGACCGCTGGAAGGGCAAGAGCAGCGGTCACGCCAAGGCCTGCGGCGATGTGCCGGTGAACGACACCAGGACGTTCAGCGCGTACATCTACCAGGACAAGAGCTTCCGCCCCGACCCGAAGATCGCCAGCACCTCCCGCAGCTACCGGCAGGCGTACGGCTGTGGCGCGTACAAGGGCACCAGCACCAGTGGCAAGTACTACACCAAGGCCACCTGGGCCGGGATTCCCGGCAGCCGCGCCTACGGTTACGTGAACGCCCAGAACTGATCAGGAATCACGTGACCACTAGCAAGAGCGCCGCCGCGACCGGCTCCCAGCCGGTCGCGGCGGTCGCGGCCGTGACCGTCCAGTACGGCTCCACGGTCGCCCTCGACGACGTGTCCCTCGAATTTCCCTCCGGCGTCACCGGACTGCTCGGCCCCAACGGGGCGGGGAAGAGCACCCTGTTGTCGCTCCTGAGCACGGCGCGCAGACCCAGGTCCGGGTCGGTGACCCTCCTCGGTGACGAGGCGCCGGGGCGGGCGCGGGTGCAGCGGATCCGGCAGCGGATCGGGGTGCTCCCGCAGTCCTTCGGGTTCTACCCCCGGTTCACCGTCCTGGAGTTCACCGAGTACGCGGCCTGGCTGCGCAAGGTGCCTGCGGCCCAGCGGCGCGAGCGGGCCCGCGACGCGCTGCGCCTCGTACAGATGGAGAAGCACGCGGACCGGAAGATGGGCGCCCTGTCCGGCGGCATGCTGCGCCGCGTCGGCATCGCCCAGGCCATGGTCAACGAACCGGCCCTGGTGCTCCTCGACGAACCTACCGTGGGCCTCGACCCGGCCCAGCGCGTCGGATTCCGCGCGCTGATACAGGAGTTGGGCGAGCGCTCGGCCGTGGTGATGAGCACCCACCTCGCCGAGGACGTCGCCCACGTGTGCGACCGCGTGGCCGTCCTCCTCGAAGGCTCCGTCCGCTTCACGGGGACGGTCGCCGAGCTGTGCGCGCTGCCGGACGGGGGCACAACTGACCCCGACGGCAAGGAAGTCGACGGGGGAGCCGTGGAAGCCGGTTATCTGCATCTGGCCGGGACGGAAGCGGTGGCGACCTGATGCGTGTGCTGCTTACCGAGATGCGGCGCGGCGAGGCCAAGTGGGCCGCCGCGCTCATGGGCGCGATCGGCGTCTACTACTTCACCGCCGACAGCCCCGACGAGAGCGACTGGATCGGCTGGTGGACCCAGACCAGCCTGCAGGTCCAGCTCTACTCGGTGATCGTGATGGGCTCGGTGATGAGCGCGGCAGCCGCCTGGGGAGCGGGCCGCGCCTTCCGGCACCGGACCAGGGTCTGGGCGGACACCGCGGCGCGGGGCGGCTGGGCGCAGGCGCTGCTCCTGTGGCTCGCGGTGTGGCTGTGGGCGCTGCTGGCGTACGCCGTGCTCGTGGCCGTCGCGTTCTCGCGGACCGCGGGTGTCAGTGACGTCAGCGAGCCCGCGTGGACGCCGCTGCTGCTCGGGGCCGGGATGATGGGCCTGGAGATCGCCGTCGGGGTCGCGATCGGTTCGGCGCTGCCGTCCCGCGTGGTCGCGCCCTTCGCCGGGATCTTCTGGTACGGGCTCTTCGTCTTCGTCGCGTTCGTCCCCGACACCCCGCTGGACAAGCTGTTCCCGGCGATAGACGAGTTCTGGAGCTCGGAGTTCGAGCCCAACACCGCGCGCATGCTGATCGCCTTCGCCTGGTGCCTGGCCCTCGGCCTGCTGCTCACCGCGCTGCCCGCGCTGCGGCGCCGCGCGTCACTCGCCCCGCGTCCCGTCGCCCTCGGGGCGCTCGTCGTGGCGGCCGTCGTCGCGGGCGGGGCGCTTGTGGCCTTCCGTACGCCGACGCCCGACTCGTACTGGGCGGTGCGCAAGGCCCAGCCCGCGCAGCCGCTCTGCGCCACCAGCGGCCGTACGAAGGTGTGCCTGTGGCCGGAGGACCGCCATCTGCTGCCCAAGGCCCGCGCCGCGGTGAAGACCGTCGACGCGCGGCTCGGTGACCTGAAGGGGCTCAACCGCTCCTTCTACGCGAGCGGCCTGACGCGGCCCGCGGGGCCTGTCGCCGAGCTGTCCCTGATGACGCCGGCGGAGACCGAGGCCGACCTGACCGACGCACTGTTCGCGGCGGCGCTTCCCCAGCCCGAGTCCGCCGACTGCGAGCCCCACTTGCTGAAGCAGACCGGCGGCTTTCCCGACACGTTCCTCTTCGAGGCCGTCATCCGGGACCGCGCCGGGGCGCCCGGCGAGTACTACGGCGAGAAGTTCGGCCGCGTGCTCGCCCGCGTCACCGGGGCCCCCGCCGCGAAGCAGGAAGCGTGGATCGAGGCGGCGGCCGGGGACATCCGTGCCTGCCGCCCGGTTCCGGAGCCGCCGCGGTGAGCCCGGTACGGAGCCTCCGGGCCGTGCGGAGCCTCCGGGCCGGCGGCGACCCCCGAGTGGGCGCGGTCATCGCCTTCGTACGCTGCCGTGGCCTGCCCCGGGCCACCGGCGTCGCGCTGCTGATCGCGCTGGCGGCGACCGCGTTCGCGGGGCAGCGCGTGGCGGTGCCCGAGTTCCGCTATCTGGTCGACTTCAGCGTGCCGGTGGCGGAGATCGTGCCGCTCGCCCACGCGGTCGTCCTCGCCACCACGCTGTTCTCGCCGATGGCGGACCTGGAGCAGACCGCGGCCCAGCCGATGAGCCGCCTGCGGGGCGGCTATCTGGTGGTGCTGCTCGTGCTGGCGCTCGGCCTGACCGCGCTGCCGCTGCTCAGCGGCGCGACCGCGGAGGTGTTCGGCTCGGCGGCCCGCAACGTCGTCGGCTATCTCGGCCTCGGCATGATCAGCGCCCGCCTCTTCGGCAGCGGGCTCGCCTGGCTGCTGCCGCTCGGCATGTTCGGCCCCACGCTGCTCCTCGGCGTGGACAGCGACAACACCCCGGAGCCGTGGGCCTGGTCGCTGCACGCCTCCTCCAGCACGTCGGCCGCCGTGGTGGCCGTGCTGCTGTGGCTGACCGGCGTGGTCGCCGCCGCCACGGGGCGGCCCCGGCAGACGGAGCGGGCGGAGCAGTAGCGGAGCAGTAGAAGGCTGAGGCTGCGCGAGACTGGCCCCATGGAGTGGCGTAGTGCGGGGTTGAGCTGGGCGGACAGTGCACGGCCCGGGCTCCGGTGGGAGCGGGGGGACGTCAGTCCGCTGCTCGTGGGCAGGCGCGTGGGCTTCCGCGCCCTCGGCCACCGGGAGTGCGTGGGTGCGCGGGGGAATCCCTGCCCGGTGGCCGCCGCCGTCCCGGCGCGCGGGACGCAGGCCCGGTGCGCCGAGTGCGCGCGCCTCGACCGGGCGCACTCGGTGGCCGCCGACACCATCGCCGACGATCCGCGCACCTACCGCGTCTACCTCGCGTGGTTCGGGGCGGGCCTCGTGAAGGTGGGGATCACCCGCGAGGAGCGGGGCCCGGCCCGGCTCCTCGAACAGGGAGCCGTGGCCTTCGCCTGGCTGGGCCGCGGGCCCCTGATGGCCGCGCGCCGGGCCGAGGAACTGCTGCGGGTGGCACTCGGGGTGCCGGACCGGATCTCGTACGCCAGGAAGCGGGCCGTCAGGGCGACCTTGCCGGGTGTCGATGAGCGGCGGAACGAGCTGGCACGTCTGCATGGTTTCGCCCTCGCGCTCGACGGGTGGCCGGAGTCGCTGGAGCGGGTGCCGTCGGCCGTCGTGGACCACGGCGAGGCGTTCGGGGTCGAGCGTCTCGCGGGCGACGCCGGTCACGCCGTGACCGAGCTCGTCGACGGCGGGGTGGTCCTTGGCGATCTCGTCGCGGTGGCCGGGCCCGACGTCTATCTGGCCGACACCGGCCGCCTGATCGTCCTGGACAGCCGGCTGCTGCGGGGGTGGCGACTGGAAGGGGCGCGGGAGGCGGCACGTACGACTGTTCCGGTACGAGAGGTCCCCGTGATCCAGGGCGGGCTTTTCTGACCTCCCCCGAGGCCGCCGCCTTCTCGGCTGACCGGTGGAGCGGAGCTACGGGTTCGAGAGGGGGTAGGGGGCGGGCCTGGTGCAGAGAAATCCCGGCCGGCACGGTCTGCCGCCGGGATTTTTCTGCACCACAGCGAGTTCAGCGCAGCCTCAGCCCTCGGCTCTCCGCGACGCGAAGGGCGTCCTGTAGTGCCTCCGTCAAGCGCTCGGCCAGGTAACGGATTTCGCCGTCGGAGGCGTCGGGGAGCATGCCGCGTGCGTACGTGAGCAGTTCGCCGCCCATGCCGAGCTGTACGGACTCCATGGCGTCGGCGACCCGGGACACGGGGCCGGTGGCATCGCCGATGAGGTAGCAGGGCTTGCCCTCGGGACCGGCCCAGGGCAGCAGGCGGGCGGGGCTGATGAAGTCGTCGTCGTCCATCAGGCGATCTCCATGCCGTGGATCCAGTACGGGCCAGGCGTGTCCAACCCGAGGGTGGCCAGGACGAGTTCGCGACGGCGGCTCTGCTGTTCGTGGGCGGTGAGGTAGGGGCGTACGAGGCGGGTCGCCTCTCCGGCCAGGGGGAGCAGGGCGTCGAGGCCGTAGCGGCTGCGGGGGGTGGCGAACGGTTCGGGGTGCGGCGGTGCGGGGGCGGTTGCCGTGGGTGCGGGGTGGTGGGGGATCAAGAGGAGTCTCACCCAGGCGGTGAGGCGGCGGATAAGGTCGGTCATGTCGTCAGCTCCTTGCTATGGGTGGCTGATGGCCATGCCCCCGGACGGTTGCGCCCGTCGCGGGGGTCTTTCGCGGTTCCAGCCATCGCGGTCTACCGGAGTCTACCGCGGTCGCACGGTCTACCGCAGTGTTTTAGCGTCCACTGCATGGGTTTGGAACTCGATAGAACGCGCCCCGTCTGGCGCCAGGTAGCTGCGGCGATTGCTGCTCGTATCGCCGACGGCACCTACCCTGTGGGCGCCAAGGTGCCGTCCGTTGTCGAGCTGTCCGCCGAGTTCGGCATTGCGGCTTCGACCGCGCAGAAAGCTTTGGCCCACCTCAAGTCGGAGGGGCTCGTCCGAGCTGAAGTCGGCCTCGGTTCGTTCGTGACCGAACGCCCTGAGGACTCACCGGAGGCGTAGCCCCTCTGCCGAGCAGCCCGAGCAGCCCGAGCAGCCCGAGCCGCCCAAGCAGCCCGAGCGGACCCGGAGGCGTAGCCCCTCTGCTCTGCTGAGCGGACCAGCTGCCCCGAGAGGTAGCTCGCGCCGGTTCTCAGGTAATTCACAGACAAGGGAAAGCCCCCTCTCACGGCCCCCTAGCAACCTGTACGGCATGACTACGACCTCGCCCCAGGGGCGTACCGAACTGCTCAGGGCGGACGGGAGCCCCGTCCGCGTACTCGTCGTCGACGACGAGGTGTCGCTGACCGAGCTGCTCTCCATGGCCCTGCGGTACGAGGGCTGGCAGATCCGCAGCGCGGGGGACGGCGCCGGCGCGGTGCGTGCCGCGCGTTCCTTCCGGCCCGATGCCGTCGTGCTCGACATGATGCTGCCGGACATGGACGGCCTCGCCGTACTCGGGCGGCTGCGGCGCGAACTGCCCGATGTGCCGGTGCTGTTCCTGACGGCCAAGGACGCCGTCGAGGACCGCATCGCCGGGCTCACCGCCGGGGGCGACGACTACGTGACCAAGCCCTTCAGCCTGGAGGAGGTCGTCGCGCGGCTGCGCGGACTCATCCGTCGGGCGGGGGCAGCGGACCGGCGCAGTGAGTCCGTCCTCGCCGTGGGGGATCTGACCCTCGACGAGGACAGCCATGAGGTCACGCGGGGCGGGGACTCCATCCACCTCACCGCCACCGAGTTCGAACTCCTGCGCTTCCTGATGCGCAACCCGCGCCGCGTGCTCAGCAAGGCGCAGATCCTGGACCGCGTGTGGAACTACGACTTCGGGGGCCAGGCCAACGTCGTCGAGCTCTACATCTCGTATCTCAGGAGGAAGATCGACGCCGGACGTGAGCCGATGATCCACACGCGGCGCGGTGCCGGTTACCTGATCAAGGCCGCTCCCGCGACCGAGGCGGCCGCCGCCTCATGAAGCGATGAAGCGGCGGCGGCAGCCGCGGTCGCTGCGGACGCGGCTCGTCGTCTCGGCGGTGGCGTTGATCGCCGTCGTCTGCGCGGTGATCGGCACGGTGACGACCATCGCGCTGCGCTCGCATCTGTACGACCAGTTGGACGGCTCGCTCGGCGCGGTGGCGATGCGGGCGAAGGGCATGGATCCGAAGCCGGGGGACGGCGGCCTCGGCAGCCCGTCCCCGGATCCGGGCGATCCGCTGCGGTTCGTGTCGAAGGGCCCCCAGGAGCTCGGCACCATCGGCGCCGTCGTGAAGGACGACGGCTCCATCGGCCAGGCCCTGGTCAGCAACGAGCCGGACAGCGGAACCTTCGAGCCGCGGACGGACAACCTCGACGCGGCGCAGTCCGCCGCGCTCGCCTCCGTGCCGCGCGACGGGAAGCCGCACAACGTCGACATCCCCGGCCTCGGCGGGTACCGCGTGACGTACGCGTCGGGACCCAACGGCGACTTCCTCGTCGGTATCCCCACGGCGAAGGTGCAGAACACCCTCGAAACGCTGATCATCGTCGAGGTCAGCGTCACCGCCGCGGGCCTGGTCGCCGCCTCCCTCACCGGCGCGGTGATGGTCGGCGTCGCCCTCCGCCCGCTGCGCCGGGTCGCGGCGACCGCGACGCGGGTCTCCGAACTCCCGCTGCACAGCGGCGAGGTGACGCTGTACGAGCGCGTCCCCGACACGGAGCCGAACACCGAGGTCGGACAGGTGGGCGCCGCGCTCAACCGCATGCTCGACCATGTGCACTCCGCGCTGCACGCGCGCCAGGAGAGCGAGACGCGGGTACGCCAGTTCGTCGCGGACGCCAGCCATGAGCTGCGTACGCCGCTGGCATCGATCCGCGGCTATGCCGAACTGACGCGCAGGGGGCGGGAGTCGACCGGTCCCGACACGCGGCACGCGCTGGGGCGCATCGAGTCCGAGGCACAGCGGATGACGGGGCTCGTGGAGGATCTGCTGCTGCTCGCGCGCCTTGACGAGGGGCGCGACGGCGGACGCGCGAGTGGTCATGGTCCCGGCGCCAGACTGCCGCTCTCGTACCAGAGCACTGATCTCTCACCCCTTGTCGTGGACACCGTCAGCGACGCGCGCGCCGCGGGACCCGAGCACTTCTGGGCCCTGGAGCTGCCGGACGAGCCCGCGCTCGTCCACGCCGACGCGGCCCGCCTCCAGCAGGTCGTCGTCAATCTCCTCGCCAACGCGCGTACGCACACACCACCGGGCACGAAGGTCACCGCACGCGTGCGGCGGGCGGGACCCGGCGTCTGCCTGGAGGTCGAGGACAACGGCCCCGGCATCGCCCCCGCCCTCCTCCCCCACGTCTTCGAACGCTTCGCCCGCGGCGACGCCTCACGCTCGCGCAACGCCGGGTCCACCGGCCTCGGCCTCGCCCTCGTGCAGGCCATCGTCGCGGCGCACGGGGGAGGCGTGACGGTGGACAGCGTGCCGGGGCGCACGGTCTTCACGGTCGCGTTGCCCGCAGTGTCGGAGCAGGTCAGCGGCCCGTCGTGGCACTCACAGGCGGGCCACAGTCTCACCACACAGCCCTGACAGAGCAGTTGGCGAATGTCGGTGTCATGCAAACCGACTCTTCCCCGGACTCTTCCCAGGGCGGCGCTTGCTCGGTCCCTCTGCCGGCACGGGCCCACCTCCCCGCCGGACGGCGCGATGTGCCCGTCCTGGACATCGTGATTCCCGTCTACAACGAGGAGAAGGATCTGGGGCCGTGCGTGCTGCGCCTGCACGACCACCTCGTCCGCACCTTCCCCTACCCCTTCCGCATCACCGTCGCGGACAACGCGTCCACGGACCGCACCCCCGAGGTGGCGGCGCGGCTCGCCGCGTCGAGCGAGGAGGTCCGCTACACGCGACTTGAGCAGAAGGGGCGCGGGCGGGCCCTGCGCGCCGTGTGGTCCGCCTCGGACGCACCCGTCCTCGCCTACATGGACGTAGACCTGTCCACCGACCTGAACGCGCTGCTCCCGCTGGTGGCGCCGCTGATCTCCGGGCACTCCGACCTGGCGATCGGCTCGCGGCTCACACGCAGCTCGCGGGTGGTGCGCGGCCCGAAGCGGGAGTTCATCTCGCGCAGCTACAACCTCATCCTGCGCGGCTCGCTCCAGGCCCGCTTCTCCGACGCCCAGTGCGGGTTCAAGGCGATCAGGGGTGACGTGGCCGCGGTGCTGCTTCCGCTGGTCGAGGACACCGGGTGGTTCTTCGACACGGAGATGCTGGTCCTCGCCGAGCGCGCGGGCCTGCGCATCCACGAGGTGCCGGTCGACTGGGTCGACGACCCGAACTCCACGGTCCACCTGGTCAGGACGGCCACGGACGACCTCAAGGGAGTGTGGCGGGTCGGGCGCGCCCTCGCGGTCGGCGCGCTCCCGCTCGACCGCCTCGCGCGCCCCTTCGGGGACGACCCGCGCGACCGCCAACTGGCCGGTGTGCCGGGCGGCCTCGCCCGCCAGCTGGTCGGCTTCTGTGTGGTCGGCGCGCTCTCCACGCTCTTCTACCTGCTTCTGTACTCCGGCTTCCGTACGTTCTCGGGCTCGCAGGTGGCCAACGCGCTCGCCCTGCTCGTCTCGGCGGTCGCCAACACCGCCGCCAACCGGCGGCTGACCTTCGGGGTGCGCGGCCGTGACCGGGCGATGCGCCATCAGGCACAGGGACTTGTGGTGTTCGCGATCGGCCTCGCCCTGACCAGCGGCTCGCTGGCCGCGCTCGGCGCGGCGTCGGGCGACCCGTCCCACTCCACGGAACTCGCCGTGCTGATAGCCGCCAACCTCGCGGCGACCGTGCTGCGCTTCCTGCTCCTTCGGGCCTGGGTCTTCCCGGAGCGGCGCTCCGACGCGATGGCGCCGCCCGACGCCTCGTCCTCGTACGAGCTCACCCCCGCACACGACCCGAGGAACGCACGATGACGACGACTTCCCACGCGACCGCACCACCGCCCGCGCCCGCGCACGCGGCGCAGGGTGAGCGAGCCCACCGCGCCCCGCGCACCCTGCCCACGCGGCTCTGGCGCGGCCGCGCCGACGACCCGCGCTGGGCCCGCCCCGCCTTCCTGGGCCTGCTGCTCGCGACCGCGGCCCTCTACCTCTGGAACCTCAGCGCCTCCGGCTACGCCAACTCCTTCTACTCCGCGGCCGTCCAGGCGGGCAGCCAGAGCTGGAAGGCGATGTTCTTCGGCTCGCTCGACGCGGGCAACGCGATCACCGTCGACAAGCCCCCGGCCGCGCTCTGGCCGATGGCCCTCTCCGTACGCCTCTTCGGCCTCAACTCCTGGGCGGTGCTCGCCCCGCAGGTGCTGATGGGCGTCGCGACGGTCGGCGTCCTGTACGCCGCCGTACGCCGCCGCTTCAGTCCTGCGGCCGGGCTCATCGCGGGCGCGGTGCTCGCGCTGACGCCCGTCGCCGCGCTGATGTTCCGGTTCAACAACCCGGACGCGCTGCTCGCGCTCCTGATGACCGTCACGGTGTACTGCGTGCTGCGTGCCCTGGAGCAGGGCCGCACCAAGTGGCTGGTGTGGGCGGGTGTCGCGGTCGGTCTCGCCTTCCTGGCCAAGACGCTGCAGGCGTTCCTCATCCTGCCGCCGCTGGCCGTCCTGTACGCGGTGTGCGCACCCGTGCGGCTGCGCAAGCGCTTCGGTCAGCTGGCCCTCTCCGGGCTCGCGATGATCGTCGCGGGCGGCTGGTGGGTCGCGATCGTGGAGCTGTGGCCCGCGTCGTCGCGCCCGTACATCGGCGGCTCGCAGAACAACTCCTTCCTCGAGCTGACCTTCGGCTACAACGGCCTCGGCCGCATCAACGGCGAGGAGACCGGCAGCGTCGGAGGGGGCGGCGGACCGGGCGGCGGCGGAGGCGGCGGCCAGTGGGGCGAGACCGGGCTCGGGCGGATGTTCAACTCCGAGGTCGGCAGCCAGATCTCCTGGCTGCTCCCGGCCGCGCTGATCCTCCTCGTCGGCGGCATCGTCCTCACCTGGAAGGCCCGCAGGACCGACACCACGCGCTCGGCGTTCGTGGCGTGGGGCAGCGCCCTGCTGATGACGGCGGCCGTCTTCAGCTTCATGGCGGGGATCTTCCACCAGTACTACACGGTCGCCCTCGCCCCCTACATCGCGGCGCTGATCGGCATGGGCGCCACGGTCCTGTGGGAGGAGCGGGCCAAGTGGTGGGCGGGCGCACTGCTCGGCGTGAGCGTCGCGGGCACGGCGTGGTGGGGGTACGTCCTGCTCGGCCGTACCCCGGACTACCTTCCGTGGCTGCGCTGGGCGGTGCTGATCGGCGGCCTCGTGGGCGCGCTCGGCCTGCTGCTCGCGGCCCGGCTCGGGCGCCGGTTCGCGGTGCTGGCCGTGGGGTTGAGCTTCGCCGCTTCGGTGGCGGGACCGGTCGCGTACACCCTCTCCACCGTGAACAGCGCGCACACCGGGTCGATCGTGACCGCGGGCCCGGCTTCGGCGGGCGGGAGGGGCGGCGGCCCCGGCGGTGGCGGTCCGGGTGGCGGCGGTGGCGGTGGGATGCGGCCGCCGGGCCAGGGTCAGAACGGCCAGGCTCCGGGCGGTCAGAACGGCAACGCCATGCAGCCCCCGACCGGCGGCCAGAACGGCGGCGGCATGGGCACGCCCCCCGGCCAGAACAGCCAGAACAGCCAGAACAGCCAGAACGGCAAGCAGGGTGCCCAGGGTCAGAAGGGCCGGCAGCAGGGCGGCGGCACCGCCGAGCGCGGCGGCATGGGCGGAGGCGGCGGCATGGGCGGCCTCCTCGACGGCGCCCAGGTCAGCGCCAAGGCGAAGAAGCTCCTGGAGGCGGACGCCGAGGACTACACCTGGGCGGCGGCGGCCATCGGGTCGCAGAACGCCGCGAGCTACCAACTCGCCACCGGCGACCCGGTGATGGCCATCGGCGGCTTCAACGGCAGCGACCCGTCACCGACCCTCGCCCAGTTCAAGCAGTACGTCGAGGACGGGAAGATCCACTACTTCATCTCCGGCGGCATGGGAGGCGGCGGCATGGGCGGCGACAGCGGCACCTCCTCCAAGATCACCTCCTGGGTGGAGGACACCTTCAAGAAGGTCACGGTCGGCAGCGCGACGTTCTACGACCTGACCCAGCCCAAGAGCTGACGCTTCGCGCGAGCAGGGGCCGGCCGCCGTCAGCGGCCGGCCCCTTCGGCATGCCTGCCGGAAACCGTCTTGTACGCCGTACGGGAGATGCTCTACGGTGTACGTCACTACCCCACGTACACCGTATAAGCAGAAGGAGAGGGCATGACGGCAACGACGACCGCCGAGACCCCCACCGCCTCTCAAGGGCACCCGCAGCGCTGGCTGATCCTCGGCGTCATCTGCCTCGCACAGCTCACCGTCCTCCTGGACAACACCGTCCTGAACGTCGCCATCCCCTCCCTCACCGAGGAGCTGGACGCGTCCACGGCCGACATCCAGTGGATGATCAACGCCTACTCGCTCGTCCAGTCCGGCCTGCTGCTCACCGCGGGCAGCGCGGCCGACCGCTACGGCCGCAAGAAGATGCTCATCGCGGGCCTGGCCCTCTTCGGGATCGGATCGCTGGTCGCGGGCCTCGCCCAGTCCTCGTCGCAGCTCATCGCCGCGCGGGCCGGGATGGGCGTCGGCGGTGCGCTCCTGATGACCACCACCCTCGCCGTGGTCGTCCAGATCTTCGACGACACCGAGCGGATGAAGGCGATCGGCCTCTGGTCGACCGTCAACTCCCTCGGCTTCGCGCTCGGTCCGCTGATGGGCGGGGTCATGCTCAACCACTTCTGGTGGGGCGCGATCTTCCTGATCAACATCCCGGTCGCGCTCATCGGCCTCGTCGCCACGGTCAAGCTGGTCCCCGAGTCCAAGAACCCCCTGGGCGACCGCCCCGACCTGCTCGGCGCGCTGCTCTCCACCATCGGCATGGCCTCGGTCGTGTACGCGATCATCTCCGGCCCCGAGCACGGCTGGACATCGACGCAGGTCCTGGTGGCGGCCGCGACGGGCGTCGTGGTCCTCGGCGTCTTCGTCGTCTGGGAGCTGCGCATCCCGCATCCGATGCTGGACATGCACTTCTTCCGCAACCAGCGCTTCATCGGGGCCGTCGCGGGCGCCATCCTGGTCGCCTTCGGCATGGGCGGCTCGCTGTTCCTGCTCACCCAGCACCTCCAGTTCGTGCTCGGCTACGAGCCGTTGGAGGCGGGCCTGCGCACGGCGCCGCTCGCGGTGACCGTCGTGGCGCTGAACCTCACCGGCCTCGGCGCGCGCCTCCTGAAGAGGACGAGCACCCCCGCGACGATCGCCATCGGCATGAGCCTGCTCGCCGCGGGCCTCGCGGCGATCGCCGTGCTCGGCGGCGACAACTACACCGGAATGCTGGCCGGTCTCATCGTGATGGGCGCGGGCATCGCGCTCGCCATGCCCGCCATGGCCAACGCGATCATGAGCGCCATCCCGCCGGAGAAGGCGGGCGTGGGGGCCGGCGTCAACGGCACGCTCGCGGAGTTCGGCAACGGTCTCGGCGTGGCCGTGCTCGGCGCTGTCCTGAACTCTCGGTTCGCCTCACTCGTCACCGTCTCCGCCGTCTCGCTGCCCGCCGCGCTTGCCGCAGCGGGGTCGGACGCCGAACGCACCAGGATCGCCGACGCGTTCTCCTCGGGTCTGGAGACCAGTCAGCTGGTGGGCGCGGTGGCCGTGTTCCTCGGAGGCATGCTGGCAGCGGCGTTGCTGAAGCGTGCGGAGAGGGCAGACTCTGCGAAGACGGACCCGGCCGCGGCGTCCGCATAGCATCGACGGACGGGCGACGGACTGGCTGATTCCGGTCTGTCGCCCGCTTCGGACCACCGGTACCAGTACAAGAGCTCAGGACCAGGAAGGTGCGCCATGGCGAAGGCAGCCGACCGCGCGAAGCGCCCCGCGCGGACCAGCGTCTGGCTGGAGGGCAAGGCCCCCCGGAACGGCGCGGGCCGCAGGAGTGATCAGCCGTCGGGCCTGGACCGGGAGCGCATCACCGAGGCCACGGTCCGCCTCCTGGACGAGGAGGGCCTCGCCAAGTTCTCCATGCGCCGCCTGGCTGCGGACCTGAACGTCACGGCGATGTCCGTGTACTGGTACGTCGACACCAAGGACGACCTCCTCGAACTGGCCCTGGACGCGGCCGCCGGGGAGATGGCCCTGCCGGACAGGGAAGCGGTCACGCCCGAGCGGTGGCGCGAGGTGCTGCGGGAACTGGCCGAGGAGTACCGGGGGTTGCTGGTCCGGCACGCCTGGGTGTCGCCGCTGGTCGGCAACTTCCTGAACATCGGCCCGAACTGGCTCAAGTTCGCCCTGACCGTGCAGGAAGTGGTCCGCAAGACCGGCCTGCCGGTGGAGAAGCAGGCCGGCGCGATCGCCGCGGTCTTCCAGTTCGTGTACGGATTCGGAACCGTGCAGGGCCACTACATCGCGCGGTGCGCGGCCGCGGGGCTCACGCCGGGGGAGTACTTCAAGGAGGCCATGGGCGCGGTGAGCGACCAGCCGGCCCTGGAGGAGACCCTGCACAGCTCCGCCGACATGATGAAGGCGCGGGGCGGGTCCACGGTCGAGGAGATGTGGGAGCTGGACTTCAGGGTCGCGCTCGACCTGCTTGTCGCGGGCATCGAGGCGACCCTGTAGCGGGCACCCCGGCCGGTACCGCTAGGCCTTGGCCGGCGGGAAGCCCCCGGTGGCCACCGGTCCCCACCGCTCCGGGGTGATCCGGATGATGGACTTGCCCTGCTTGACCATGGCCTCGCGGTACTCGTCCCAGTCCGGGTGCTCGCCGGAGATGTTCCGGAAGTACTCGACGAGGGGCTCCACCGACTCCGGGGAGTCGATGACCTCGGCCGGGCCGTCGATCTGGACCCACGGCCCGTTCCACTCGTCGCTCAGCACGATGATGCTGACCCGCGGATTGCGCTTGGCGTTGCGGGTCTTGGCCCGCTCCGGATAAGTCGACACCACGATCCTGCCGGAGTCGTCGACCCCGCAGGTCAGGGGAGAGCCCTGCGGGGTGCCGTCGGCGCGGGCGGTGAGCAGGACCGCCCGGTGCCGGGGCCGGACGAAGTCCAGCAACTCGTCGATGGAGACCGTGGTGTTCGTCGCGATGTTCGGTGCCATGACCGCACCCTAGTGGCCGCGGGCCGCTAGACCTGGGGAAGCGAATCCCCCTGCACGGCCTGGATGTCCAGCTCCACCCGCAAGGTGGTGCCGATCGCCGAGATGCCCGCCTGCACCACCTGGTTGTAGTTCATGGCGAAGTCCTCGCGGCGCAGCTCGGCCGTGGCCCGGAAGGCCGCGCGGGTCCCGCCCCAGGGGTCCGCCCCGGTACCGAGGTAGCTGAGGTCCAGGTCGACCGGGCGTACGACGCCGTGCATCTGCAGCTCGCCGTGCACCGTCCAGCGGTCCTGACCGGCGGGCGTGAGGCCCGTCGACCGGTAGACGAGCTCCGGGTACTGCTCGACGTCCAGGAAGTCCGGCGACTTCAGGTGGCCGTCCCGCATGCCGTTGCCGGTGTCGATGGACGCCGACCTGATGACCGCCTCGACGCGCGACTTCTCCACGTCCTCGGCGATCTCCACCAGGCCGCCGAACTCGGTGAACCGCCCGTGCACGCTGGTGATCCCCAGGTGCTGCGCGACCGCGCCCACCGTCGAGTGCGCCGGGTCGATGGTCCAGGGGCCGGGCGGCGGCAGCTCCGTGCCACCCTGCCGGGCCAGGACGATGTTGCCGACCTCGGCACGGCCGCTCGCCGTGACGAGCGCGGTCGAGGCCACGGGTGCGTAGCCGACCGCGGTGACGATGACGGTGTACGGGCCGGGCGGCAGGTCCGTCGCGTCGCGCACGGCACCTTCCTGGTCCGCGGCGGCGCGCAGCACCTGTGTGCCGGTCATGTCCGTCAGGGTGACGACGGCGTGCGACACCGCCCACCCGTCACGCGTCCGGATCCGAGCGCTGAGTCCCATCCCGTTTTCTCCTTGCCAAAGCCGAAAGCCCAAAAGCTCAAAAAGAGTGCGGCCCCCGGCGGCGGTGACACGGCCGTCCCCTGCCGTGTACGTCACCACCGACCCGGGGGCCCTTTCCCCAACCGGCCCGGGCGCGCCCATCCGCTCGAAAGCGCGCGCCCGGACCGGGGTCAACTACTCGCCCGGGTGGGTGAGTTCGATGTCGTGGTCGCCGACACCTTCACCGGAGACGGTCAGGCCCGTCGCCACCGGCGGGTAACCGGTCGCGATGACCGTGTACTCGCCGCTGTCCAGGTCGGTGAAGGCGTACGCGCCGTCCGACCCGGTGGTCGCGGTGGCGACGACGTTGCCCGCCGCGTCCACCAAGGTGACCCGGGCGTCGTTCAGCGGACCGCCCTTGGCGCGCACGGTGCCGAGCACCTGCGAACCGGCGTTGAGCTCGACCTCGACCCGGGTGACGCCGACCGCGCCGACCTCGACGGGCAGCGCCATCGGACGGTGCCCCGCGGCGTTCACCGCGATGGTGACCTGTCCGGGCACCAGCTCGGCGAAGGTGAACTCGCCCTGCTCACCGGTGAGCCCGGTCGCCAGGACGTCGCCGCGCACGTCGGTCACGATGACCATCGCGCCGGAGACCGGCAGCTTGCCGTCGGAGGCCCGCACCACACCGCTGAGGCCGCTCGTGCCGCTCAGCAGGATGTCGTACGTCAGCGCCTCGTCGGAGACGACGATCGTGGAGGCCTGCGGCTGGAAACCGTCGGCCGAAGCGATCAGGACGTACGAGCCGGCGCCGGGGGCGTCGACCGCGTAGGACCCGTCGCCCTGCGCCACCGCACGGCCGAGCTGGCGTCCCCCGAGGGAGATCAGCGTGACCGCGGCCCGCGGGACCGGGACGCTCTCCGCGCCGCGGACGAAGCCGCGGACCGGGGTGCCGCCGAAGGTCTGCACAGGGGCGTCACCGGTGGCCGAGGAGGCCAGGGCGGCGAGCTTCTGCGTGCCGTCGGGGCCCGTCTCGGTGTGCGCGCCGACGGAGGCGAGGACGGGCTGCTCATCGGCGGCCTGAGCGGTCGTCGCGGCCGGGGCCGCGGCGTCCGAGGTCTCGCCGGCCGCCTGGGCCAGCGCACCCGACGTACGCAACGGAACCTCCTTGATGAAGATCGTGATCAGGAAGGCCAGGAAGGCAAGCGGGGCGGCGATCAGGAAGACGTCGGCGATGCCGTGCCCGTAGGCGCTCTCCATGACCGTGCGGAACGGGGCCGGGAGCTTGTCCAGGTCCGGGATGGCGCCGCCGCCGGTGCCGCCGTGGCCCATCTGCTGGGCCTTCGGGCCGAGGTCGGCCAGGCCGTCCTTCACGTAGTGGGTGATGCGCGTCGACATCACGGCGCCGAGCGCCGAGACGCCGATGGCGCCACCGAGGGAACGGAAGAACGTGACGACCGAGCTCGCGGAGCCGAGGTCCTCGGGGGCGACCTGGTTCTGCGTGGCGAGCACCAGGTTCTGCATCATCATGCCGATGCCGAGACCCATCAGGGCCATGAAGATCGCGATGTGCCAGTACTCGGTGTCGTACCGCATGGTGCCGAGCAGGCCGAGGCCCGCGGTCAGGAGGGCGCCGCCGGAGACCAGCCATGCCTTCCACTTGCCGGTCTTGGTGATGACCTGGCCGGAGACCGTCGAGGAGATGAACAGGCCACCGATCATCGGGATCGTCATGACACCGGACATCGTCGGCGACTTGTCGCGCGCCAGCTGGAAGTACTGGCTGAAGAACACCGTGCCCGCGAACATGCCGACACCCACGAAGAGCGAGGCGAGCGAGGCGAGGGTGATGGTGCGGTTGCGGAAGAGGCGCAGCGGGATGATCGGCTCGCTCGCCTTGGACTCGACGAGCAGGAAGAGCAGGCCGAGGACGATCGAACCGCCGACCATGGCGCCGGTCTGCCAGGACATCCAGTCGTACTTGTCGCCCGCGAAGGTCACCCAGACCAGGAGCAGGCAGACGGCCGCCGTGATGAAGAAGGCGCCGCCCCAGTCGACCTTGACGTCCCGCTTCACGACGGGGAGCTTCAGGGTCTTCTGCAGGACGATCAGGGCGATGATCGCGAAGGGCACGCCGACGTAGAAGCACCAGCGCCAGCCGAGCCACGAGGTGTCGGTGATGACACCGCCGAGCAGCGGGCCGCCGACGGTGGCGACGGCGAAGGTCGCGCCGAGGTAGCCGGAGTAGCGGCCCCGCTCGCGCGGGGAGATCATCGCGGCCATCACGATCTGCGCGAGGGCGGAGAGACCGCCCACGCCGATGCCCTGCACGACACGGCAGGCGATCAGCATCTCGGCGCTCTGCGAGAGACCCGCGACGACCGAGCCGCCGACGTAGATGATCAGGGCTATCTGGACCAGGGCCTTCTTGCTGAAGAGGTCCGACAGCTTGCCCCACAGGGGCGTGGTCGCCGTCATCGCCAGGAGCGAGGCGGTGACGACCCAGGTGTAGGCGGACTGGCCGCCGCCCAGGTCGCCGATGATTTCGGGCAGGGCGTTGGAGACGATCGTCGACGACAGGATCGCGACGAACATGCCGAGCAGCAGGCCGGAAAGGGCCTCCATGATCTGCCGGTGCGTCATCGGAGCACCGGAGTCATGCGCCGCTCCGTGCGACGCTCCGTGCTTGGCGTGGCTGCCCCGCACACCGGATGGTGTGGTTGTTGCCATGGGCTTCCTCTTCGTTACGCGGGTGTACGGGTGGTCTCTTCGAAGGGGAACCGGGCCGAAGCCGCACGGCAGTCCCCGAAGCTGTCGCGCAGTCGCGCGAGCAGCGTGCTGAGCTGGACGACCTCGTCGTCTGACCAGTCATGCAAGTAGTGGGTGAGTGTCCTGATGGACAGGTCGGACAGCTCGTTGACCTTTGCCTTGCCCTCGGGGGTCAGGCGCAGGATCCGGGAGCGCTTGTCGGCGGGGTCGGGATCCCGCAGGATCCACTCCTTCTCGGCGACATGGGCCACGTGCCGACTGGTCACCGACATGTCGACGGCGAGCAGCTCGGCGAGCCTGCTCATCCGCATCTCTCCGTGCCGGTCGAGCAGGATGAGTACGGCGGCGGACCCTGCCGGGCAGTCGTGCGGCAGTCCTCTTCCGAGACCACGCTTCACGGCGCCGATGGCGCTGAGCTGTCGGGCCAGCTCCTCGTAATGACGCTGCGCGGCCACGGCACCTCCTATGTTGTTGCTTAGGGCAACGATAGAGACAGTTGGTTGCCGCAGGCAAACTAAAACTGGACCAACCGGCTAAAGAGTCGGCAAAGCTCTGGGACCGCGCCAGTAAAGTCCGTGGTCAGCGGGGGTTGGGCGGACCCCCGCTGATTCGCTAGGGTCCTGCGCTATGGCACACAACCCCCAGGGCCCCCAGAACACCCCCGACCCCGCCGGCAGCACGCAGATGTTCCGCGCCTTCGTCGACGAGTCCCCGCAGGGCCGCGCCCAGCAGCCGGCGGCAGCGTCCGCCGGCCCGCGCGTCGGCCTGATCATCGGCGTCGTACTCGCGATCGTGGTGATCGCGGGAGTGGCGTGGCTGGCGCTTAAGTAGCCTCCCGGCCGGGGCGGGCGCCCCGGAGCGCCCCGCAGAGGCGCTTTAGGGGCGCGAGGAACTGCGCGACCAGCCACGGCGGACTCGCAGACAAAAGACGCGCTACTCCCACTTGACGGAGACGTCCTGCGTCTCCACATGCATCCCCATGGGCACCCGCCACGCGTCCACACACACGGGCCAGGTCTTCTTCACGGTCTTCCCCGCCTCGATGGGGGCAGGGAGCTTCTCCGTGGATTCCAGCGTCGCCCAGTCCACGCCAAGTGCACCGATAACGTGCGTCTCGAAGGTGACCGTTCCCGAACGCACCGGCGATCCACCGGTGTTGCTGAAGGACACGGTCACTTTCTCGCACCAGCGGTCGTCCGCGGGCTTCCGCTGCGGTTCACCGACGCTGAGCTTCGCGGGCCCGCTGGGCTTCGTGCCGGCGCCGCTGCCGCCGGGCGTGGAGGGAGAGCCGCTCGCGCTCTCAGAAGCCTCAGAACCCTCGGGGGGCCCCGCTGAGCCACTTCCCGAACCGCTCTCCGTACGACCGGGTGCGGCACCATCGGTAGCGGACTTGCTGTTGTCCGGACTGGACGGGGTGTCGGAACTGCCGCTGTCACCGGGCGACGTGCCGGTGCGGTCTCCCGTGCCGGGCTCCGGCGACCCGGAGCCGTCACGCTTGCCGCCGCCGCCACCCTCGCCGGGAGGCACCAGCGGTACCAACTCCACGGCCCCAGTAGGGGAAACCCCCTTGCCGGGAGCCCGCTCAGGACCCGCCGCAGCCGGCCCCGTGGCCACATAGCCGTCGCCGTCCCCGCCCCCGCAAGCCGCAAGCAGCCCGCCCAGGCACAGGGCAGCCGTAGACGCACTCAGTACGTTCCGCATGCCACGTCGCATCGCGACAGTGTGGCTGACGGGTCGTCAATTAGGAACCCCGTAAGGAACTCCGGTCCCCCTGAGGCGCCTTGAGCCACAGGGGGCGCGCCGTCAGTCCGCGATGAGGCCTTCACGAAGCTGCGAGAGCGTCCGCGTGAGCAGGCGCGAGACGTGCATCTGCGAGATGCCGACCTCCTCGCCGATCTGCGACTGCGTCATGTTCGCGAAGAAGCGCAGCATGATGATGCGGCGCTCGCGCGGCGGGAGTTTGGCGAGCAGCGGCTTGAGCGACTCGCGGTACTCGACGCCTTCGAGCGCGCTGTCCTCGTACCCCAGACGGTCCGCGAGGGAGCCCTCGCCGCCGTCGTCCTCGGGGGCCGGGGAGTCGAGCGAGGACGCGGTGTACGCGTTCCCGACGGCCAGGCCGTCGACCACGTCCTCCTCGGACACCCCGAGCGCCTTGGCGAGTTCGGGCACGGTCGGCGAGCGGTCCAGCTTCTGCGCGAGCTCGTCGCTCGTCTTCGTCAGCGCGAGCCGCAACTCCTGGAGGCGGCGCGGGACACGCACCGACCAACTGGTGTCGCGGAAGAAGCGCTTGATCTCACCGACGACCGTCGGCATCGCGAACGTCGGGAATTCCACGCCCCGTTCGCAGTCGAAGCGGTCGATCGCCTTGATCAGGCCGATGGTGCCGACCTGGACGATGTCCTCCATCGGTTCGTTCCGGCTGCGGAAGCGCGCGGCCGCGTACCGGACGAGGGGGAGGTTGAGCTCGATCAGCGTGTCTCTCACATAGACACGCTCCGGGCTGTCCTGGTCGAGCGCGGCGAGCCGCAGGAACAGGGAGCGGGACAGGGTGCGGGTGTCGATGGCTCCGGGATTCCCGGAAACTACTGAACTCAACTGCGCGTCGGGCGCTGATTCGCTCTTCGTGAGCGTGAGCACCTTCGAGCTGCCCTGGTCTGCGGACATGCCACCCCCTTGAGGTCGCGGACGGTCGCGGCGGGCGTTCCCGTCGGAGGAACGCAGCCTCCACCTGAATACCGGACGTGGGGCTCCGGCAAACGCGGTTCCAGCAGAATGTCACATGTCGGCAACACGCTGTAGTTACATGTCGACAAAGAAGGGTGACATCGATGCAGGAAAGAGGGGGTCTGGGGCATTTCTGCGCGCGAGACCGTCGGGAACCGCCAAGAGAGCAGTCCACTCGTTACGGTTACGCCTCGATACGGTTTGCGGATCGAAGTCGCGCGAAGCTTCTGGCCAGCAGTCTTGACACATGCATCTGAGAAACGCCCAATTCGGCGCTGATCTGTGATTGCGTCAGATTGCTGTAGTAGCGAAGCAGCAGGATGCGCTGTTCGCGCTCGGGCAGTTGGACGAGAAGATGGCGGACGAGATCGCGGTGCTCGACGCCGTCGAGTGCCGGGTCCTCATAGCCGAGCCGGTCGAGCAGACCGGGCAGGCCGTCGCCCTCCTGGGCCGCCTCCAGCGAGGTCGCGTGGTACGAACGTCCGGCCTCGATACAGGCCAGGACCTCCTCCTCGGTGATCCGCAGCCGCTCGGCGATCTCCGCGGTCGTGGGCGAGCGTCCGTGGGCCGTGGTGAGGTCCTCGGTCGCACCGGTCACCTGCACCCACAGCTCGTGAAGACGGCGCGGCACATGGACCGTTCGTACGTTGTCGCGGAAGTACCGCTTGATCTCGCCGACCACGGTGGGCATCGCGAAGGTCGGGAACTGCACGCCGCGCTCGGGGTCGAAGCGGTCGATGGCGTTGATCAGACCGATCGTGCCGACCTGGACGACGTCCTCCATCGGCTCGTTGCGGCTGCGGAAGCGGGCGGCGGCGTACCGCACGAGCGGCAGGTTGGCCTCGATGAGCGCACCGCGGACGCGGCCGTGCTCGGGGCTGCCCGGCTCCAGGCCCTTGAGCTGGCCGAAGAGCACCTGTGTCAGGGCCCGGGTGTCGGCGCCCCTGCTGCTGGGGGTGCTGGGGGCCGGCTGGGTGTCCTGGAGGGACGGCGCGCTCTGCGGGTCCTGTGTGCTCTGTGTGTTTTGCGCGCTCTGCGTGCTCTGCGCGGTCGGTGGGCCGGGGCTGCTCGCCTGCGGGGTCACGGGTGGTGCTTCGGGCGCAGTACTGGCCGGCACGGTCAACGCCACCCCTTCTCGGTCAAGCCAAGTCAAGTCCTGTCGAGCTCAGTCAAGATCAGTCGACCTTCGTCAACTCATCCGTCAAAAGCGGTCATAGCATCACAAGACATGTGCACTGTGTGCAAGCACCCGATAACTACGTGTTGTGGGCCAAGTTGGGCCATAGGACGCAGAAAAGCCCCTCACCGTTCCGGTGAGGGGCCGCTTCGGGCGGGGTCGCTGAGCCGGGTGGCTCAGTACTCGTAGTCGGCGATCACCCACGTGGCGAACTCCCGCCACAGTGCTACGCCCGCCTGATGGGCCGGGTGCTCGATGTACCGCTTCAGCGCATCGGTGTCCTCGACCGCCGAGTTGATGGCGAAGTCGTACGCGATGGGCCGGTCGGTGATGTTCCACGCGCACTCCCAGAACGCCAGCTCCGGGATCTGCTCGCCGAGCGCGCGGAAGGCCTTGACGCCCTCGACGACGCGCGGCTCGTCGCGCTCCACACCGTCGTTGAGCTTGAAGAGGACCAGATGGCGGATCATGCGCACTCCTGGGAAGCGGGGAGAGGAGGGTGAGGACGGCGGGCCGAGCCGCTCAGTCCTTGCCTCCGTTGGCGACCCACGTCATGAAGTCACCGATGCTCTGAGCGGCGTCCGAGACCGCCTCGAAGCCTATCTGGACATAGTCCGCGGCCTTGGCGGGATCAGTGATGATCACGTAGAGCATGAAGACGACGAGCGCGAAGAGCCCGATCTTTTTCCACTGCACCGCCATGCTCTCGGCCTCCCCTTACCCGCTGCGCTCTGTGGCCCCTGTGACGGCGGTGAGTCTAACCCGGCCAGTGCTCACAAGGTCTTTAAGGACCAACGGCCTGCTGGCAGAGGCCCTTTGCCGCGCCGTTCCCACCGGCGCCTGGCGCAGGATTGCTGATGTGCCCCAGCGGATCTGGCAGGAATCCGCGGGCAAAGGGACTGGCCCCACTGCGGGGCCGCGCGCCGTCGGCTTCCCCCCGAAAGACGGCGCCGGCTGAGGGGTTCCAGTCCTCATCGGGGGGAGCGGCTTGTCCCCCCGATGCCGTTCCCCCCGTCCTGACGGGAGCAAGAGCCCCGGCGCCTTCGTGGCGCCGGGGCTCTTGCGCGCGACCGGCCCTTTCGGCCCCTGCCGGAACGACGCCGGAACGACGCCGGAACGACGAAGGCCCCGTCCTCGCGGACGGGGCCTTCGTTTCAAGAGCGGTAGCGGTGGGATTTGAACCCACGGTGAGTTTCCCCACACTCGCTTTCGAGGCGAGCTCCTTCGGCCGCTCGGACACGCTACCGAGAGGAACTCTAGCCCAAAGTGGGCCGTGGTCAGAAATCCGTTCTTCGGAGGCCTCTCAGCGCCCCCGGAAGAAGCGGGTGAGCACCCCCGCGGTCTCCTCCGCGAGCACGCCCTCGATCACCTCGGGACGGTGGTTGAGCCTTCTGTCGCGTACGACGTCCCACACGGAGCCCGCGGCGCCCGCCTTCTCGTCCCGCGCTCCGTAGACGACCCGGTCGACCCGGGACTGCACGAGCGCGCCCGCGCACATCGTGCACGGCTCCAGGGTCACCACCAGCGTGCAACCGGTGAGCCGCCACTCCCCGAGCGCGGCCGCGGCCCTGCGGACGGCGAGCACCTCCGCGTGCGCCGTCGGGTCGCCGGTCGCCTCGCGTTCGTTGTGACCCGACGCGAGCACCGTCGTGCCGTCCGGGGACAGCACGACGGCGCCGACGGGCACGTCGCCGCCCCGCGCGGCCAGTTCGGCCTCGGCCAGGGCGAGCCGCATGGCGGCCCGCCAGCGGTCGCGCACGGGATCGGCTGCTCGCCCGGTTTCGGTCACACCTGAACCTAACGGACGGCCTCGAGCACCTCCGCCGCACCGAGGATCTCGGCGATGTCGCTGAGCGCGTCACCGGGCTCCAGACCGAGCAGATCCTTCTCGGGCACGCCGAGATCGGTCATGAGCTCGGAGTCACCGAGGGGTCCCGCGGGCACCGCGTCGCCCGAGGCGTCCCCCGTGCCGTCGTCATCGGCGGGATCGGGGGCGGCGTCGGAGCCGGCGGGTTCGCCGTCCTCCGTGCCGTCCAGGTCGAGGGCGTCCAGATCGACGCCCGGATCGTCGTTGCCCGGCTCACGGCCGAGCATCTCGTCGGTGAGCAGGATCTCGCCGTACGAACTCCGGGCGGCCGCGGCCGCGTCCGAGACGTAGATACGAGGGTCCTCCTCACCGTCGACACGGACGACGCCGAACCAGGCGCCCTCCTGTTCGATGAAGACGAGGACGGTGTCGTCCTCAGTGCTGTCGGCCGTGGCCTCGCGGGCCAGGTCGGTCAGATCCGACAGGGTCTCCACATCGTCGAGCTCCGTGTCGCTCGCTTCCCACCCGTCTTCGGTGCGCGCGAGCAGTGCGGCGAAGTACACCGTGACTCTCCCACTGGTCATAGACAGTGCCGGTTGACGGTTTGGGTGTCCCCCCGGCGAGTTCGGGGAGCGGGGGAGTTGCTGTTCCAAGCCCCGCCCACTCGGAATCGTGGCAGAAACCACGGCCTGAGGAGAGGTCTTCCGCCCGCTGTGTCCGCGTCGCGTTTCCCGGACAGCTCCCCGATGCCTGCGTGAGAGGTGGGCGCTACCAGCGGAACGTGCGCATACGCATCTGCTGACGCATCCGTGCCGCCCGGGCGCGGCGCGGCTTCACACGGTCGCGGAGCTCAAGGGCCTCGGCCCTTTCGTTCAGGAACTGGGCACGCCGGCGCCGGCGCTCGGCTTCGGTCTCGCGGTCCGGCTCTCGGCCACCGGGCTCTCTGTCCGGCATGGGCAACACCACCCCAGGTCGTACGTCCACTTTCCCCCGTACGGCGGGTTTGATGCCAGCGCGAAATGTTCCGGGGAGGCGGCGGAGGTGGCCGTAACGGGGGAGACCGGGTGGTCCCGGGCGCGGTTACCGTTGAAGCATGCGTATCCACGTCGTCGACCACCCGCTGGTGGCGCACAAACTCACCACGCTGCGCGACAAGCGCACCGACTCACCTACCTTCCGGCGTCTCGCCGACGAGCTGGTCACCCTGCTCGCGTACGAGGCAACCCGGGACGTGCGCACCGAGCAGGTCGACATCGAGACCCCGGTCACCCCGACGACCGGCGTCAAGCTGTCGCACCCGCGCCCCCTGGTCGTGCCGATCCTGCGTGCCGGGCTCGGCATGCTGGACGGCATGGTGCGGCTTCTGCCGACCGCCGAGGTGGGCTTCCTCGGGATGATCCGCGACGAGGAGACCCTGCAGGCGTCGACGTACGCGACGCGCATGCCGGAGGACCTCTCCGGACGTCAGGTGTACGTCCTGGACCCGATGCTGGCCACCGGTGGCACGCTCGTCGCGGCCATCCAGGAACTGATCAAGCGCGGCGCCGACGATGTCACCGCCGTGGTGCTCCTCGCCGCGCCCGAGGGCGTCGAGATCATGGAGCGTGAGCTCGCGGGCACGCCGGTGACGGTCGTGACGGCGTCGGTGGACGAGCGGCTCAACGAGAACGGCTACATCGTCCCGGGCCTCGGCGACGCCGGTGACCGGATGTACGGGACCGCGGAGTAGCGCTCAGCAGACCGCTCAGCAGTCCTTCTTGCCGTTGGACGTCGAGGGCGCCGGCTTGGGTTTGGCAAGTACCGCCAGAGCCTTGTCGGCGTCCTCTTTCTTTGCCAGATCCTTGAACTTCGAGCCCAGGATGAGGTCCACCTCGCCGCCCTTGCGGGCGTCGGCCTTGCTCTCGGTGCCCGCGAGCTGCGTGCCGAGGACCGGCAGCGCGGTGTCCGTGGCGGTCTTGGCGCCGAGCAGGAGCCCGGTGCCCTTGACCTTCTTGTCGTACTCCTTCGGCGCGTTGTCCACCTTGCCGATGGCGAAGCCGCGCTTCTTGAGCTCGGCCGCGACGTCCTTGGCGAGGCCCGAGCGGGGCGTGGCGTTGTAGACGTTGACCTTGACCGCGCCCGGCTTGGGCAGCGCCTTGGGGGCGGTCTGTTCGGCCGAGGGGGCGGGCTTGGCCGCGCAGCCGCTGCGCGAGGTCGCCGCGGTGGCCTTGTCGCCCCCCGTGAAGACATCGATGAGCTGCAGTGTTCCCCAGCCGATCAGGCCGACGGCCACGACGGACGCGACCACCGCGAGCACGAGCCTGCCGCGGCCACGGGGTCGGCGCATTCGCGGGTACTTGGCCCCCGTGATGCGGTACTTGCCGCCCATGCCGGGGGGAGTGAGCATGCTCATGGGCGCAGCGTAGTGCGACGACGCCGTGATGCCTACTAAATGATCATTGGCTCGGGCTCAGTCCAACCCGAAAGGGCCAATGCGGGCGTGGGCGCGACAGCCGGGGCCACTGGAACGGGGGCGTGGGCACGACGCGGGGCGGGCACGACGCGGCGCGGGGAGGCCACGACGCAGGGCGGGCACGCGTGAAGGCATGCGTGCCCGGTGTCACGGCTGTGTGCCGCCGTCAGCCCAGTTCGAGTACGCGGGCGTGCAGCACCTGGCGCTGCTGGAGCGCCGCGCGGACCGCGCGGTGCAGCCCGTCTTCCAGGTACAGGTCGCCCTGCCACTTCACCACGTGCGCGAACAGGTCGCCGTAGAACGTCGAGTCCTCCGCGAGGAGCGTCTCTAGGTCCAGCTGGCCCTTGGTCGTCACGAGCTGATCGAGGCGGACCGGGCGCGGCGCGACATCCGCCCACTGCCGGGTGCTTTCCCGGCCGTGGTCGGGGTACGGCCGGCCGTTTCCGATGCGCTTGAAGATCACACGGAAAGCCTACCGGGCAAGGCTCTCCGGGCGCAGCCATGGAGACGCAGTGCGACTCTGGGAAATGACGCCTGATATCGGGGCAAACCGGGAACACTCAAGCCGGGAGCAGGGGCAGAAGTGAGCGACAGCCAGCCGATCCCGTCCATGACCGGACCCGCAAACCCCTCTAACGTGTCTTCGCCGGTCACAGGGGTGACGACCGGAGGGGATGGTTCCGGTGGGGGCGCCGCGCTGCCCCGGGAAGCGATGGAGATCGTCTCCGGCTACGCCTTCGCCGGGCCCGCCCTTGACCTCGGCACGCTCCTGTGGGACGGGGCATGTCTGCCCGACGCCCGGATCCGCGTCCCGTTGGCCATGCTCAACCGGCACGGGCTCGTCGCGGGCGCGACCGGCACGGGCAAGACGAAGACCCTCCAGCTCATCGCCGAGCAGCTGGCCGCGCAGGGCGTGCCGGTGTTCCTCGCCGACATCAAGGGGGACGTGTCCGGGATCTCGGCGCCGGGGGAGAGCGGCGACAAGGTCGCCGAGCGGGCGCGGGAGGTCGGACAGACGTGGGAGGCGAAGGGTTTCCCGAGCGAGTTCTACGCGCTGGGCGGGATCGGCACCGGGATTCCGGTGCGGGCCACGATCACGAGCTTCGGCCCCGTGCTGCTCTCGAAGGTGCTGCAGCTGAATCAGACCCAGGAGCAGTCGCTCGGCCTGATCTTCTACTACGCCGATCAAAAAGGGCTCGAACTGGTCGACCTGAAGGACCTGCGGGCCGTGGTGACCTTCCTGACGTCGGACGAGGGCAAGTCCGAGCTGAAGGGGATCGGCGGGCTCTCCACGGTCACCGCGGGCGTCATCCTGCGGGCCCTGACCACCTTCGAGGCGCAGGGCATGGGGGACTTCTTCGGGGAGCCGGAGTTCGACACGAGCGAGTTCCTGCGGACCGCGCCGGACGGGCGGGGCCTCGTGTCGGTGCTCGAACTGCCCGCCGTACAGGACAAGCCGCAGCTCTTCTCGACGTTCCTGATGTGGCTGCTCGCGGATCTCTACAACGACCTGCCCGAGGTGGGCGACGTGGAGAAGCCGAAGCTCGTCTTCTTCTTCGACGAGGCGCACCTGCTCTTCAACGGGGCGTCGAAGGCGTTCCTCGAGGCGATCACGCAGACCGTGCGGCTGATCCGCTCGAAGGGGGTCGGGGTCTTCTTCGTGACGCAGACGCCGAAGGACGTGCCTTCCGACGTCCTCGCCCAGCTGGGCAACCGTGTCCAGCACGCGCTGCGGGCCTTCACCCCGGACGACCAGAAGGCGCTGAAGGCGACGGTCCGTACGTTCCCGAACTCGGCGTACGACCTGGAGGAGACGCTGACCGCGCTCGGCACGGGCGAGGCGGCGATCACCGTACTGAGCGAGAAGGGCGCGCCCACGCCGGTGGCCGTGACACGGCTGCGGGCCCCGGAATCGCTGATGGGACCGGTGGAGGCCGGCGCGCTCGACGCGGCGGTGAAGGGTTCGGCGCTGTACGGGCGGTACGCGGAGGCGGTCGACCGCGAGTCGGCGTACGAGAAGCTGACCGCGCGTCAGGCGGAGGCGGAGGAGGCGGCCGCGGAGGTCGCGGCGGCCGCGGAGGCGGCGAAGGCGGGGGCCGGGGGCGGCAAGGGCGGCAAGGCGGAGGCTTCCGGGTCCGTGGTGGACCAGGTGGTGGGGAGCGGGATCTTCAAGTCGCTCGCGCGGTCGTTGGGGACGCAGATCGGGCGGGAGATCTCGCGCTCGGTGTTCGGGACGGCGCGGCGCAGACGCTGAGCCTGGCGGGGGCGCCTGGCGTCGGCGTCTGCGCCTCTGCACCTCTTCGCCTCGGGGTGATTACCGGTCGTGCCTGGGCTGCGCGGGCCGCTCCTTCTCCTCCTGCTGACCGGCCTCTTCCGGCTGCGCGGGGGCCGGGGTGACGGGGCCGGGTTCGGGCGCGTTGCGTACGGCTTCGGCGCGGAGGAGGGCGTGCAGGGCCGCGTACGGGTCGATGGGCATGGGTGTCTGTCCTGTCCTCGGTTCGCTGCTGTGGTGGTCGTGGTCGTGGGTGACGGAACCTGTCAGCAGCGGAGGACGACGGAACGTGGTGCGGGCACGTGTCTGCGGCACCGGGCGGGGAGGGGGAGGCTCCGGCGTGGGGCGCGGGGGCGGGCAGCCGGGACGGTGGCGGTGACGGGGCGTCTGCCGGCCACCCGGACGGAACCCTCGGCGACGTCCTGGTGGGCCTCCCCGGTGGGCTCGGTGGAGACGGCCGCGGGCGGCGCGGGGGCGGCTTCGGAGGGTGTGCCGGGGGCGAGGACGGTACCGAGGAGGGCCAGCAGAATGAGAACAGCGCGAAGCCACGCGGGACGGCGGAACGCGACGCGGCTCATGAGGGTCATGTCCCACGGCCGACCCCGATTGCCCTTACCCACCGCAGAGATCCGCCCTCTTGGGCTACGGGGGTGCCAGAGCAATCCCCACTCCACCGGCCTCTCCGCACTTGCCCGAACAAGCTCGCCCACCCTCTGGAGCCGCGGGGTGATCGGGAGAGCTTGTTCGGTCACGGGTGGATGCGGGGTGCTCGGGTGGGTGGGAGGGAGAGGCTTGTTCGGTCAGGGAAAGGGGCGGGACGGCTGGACCCGGTTCACTGGCCGGAGGCCTTCGCGGCCTTGAGCTGCTGCTTGTGGGCGCGGACCCGCCGCAGGGATTCAGGCCCCGTGATGTCCGCGACCGAGCGAAACGCGTCCGGCTCCCCGTAGGCCCCCGCGGCCTCCCGCCAGCCGTCAGGACGTACGCCCAACTGCTTGCCGAGCAGGGCCAGGAAGATCTGGGACTTCTGCTTGCCGAAGCCGGGGAGGTCGTTCAGGCGCTTCAGGAGATCCTTGCCGGACGCGGCGCCCTCCCACAGGGCGGTGGGGTCACCCCCGTAATGCTCCACGAGGTACGCGCACAGCTGCTGGATCCGCTTCGCCATCGACCCCGGATAACGATGCACCGCGGGCTTCGCGGAGAGCAGGGCGGCGAACTCCTCGGGGTCGTATGCCGCGATCTCGTGCGCGTCGAGATCGTCCGCGTTCAACCGCCGCGCGATCGTGTGCGGGCCCGCGAACGCCCACTCCATCGGAACCTGCTGGTCCAGCAGCATCCCGACGAGCGCGGCCAGCGGACTGCGGCCGAGGAGCTCATCGGCTTCCGGCTCCTGGGCCAGGTGCAGGGTGACGTCCATGGGCTCGATCATCCCGCGCCGAGCGGGGCTCCGCACGGCGGTGCGGGCCCGCCCCGGGGAGGGCGGCGAGGACGGACGGCGAGGCCTTGGAGTCCGAGGAAGCCGTGGCGGGGAAATCCGCGTGCGCTCCCGGAACCCGGGTCGCTACCCTCGCCGTATGTCGACGCCCCGCATCTCCTAGCCAGGACACCGGTCTCCACGTCACCCGTGTGTCCATTCGCTACTGCGGAGCGTTACCCCATGATCACCGCCCGACGCATCGACGTCCGCGGCGGCGCCCGGCTTCTGCTGGCCGGCGCCTCCTTCCACATCGCCCCCGGCGACCGCATCGGCCTCGTGGGCCGTAACGGCGCCGGGAAGACCACCCTGCTCAAGGCCCTCGCGGGGCAGCTCGCCCCGGCCGCGGGCACCCTCACCCGCACCGGCTCCCTCGGCTACCTCGCCCAGGACCCCGCCGCCGCCGACCCGCACGGCACCGTCACGGCTCGCATCCTCTCCGCCCGCGGTCTCGACCGGGCGGCGCGGGCCCTGCGTACCGCCGAGAGCGCCATGGCCGCCGCGAGCAGTGCCGCCGAGCAGCGGCGGGCCATGGACGCCTACGCCCGCGCGGACGACGCGTTCCAGGCCCGGGGCGGGTACGCCGCCGAGGCGGAGGCCGCTCGCGTGGCCGCCGGGCTCGGGCTCCCCGAGCGCACGATGGACGCGCCGGTCGGCCACCTCTCCGGCGGCCAGCGGCGCCGCGTGGAGCTGGCCCGCATCCTCTTCTCGCGCCACGACACCCTGCTCCTCGACGAGCCGACCAACCACCTGGACGCCGATTCGGTGGGCTGGCTGCGGGGGTACCTGGGTTCCTATCCGGGCGGGCTCGTGCTCATCAGCCATGACACCGGGCTCCTCGCGGACACCGTCAACCGCGTCTTCGCCCTCGACCCGGGCCGCGCCGCCCTCGACGTGCACAACACCGGCTGGCGCACCTATCTCGACCAGCGCGCGGCCGACGAGCGGCGGCGCGGCCGTGAGCGGGCCAACGCCGAGCGGAAGGCCGCCTCGCTGCGCAGCCAGGCGGAGAAGATGCGCGCGCACGTCGCCACCGCCACCGCGGCGAAGAACATGGCCCGCCGTGCCGACCGGATGCTCGCCGCCACCGAGCCCGCGCGGCGGAGCGAGCGGGTCGCGCGGATCCGGCTGCCCGAGCCCGCGCCGTGCGGGCGTACGCCGCTCGGTGCGGTCAGCCTGGTGAAGGCGTACGGAGGCCATCGCGTGCTCGGCGGTGTCGACCTGGCCGTCGACCGGGGGAGCCGGCTTGTCGTCCTGGGGTTCAACGGCGCGGGGAAGACCACCCTCCTGCGCCTCCTCGCCGGGGCCGAACTCCCGGACAGCGGCCGTGTGGTGCACGGTCACGGCGCCCGGCTCGGCTACTTCGCGCAGGAGCACGACACCCTCGACCCGGGGATGACGGTGCGGGAGAATCTCGCCGCCGCCGCTCCCGGCCTGACGGACGGTGAGGTGCGGGGCGTCCTCGGGGCCTTCCTGTTCCGCGGGGACGACGCCGACAAGCCCGCCGAGGTGCTCTCCGGCGGCGAGAAGACGCGCCTCGCGCTGGCGGGGCTCGTGCACTCGGGGGCGAACGTGCTGCTCCTCGACGAGCCGACCAACAACCTCGACCCGGCCTCGCGCGACGAAGTGCTCGGCGCGGTGGGCACGTACCCCGGCGCGATCGTGATGGTGACGCACGACGAAGGGGCCGTCGACGCGCTGCGGCCCGACCGCGTGCTGCTCCTGCCGGACGGGACGGAGGACCTGTGGGGCCCGGACCACCGCGAGCTCGTCGCCCTCGGCTAGCCGGTGCCGGGGACGCTGAGGCTGCGGGGCGAGCGTGCCCGCAGCCTCAGCGCAAGCAGCGGGAAGACGAGCACCGACACCATCGCGGCACCGACGAGCGCCGCGGCCTCACCCGCCGTCAGGGCCTTGTCGTCCAGGCCGATGGTGGTGATCGCGACGACGAGCGGCAGGGCCGTCGAGGAGTAGAGCGTGAGCGCGCGCCGGTCGTGTGCGGCCAGGTCACGCGGGGCGAGGAAGTACACCGGCAGGCCGCGTACGACGAGGAAGAGGAGGAGGAAGACGGGCAGCAGGAGGAGTGGACGGCCGCCGTCCAGCAGGGCGGCCAGGTCGAAGTCGATGCCGGTGACGATGAAGAAGACCGGCACCAGGAAGCCGAAGCCCATGGCCTCGATCTTCCCGAGGATCACCTCGCTGCTCCCGGGCACCGCGCCCTGCAGCACGAGCCGGGTGAGCAGGCCCGCCGCGAACGCGCCCAGGAGCGTGTCGAGGCCGAAGGCGTACGAGAGGCCGAGCATCGCGGCGAGCAGCAGCATCACGAAGCGCACCGCGAACTGGCCGCTGCTGTGCAGGGTCTTGGCGATGACCTGGGCGAACCAGGGCGGCCTCGGCCGCAGCGCCCAGAAGACCGCGGCGGCCGTGACGGCGGCGAAGGCGACGAGCACCACGGTCGAGACGCCGGGGGCGCGTCCGCTCAGGAGCAGCGACATCGCGATGATCGGGCCGAACTCGCCGACCGCCCCGAAGGCCATCATCACCGTCCCGAAGCGGCCCCGCAGGTCCCCGGAGTCGCGCAGGATCGGGAGCACCGTACCGAGCGCGGTGCTGGTCAGCGCCGTGCCGATGACGAAGCTCTTGGTGACGGCGCCCGCGGTCAGCGCGAACGCGACGCCGAGTCCGAGCGCCAGCGAGATCACCCACGCCCACACCGAACGCCGCAGGGTGTCGCCGCGCACGGCGCCGAACTGGATCTCGTACCCCGCGAGAAAGATCAGCATCGAGAGGCCGAGGTCCGAGAGCACCTCGATGACCGCGTCCTGATGGGCCCACCCCAGCACGTCGGGGCCGATGAGGATGCCGAGCAGGATCTCGAAGATGACGAGGGGGACGGGGAGCCAGCGGCTGAAGCCGTGGGTGAGGAGGGGTGCGAGCACGGCGATGGCCATGATCAGGATGAGGGTCCCCGGCTGCGACATAGCTTGTATTTAACATAAAGCCGGGCAAAACCCACCCCCCCTCCGATACTTAGACGGCTTCGACCCCGCCGACCCTCTCGACCGTCTCGACCGCCTCCGACACCTCGGCCGCCGTGGCCCGGAGCGCGTCCAGGAGCCCCCCGACCGCCGGGCGGTCCGGAGCCGGCCCCCGCACCGCCGCGTGGATCGACCGGAGCGGCACCGGATTGCGGACCTCGCGGACGACGACGCCGGAGTGGGGCGTGTCCAGGCCCAGTTCCGGTACGAGGCTGACGCCGAGGCCCGCGGCGACGAAGCCCTGCGCCGTGGCGTAGTCCCCGCTCTCCACCACGAAGTCCGGGCTGAAGCCGGCCGACCCGCACGCGTCGAGGACGGGATCGAGGCACGGCCCCGGCGACTCGCTCGCCACCCACGGCTCGTCGGCCAGGTCCGTCATCTCCAGGAGCCGCTTCGAGGCCAGGGGATGCCCCACGGGCAGCACCGCCTTGTACCGGTCGTCCAGGAGGTGCTCGAACCGGACGCCGTCTACGCCCAGTTGGTCCCGCGGCCTGACCACGAGGGCGAGATCGGCCTGCCGGTCCCGGACAGCGGGCAGCGGGTCGTCGGGGTCCGACAGCTTCAACTCGACCTGCACACCCGGCTGCACGCGCCGGAGCGCCGCCAGCGCCGGGGCGACCAGCTTGGCGCCCGCCGTCGTGAAGTACCGCATCGTGACCCGGCCCGTACGCCCCGCCCGCAGCCCGGCCAGTGCCGTCTCCGCCTCGGCGAGCTGTTTGCCGATCGCCACCGCGTACTCGGTGAGCAGCCGCCCGGCGTCCGTGGCCCGCACCCCGCGGCCGGTGCGCTCCAGGAGGGCGATGCCCGCCTCCTTCTCCAGGGCCGCCATCTGCTGGCTGACCGCGGAGGGTGTGTACCCGAGGTTGCGTGCCGCCGCGGTCACGGAGCCGCTGGTGACCACTGCCCGGAGGACCTGCATGCGCCGCGTATCAAGCATGCAGACCAGCTTAATCCTGCCCTGCAAACCTTTCGTACAACTAACAGGGTGGGCGGGCGACTAACAGGGTGGGCTGGCGCCCGCTGGATAAGGTCGGCGACCAGTGAGCGCCAACTGACCGTGTCACGACGCGAGTGACCGTGTGATGACGCAAGGAGCGGAACATGTCCTACCCGGAGCCCCGCTATCTCGGCGAAAAGGGCGAGATCAACGCCGTGTTCAGACCGGCCGGCCAGGAGCCCGAGCTGGTACGCCCCGGCGGCAACCGCACGCACTACCTCGCGACACACGCCTCCACCGGCGGTGAATTCGGCCTCTACAAAGTGGACTTGGGCCCGAAGGCCCCCGGGCCGAAGACCCACTTCCACAAGTCGATCTCGGAGTCCTTCTTCGTCCTGTCCGGCCAGGTCCAGCTCTACGACGGCGACCGCTGGATCACCGGCGGCCCCGGCGACTTCCTTTACGTCCCGGTCGGTGGCCTGCACGCCTTCAAGAACGACGGCGACGACCCCGCCTCCATGCTCCTGCTGTTCGCGCCGGGCGCCCCGCGCGAGGAGTACTTCGAGCAGGTGGCGGAGATGGCGCAGAAGGGCGGCAAGGAGTTCGGCGAGTTCCTCGTCGAGCACGACAGCTTCTTCGTCGAGCGGCCACGGGACTGACAGGGCCTGTCGGGGCCTGTCGGGGCCTGTCGGGCGCGTCGGGGCGCGTCGGGCGTGTCTGCGGGGCGCCCGGTGACGCGATCGCGGGCGCCCGTGACGCAATGTGGGGCGCCGGTGAATTGCGGGCCCGGCCGAACGGCGGGACGCTGGAGAAGTCAGTTCCGGACGCCGGAGAGGCCGGCTCCGCGGCTGACGGGGGGCGCCAGGACGCCGGCGCACGAACCGCTCACCGACGGCCCGAAACGGGGAGGGCGGTTGCGGGAAGCGGTCCGCGCCTCGGCAAGGAGCCCGTCATGGACGGCAGCACCCTCGAAGACATGAGAGCCGCGCTGCGCGGCCCGGTCATCGGCCCGACGGACCCCGAGTACGACCGGGCCCGCACCCTCTACAACGCGATGATCGACCGGCGCCCGGCCGCCCTCGTGCGGTGCGCCGACGCGGCGGACGTCATGGCCGCCGTCGACTTCGTCCGCGACCGGGGCCTGGAGCTCGCCGTCCGGGGCGGCGGCCACAGCGGCGCCGGGCTCTGCGAGGTCGACGAGGGCGTCACCATCGATCTCTGCCCCATGCGCTGGGCGCGCGTCGACCCCGTGGCGAGGACAGCACGGGTCGGCGGCGGCAGCCAGCTCGGCGACCTGGACCACGCCGCCCACGCCTTCGGCCTCGCCACCCCCGCCGGAATCATGTCGACGACCGGCGTCGGCGGCCTCACCCTCGGCGGCGGCCACGGCCACCTCACCCGCAAGTACGGCCTGACGATCGACAACCTCGTCGCCGCGGACGTCGTGCTCGCCGACGGCAGCTTCGTCACCGCGAGCGAGTCCCAGCACCCGGACCTGTTCTGGGCCCTGCGCGGCGGAGGCGGCAACTTCGGCGTCGTCACCTCGTTCCGCTTCCGGCTGCACCCGGTGGGTGACGTGGTCGCTTCGATCACCGTGTGGCCGGTCGACCTGACCGGCGACGTACTGCGCTGGTACCGCGACTTCCTGCCGCAGGCACCCGACGACCTGAACGGCTTCTTCGCCGCGCTCACCATTCCGCCGGGCCCGCCGTTCCCGGAGGAGATCCACGGCCAGAAGATGTGCGGCGTCGTGTGGTGCTGGACCGGCGACCCGGACGACGCCGAGCACGCCCTGGCCGCCGTGAGCGAACCGGGCCCGCCCGCCTTCCACTTCACCGCGCCGATGCCCTACCCGGCGCTGCAGACCATGTTCGACGAGCTGATCCCCACCGGCCTCCAGTGGTACTGGCGCGGCGACTTCTTCGACCGGATCACCGACGACGCGATCGACGTACACAGGAAGTACGCCGAGAACCTCCCCACCGACCTGTCGACGATGCACCTCTACCCCGTCGACGGGGCCGCCGCCCGCGTCGACCAGGAGGACACCGCGTGGGGGTACCGCGACGCGGTCTGGTCCGGGGTCATCGGCGGCATCGACCCGGACCCGGCCAACGCCGGGGCGATCAGGCAGTGGTGCGTCGACTACTGGGAGGAGCTGCACCCGCACTCCATGGGCGGCGCCTACGTGAACTTCATCGGCGAGGACGAGAGCCAGAGCCGTGTGCAGGCCACCTACCGGGATCACTACGCCCGCCTCGCCCGCATCAAGCACGCCTACGACCCGGCCAACCTCTTCCACGCCAACCAGAACATCGCGCCGGCGCCCTGAGCTCCGCCTCACACACCCCGCACAGCACACCGAACCGCTCACTAAGGAGCAGCCACGATGGCGATCTTCATGCACGCTGCCGTACCGGGCATCACCACGGATCAGTACGACACCCTCAACGCGAAGCTCCAGGAGACACCCGAGATCTTCGACGGCTGTATCGCCCACGTCTGTGTCCCGGGCGAGAACGGCCTGGACATCTACGACGTCTGGGAGTCCGAAGGGCACATGAACGCGTTCGCCGAGAAGATGATGCCGGTGGCGGCCGGACTCGGCTGGCCGGTCAGCGGAGGAAAGTCCGAGGTGTCCACCATCTACAACCACTGGATCCCCGGATCCTGACAACCGCCAACTCCCCTGCGGACCCGGCCCGCATGGGCAACCATGGAGCCATGGAGCGGACGACATCCCTGGGCGATGTCAGCACACCGGGACGCGTCGCCGCCGCCGGTGAGGGCATCAGCGAGGAAGAACTGGCGCTCGCGGCACGCAACCACGGCCTGCCGCTCGAGGCGCTGCGCCACGGCGTCACCCCCGCGGGCCTGCACTACGTGCTGACCCACTACGACATCCCGTACATCCCCGAGGCGGACGCGGAGAGCTGGCGGCTCTCCGTAGGCGGGCGGGTCGGCCGGCCCCTGGACCTCGGCCTCGCGGAACTGCGGCGACTGCCGTCCGTAACGCACCGGGTCACGATGGAGTGCGCGGGCAACGGCCGCGCCAGGCTGACCCCGCGGCCGGTCAGCCAGCCCTGGCTGGTGGAGGCGGTGGGAACCGCCGACTGGACGGGCGTGCCCCTGCGGACCGTGCTGTCCGCGGCAGGGGGCGACGAGAGCGCGGTCGAGGCCGTGTTCACGGGCGCGGACCACGGCGTGGAGCGCGGCGTCGAACAGGACTACCGGCGCAGCCTGCCGCTCCCCGTGGACGCGGACGTGCTGCTCGCGTACGAGATGAACGGCGCCCCGATCCCGCCCCAGCACGGCCACCCGCTGCGGCTCGTGGTCCCCGGCTGGTACGGCATGGGGAACGTCAAATGGCTCCGCTCCGTAGAACTGGTCGACACCCCTTTCACCGGCTTCCAGCAGGCGGTGGCGTACAGGTACCGCCAGTCCCCCGACGACCCCGGCGAGCCCGTCACACGCATCGCCCCGCGCGCCCTGCTGATCCCGCCGGGCTTCCCGGACTTCATGTCACGGGTACGGGTGGTGCCCAGCGGCCCGGTGCGTCTGCGGGGACGGGCCTGGTCCGGATACGGCCCCGTCACGCGGGTCGAGCTGAGCACCGACGACGGCCACACCTGGACGGCCGCCGAAGTCACCCCGCGCGGCCCGCACCGCTGGGCCTGGCAGCCCTGGCACACCACCTGGACGGCAACCCCCGGCCACCACACCCTGACAGTCCGCGCATCAGACGCCACCGGCCATACCCAGCCCGTCGAACAACCCTGGAACCGAGGCGGCTTCGGCAACAACGCCGTACAACGAGTGCCGGTCCTGTGCTCGTGAAGACCCCCGAAAACGTCGAAGGGCCCCACTGCGAACAGTGGGGCCCATCAACCTCGTGCCCGGTGAGGCACTGGCGGAGGATACGAGATTCGAACTCGTGAGGGGTTGCCCCCAACACGCTTTCCAAGCGTGCGCCCTAGGCCACTAGGCGAATCCTCCGCCGCAAACAATACAAGACGTTGGGGAGTGCTCGCGAACACGATCCGGCTCGGACCGGAAGATCGTCCTTCGGTCTTCCGGGGGCGGGCATCGAGGTGGGGTCCGGCGTCGCTTCCGGCGCCCGGGATCGGCTAAGGTGGGGCTCAGCCCCTCACGTGGCGCTATCTGACTGAACTCCCCCAGGGCCGGAAGGCAGCAAGGGTAGGTTGGCTCTGGCGGGTGCGTGGGGGGCGCTTTGCGTTGGGGCGGTCCTGGTTGTCAGTGGTCGCCATTAACCTCATAGGTGTGTCGTCTCTCGCGTTGTACCGCCGCTATCGCCCGGAGTCGTTCGCCGAGGTCATCGGGCAGGAGCATGTAACCGACCCGCTGCAGCAGGCGCTGCGCAACAACCGGGTCAACCATGCCTACCTGTTCAGTGGCCCGCGCGGCTGCGGCAAGACGACGAGCGCGCGCATCCTGGCCCGCTGTCTCAACTGTGAGCAAGGTCCCACCCCGACGCCCTGCGGCGAGTGCCAGTCCTGCCGTGACCTGGCGAGGAACGGCCCGGGATCGATCGACGTCATCGAGATCGACGCCGCCTCGCACGGAGGCGTGGACGACGCCCGTGATCTGCGCGAGAAGGCCTTCTTCGGCCCGGCGAGCAGCCGGTACAAGATCTACATCATCGATGAGGCGCACATGGTCACCTCGGCGGGCTTCAACGCCCTGCTGAAGGTGGTCGAGGAGCCGCCGGAGCACCTCAAGTTCATCTTCGCGACGACGGAGCCCGAGAAGGTCATCGGGACGATCCGGTCGCGTACGCACCACTATCCGTTCCGTCTCGTGCCGCCGGGGACCCTCCGTGAGTACTTGGCCGAGGTGTGCGGCCGGGAGCAGATGGCCGTCGAGGACGGTGTGTTCCCGCTGGTCGTGCGGGCCGGTGCCGGGTCCGTGCGTGACTCGATGTCCGTCATGGACCAGCTCCTCGCCTCCGCGGCCGACGACGGTGTGACGTATGCCATGGCAACGTCCCTTCTCGGTTACACGGACGGTTCGTTGCTCGACTCCGTGGTGGAGGCCTTCGCCTCGGGGGACGGCGCCGCCGCCTTCGAGATCGTCGACCACGTCATCGAGCGCGGCAACGACCCGCGGCGCTTCGTCGCCGACCTGCTGGAGCGGCTGCGGGACCTGGTGATCCTCGCCGCGGTTCCGGACGCGGCGGAGAAGGGGCTCATCGACGCCCCGTCGGACGTCGTGGAGCGGATGCAGGCGCAGGCGAGCGTTTTCGGCGGCGCGGAGCTCAGCCGCGCGGCCGACCTGGTGAACGAGGGCCTCACGGAGATGCGGGGAGCCACATCGCCCCGCCTGCAGCTGGAGCTGATCTGCGCCCGCGTGCTGCTTCCGGCGGCGTACGACGACGAGCGCTCGCTCATGGCCCGCCTCGACCGGCTGGAGCGTGGCGGCAACTTCATGGCGGGTGCGCAGGCGGGCGGAGGGCCGGGGCCGGCGATGGCGTACGTCCCCGGGCCCGACGCCCATGCGGGTCCGCAGGCAGGTCCGCAGGCGGGGGCGCCCTCGGGGGTGCCTTCGGGAGGGCCGCAGGCGGGGCCCGTCGATCCGCAGGTTCCGCCGGGGGGCGGGGCCGCGGCTGCCCGGGCGGCCGTGCGGGGCGGGGGGCAAGCTCCTGCTGCCGCCGCTTCGGCCGCTCCTGCCTCTTCTGCTGTTCCGGCAGCTGCTCCCGCTCCTCCGGCCCCGGAACCGGTGGCTCCGCCGGTACAGGCGGCCCCCGCTCCCGAAGCCGCACCGGCTGCCGCGGCGTCCGGTGAGCGGCGCCCCGGTGGCTGGCCCACGGCTTCCGCGCCGGGGAGCGGTCCGCAGCAGACGACCGGCTCCGCCGCTCCCGCCCCCTCAGGGGCCCCGCGTCCGGGCGGCTGGCCCACGGCCGCGTCCGCGGGGAGCAGCGCTCCGGCGGCCGCCCCCGGCCCCGCTCCGGCCGCCGCCCCGACTCCGGCCGCGACCCCGGTGGCAGCACCGGCTTCGGCCCCGGCGTCGGCTCCGGTGGGCGGACCCGACCCGCGGACCCTGTGGCCGAACATCCTTGAGGCGGTGAAGGGCCGCCGCCGCTTCACCTGGATCCTGCTGAGCCAGAACGCCCAGGTGGCGGGCTTCGACGGGACGACACTGCAGATCGGCTTCGTGAACGCGGGGGCGCGGGACAACTTCGCCAGCAGCGGCAGTGAGGACGTACTGCGGCAGGCGCTGTCCGAGCAGTTCGGGGTGCAGTGGAAGGTCGAGGCGATCGTCGACCCCTCGGGGGGCTCGGCGCCGCCGCCCGCGGCAGCCAACTTCGGGGGAAGCGCACCGTCGTCGGCGGGTGGCTACGGGGGCGGTGCGCCGTCGCCTCCGCAGCAGCAACGGCAGGCGCCGCAGCCCGCGCAGCCCGCCGCGGGACCGGCACCGGCTGCTCCCGCGCCCGCCCCGGCTCCCGCTCCGGCCCCGGAGCGACGCGTGGCGGACCATGTCTCGCCGGAGGACGACACATGGGCGGACGACGACCCTGACCTGGTCGAGTCGGCACTGTCCGGCCATGACCTGATCGTCCGCGAGCTGGGCGCGACGATCGTCGAGGAATACAACAACGAACCCTGAGCCCTCCACGCACCGGCGGGCCGGAGCCGCTCCATCTCTGGAGGAACGTACAAACGAGGCAGCCCCCGGGACTGGGGCGGCCGTACGAAGGCACGGGCCGCGCCAAGCTAGGCTGGCGCCCGTGAAGGTCCTCGTCATCGGCAGTGGTGCCCGCGAACACGCCCTGTGCCGCTCTCTGTCCCTCGACCCCGACGTCTCCGCCCTGTACTGCGCCCCCGGCAACGCCGGCATCGCGGACGTGGCCGAGCTGCACCCGGTCGACGCCCTCGACGGCAGCGCGGTGGCCGCCCTCGCCACCCGGCTCGGTGCCGGTCTGGTGATCGTGGGCCCGGAGGCGCCCCTGGTCGCCGGAGTCGCCGACGCCGTGCGCGACGCCGGAATCCCCTGCTTCGGCCCCTCCGTGGAGGCCGCCCAGCTGGAGGGCTCCAAGGCGTTCGCCAAGGACGTGATGGCGGGCGCCCAGGTGCCCACCGCGCGGTCCTACGTCTGCACGACCCCGGAAGAGGTCGACGAGGCGCTCGACGCCTTCGGGGCGCCGTACGTCGTCAAGGACGACGGACTCGCCGCCGGCAAGGGCGTCGTCGTCACCGACGACATCGAGGCGGCCCGCGCCCACGCCCTGGCCTGCGACCGCGTCGTCATCGAGGAGTTCCTCGACGGCCCCGAGGTCTCCCTCTTCGCGGTCACGGACGGCGTCACCGTCGTCCCGCTGCAGCCCGCGCAGGACTTCAAGCGCGCGCTCGACGGGGACGAAGGGCCGAACACCGGCGGCATGGGCGCGTACTCGCCCCTCCCGTGGGCCGACCCGAAGCTGGTCGACGAGGTCATGGAGAGCGTGCTCCAGCCGACCGTCGACGAGCTGCGCCGCCGCGGCACCCCGTTCGCGGGACTGCTGTACGCGGGCCTGGCGATCACCGGTCGCGGCGTACGCGTCATCGAGTTCAACGCCCGCTTCGGCGACCCCGAGACGCAGGTCGTCCTCGCCCGCCTGAAGACCCCGCTCGCCGGGGTCCTGCTGGCCGCCGCGAACGGCACCCTCGTGGACCTGCCCCCGCTGCGCTGGAGCGACGACGCCGCGGTGACCGTGGTCATCGCCTCGCACAACTACCCCGAGACCCCGCGCACCGGCGACCCCATCGAGGGCCTCGGCGATGTCGCGGCACAGGATGCCCCCGACGCGTACGTCCTGCACGCGGGGACGAAGCATGACGGCGACGCCGTGGTCAGCGCGGGCGGCCGTGTGCTCTCCGTGACGGCCACCGGAACGGACCTGACCGAGGCCCGCGAGCGCGCGTACGAGGCGCTGTCCCGCATCCGCCTCGACGGCTCCCAGCACCGCACGGACATCGCGGCGAAGGCGGCTTCGGAAGCGGCCTCGGAAGCTGCTTCGGAGGCGGCACAGGCGTAACGAACGCCACTCGCGCGCTGCCCGCGCGCCACCCGCGAACGGCTCACAGGCCCCGGATCTGACATCGGATCCGGGGCCTGACCGTCATCCACCTTTACCCAAAGCCATTCCATCGAGTGACCGCTGGCCCATCCGGCTGACGATGCCCGGCACCCCAACTAGGGTGCGGCGCAAGCGGTTCAGGCGCCCAGAGCCAAACAGACCACCGGCATTGCGATGTCAGTGGCGGGTGCCACAGTGGGGGAGTGAGCAAATCCATCGGCGGCTGCCGTCCGCCCGTCGCCCCGGCCCCCGGCCGGGAGACAGGCGGCGCAGGCAGCAGGGGGTGACATCGGTCGTGTCAGGTACGGGTGTGGAGGTGGGCGTGCAGTCCGCGCGTTCCCAGGCGCTCGCCGTGCTGCGCATCCGCAGCAGGGCGCTCGCTGTCGCGCTGCTGCCCGCTGCCGTCGCCGTCGTGCTGATCGCGGGCGGCGTCACGGGCCATATGACCGGCGGGAGTTGGGACGTGGCGCGCGGCGTCGTGACGGCCGTCGCCGCGCTCGTCCTGATCGCCGCCGCGGGCATCGCACTGGTGGTCGCGCGGTCCAGGCCCGCCGTCAGCCCGACCGTCCCGATCACCGAAGGCTCGGCCCCCGATCTGTACCGCCTGGTGCGGGACCTCGCCGACCGCCTCGACGTGCCGGCCCCCTCGGCGATAGCGCTCACCCCGGACTGCGACAGCTGGCTCGAGGACCGCACCCACCCCGCGCACGGCCCGCCCGCGGAGGGCTCCGTTCCGCCGGCCCCGCAGGACGAGGGCAACGGCGTACGGGACGGACGGCCCGCCCCGCGCCGTCCGGCCCCTGTCGCTCCGGTGCTCGTCATCGGCTCCCCGTTCCTGTGGTGGATGCGGGTCGGCGAGCTGCGCGCGGTGCTCGCCCCGGTCGTGGCCGGCACGGGACCCTCGGCGCACCCCGACATAGCCGCGGCCCGCCGCTTCATCCGCGGGCTCGACGCCGCGGTCGCGGTCACTTCGGCGCCGGGACGCGGTCCGCTCGTGCGTACGGTGCTCGGGGGTGCCGGCTGGGTGACGCGGCTGCTCCTGCGCAGTGTCCGGGGGCATGCCGGCGAGATGGAGCGCGGGGTCGCGGCGGCCGCCGCCGAGCGCGCCCAGGCCGTGGACTACGGGGTGCGGATCGTCGCCCAGGAGCAGGTGGGCCTGGCGTACGCCGGGTGGGACCGGCTCCTGACCAAGGTCGCGCTGCCCGCCTGGCGGATGGGCCGCTGGCCCTCCCGCCTCGACGCGGGTGTCGTGTCCGCCCTCACCGAGCTGTCCCGCAGGGACCGGCTGGCGGAGGGCTTCACGTCCCGCCTGGGCGAGCGCCCCGCCTGTGATCTTCTGGAGGAGCCGGGCTCGGTGGACGAGGCGGCTTCGCTGCTCGCCGCCCGCCTCTTCCACGGCGGCCCCGCCGAGCAGACCCCGGACTGGGCGCCGGTCGCGTGGCAGGAGTATCCGGACGAGGTCGTCGACCGCAAGTGGCGCATGGACGCCGCGCGTCTGCACCGCGTACTGGACTCCCTGGGCGTCAGCCACTGCGCCGACCCGACGACAGCCGACTCCAAGGGCCCGACCCTCGGCCGCGTACTGGACCACCTGACGACGGAGGCCGCGGAGAGCACGGAGGCCACGGAGGCCACGGAGAAGTCGACCGCAGGCATCGAAGCAACCGCGGGCAACGAAGCAACCGCGGTCAGCCAAGAGCCCCTGGCCGACGAAGAGCCCCTGCTCAGCCAAGAGCCCCTGCTCAGCGAGGAGCTCGAGGACGGCGAAGAGCCCGCCGACGGCCCCGGCGGTCTCCTGGCCGCCGGCCTCACCGCGGAGATCGCCCGCGAGGAAGCCGCCGCCCCGCCCCGCCCCGCGCCCACGGGACAGGGCCCGGACGACGCGCTCTGGGACGACGGGATGCTGCCGCTGTTCCCGCTCCAGCCGCCGCGTACGGGACGGGAGTTGCTGGCCGACCACGTCACGGCGCTTGTCTGCTGCGCGGCCGTGGACACGGCGGGTGCCGCCCCCGGTCTGGACTGGCTGGACGGCCCGTCCCTCTTGGTCGACGGGGAGCGCGCGGCGGATCTCACGCCCCATGTTCTGAGCCTCGTGGAGGACGGCGACCCCATCCCCCTGCGCGGCTGGCTGGCCCGCCTGGGCGTGCGCCCGGAGAAGCCGGTCCGTCTGGTCTGAGCCGACCTCGACCGGCCACCCCCGGCGCCCCGACCGGCCCGCCCCTGGAGCCACGCGCACCCACGCGGACCCACGCGCACCCACCACCCCGCGCCCGCCTCCGCCCCCCACTCCCCGGAACGCTCCCTTCCGTTCTCGTCGATTAGCGACGAACGGTGACGGAGTGCGTGCGTAATGTGATGTGCTGGGATCGGCCGTTGGTCCGCATGCGATCCGACATGTAATCCGACCTGTGATCCGGCAGGCGAGCGGCGGCACCGCGACACAGAGCAATCTCGGGGGAGCAGCGAGGGAGGGGTACACACATGGGGTCGGAGCAGATCCGCAGGTGGGAATCGGGCGCACTGGCGCACGCCGTGACCGACCCCTTCGGCCAAGGGCCCCTGCCCTGGCTCCGAGGTGCCGAGCACTACTTCGACGACACGGGCCAAGTCGTCCCCTGGTACATCGACCACGCCCCGGCCCCCGGCGCGCGGAACATCCCCGCACCCCGCACCCGTACGAACGGCCCCCGCACCGCCGACGACGTGCACGGCCAGATCAAGGGCTTCGCCTCCACCGGCGCCGCCGCCCCCGGCGGGGCGATCGACTTCCACGTCACGGTGGATCCGCCCCAGCAGTTCTTCGTCGACATCTACCGCATCGGGCACTACGGCGGAGACGGCGCCAGCAAGATCACCACGAGCCCGCGCCTCTCGGGCATCGTCCAGCCGCCCCCGCTCGCCGCCGACCGCACGGTCTCCTGCCACCACTGGTGGCTCTCCTGGCGTCTGCAGATCCCGAGTTACTGGAGCGTCGGGGCGTACGTGGCGGTGCTCACGACGGTAGGCGGCTACCGCTCGCACGTCCCGTTCACGGTCCGCGACGACCACCGCGCCGATCTGCTCCTGCTCCTGCCGGACATCACCTGGCAGGCGTACAACCTCTATCCCGAGGACGGCCGCACGGGCGCGAGCCTCTACCACGCGTGGGACGAGAAGGGCCGCCTGCTGGGCGAGAGCGAGGCCGCGCACACGGTCTCCTTCGACCGTCCGTACGCGGGCGCGGGCCTGCCCCTGCACGTCGGCCACGCCTACGACTTCATCCGCTGGGCCGAGCGGTACGGCTACGACCTCGCGTACGCCGACACCCGCGACCTGCACGCGGGCCGCATCGATCCGACCCGGTACCGGGGCCTGGTCTTCCCGGGCCACGACGAGTACTGGTCGGCGAACATGCGCCGCGCCACGGAGCAGGCCCGCGAGCACGGCACGTCCCTCGTCTTCCTCTCCGCCAACACCATGTACTGGCAGGTGGAGTTGGGCCCTTCGCCGTCCGGTGTGGATGACCGCCTGCTGACCTGCCGCAAGCGCCACGGCCCCGGCAGGCCGGCCCTCTGGCGAGAGCAGGACAAGGCCGAACAGCAGCTCCTGGGCATCCAGTACGCGGGCCGGGTCCCCGAACCGGCCCCCCTCGTCGTGCGCAACGCGGACCACTGGCTGTGGGAGGCGACGGGCGCGCACGAAGGGGACGAGATCGAGGGCCTGGTGGCGGGCGAGGCCGACCGCTACTTCCCGCGCACCGCGCTGCCGGAGCACCAGGGCCGCATCCTTCTCGCCCACTCGCCGTACGAGGACTCCGACGGCGCCATGCGCCACCAGGAGTCGTCCCTCTACCGCGCCCCCTCCGGGGCCCTGGTCTTCGCCTCGGGCACCTTCGCCTGGTCCCCGGCGCTCGACCGCCCCGGCCATGTGGACACGCGTGTCCAGCGCGCCACCGCCAACCTCCTGGACCGCATCTGCAAACGGGACTGAAGCTCGTCGGCATCCCCCCTGGCCGCGAGCCCTCTCCCTATGCGGGAGAATCAGCAGCATCCAGTCAGAACCACGGGGAGGAACCGTGTCCGGATTCGTAGAAAAGCCCGAGCCGCTTCAGGTGCCGGGCCTGGTGCATGTGCACACCGGCAAGGTGCGCGACCTGTACCGGAACGAGGCGGGCGACCTCGTGATGGTCGCGAGCGACCGCATGTCCGCCTACGACTGGGTGCTGCCCACGGAGATCCCTGACAAGGGCAGGGTCCTCACGCAGCTCTCCCTGTGGTGGTTCGACCAGCTCGCCGACCTCGTGCCGAACCACGTCATCTCCACCGACGTCCCGCCCGGCGCCCCCGCCGACTGGGAGGGTCGCACCACGGTCTGCAAGTCCCTGGCGATGGTCCCGGTCGAGTGCGTCGCCCGGGGCTACCTCACGGGCTCGGGCCTGGTCGAGTACAACGACTCGCGCACCGTCTGCGGCCTCGCGCTGCCCGACGGCCTGACCGACGGCTCGGAGCTGCCCGCACCGATCTTCACGCCCGCCACGAAGGCGGAGGTCGGCGAGCACGACGAGAACGTGAGTTACGAGGAAGTGGCCCGCCAGGTGGGCGCCGAGACGGCCGCCCAGCTCCGTCAGGCGACCCTCGCGGTCTACGGCCGGGCCCGTGACATCGCCCGCGACCGCGGCGTGATCCTCGCCGACACGAAGTTCGAGTTCGGCTTCGAGGGGGAGACGCTGGTCATCGCGGACGAGGTCCTCACCCCGGACTCGTCCCGCTTCTGGCCCGCGGACAGCTGGGAGCCGGGCCACGCCCAGCCGTCGTTCGACAAGCAGTTCGTCCGCGACTGGCTGACCTCGGCGGCCTCCGGCTGGGACCGCAAGAGCGAGCAGCCGCCGCCCCCGCTCCCGCAGGACGTGGTGGACGCCACGCGCGCCAAGTACATCGAGGCGTACGAGCGTCTGACGGGCATGGCCTGGTAGCCGCACACCGCGGAACACGAAGAAACCCCCGGCGCCGAGAGGCACCGGGGGTTTTCTCTGTGGAGCGGACGACCAGGTTCGAACTGGCGACCTCAACCTTGGCAAGGTTGCGCTCTACCAACTGAGCTACGTCCGCGCTGCGCCGAAGCGCGATGCCAACTATACCCAACCTCGCTCGCGTGCGAGACGCACCGCGGCATGACGGTTCTCCGCACCGATCTTGGTGGCCGCGGAGGAGAGGTAGTTGCGGACCGTTCCCTGCGACAGCGCGGCCCGCTCGGCGATCTCCGCGACGGGTGCCCCGTCGGCGGCGAGTTCGAGCACCTCGGCCTCGCGGACGGTCAGCGGCGAGTCCCCGGCGGAGATCGCGTCGGCGGCCAACTCCGGGTCCACATAGCGATTACCGGCATGAACGGTACGGATGATCTCCGCGAGGCGCTGCGCGCTCACTGTCTTCGGCACGAAGCCCCGTACGCCCACCGCGAGCGCCCGCTTGAGGTGCCCCGGTCTGCCATGGCTCGTCACGATCATGGTGCGGCAGTGCGGCAGTTCGCTCCGCAGCGATGTGGCCACACTCACACCGTCGGCGCCCGGCATCTCCAGGTCGAGCACGGCCACATCGGGCCGGTGGGCGAGGGCCATGGCGAGCGCCTCGGGCCCCGACGCGGCCTCGGCGACCACGACGAGATCGTCCTCGAGGGCGAGGAGCGCGGCGAGGGCGCCACGGATGAGGTGCTCGTCATCGGCGAGCAGTACGCGCAGGCTCATGGCGCCACCCTTTCCACTTCCTGTCGGCCGACCCGCGGGGGATTGCCCTGCCGGGGGCGGTCCAGCGGCACCTGGGCGGCGAGGCGGAAGCACCCGTCGCCGGAGGCGAAGTCCAGCGTCCCGCCCACCGCCGCGAGCCGCTCCCTGAGCCCGGCGAGGCCGGAGCCCTTCCTGCCGTCGGGGGCGGCCTCGGGCACCCCGTCGTTCTCGACGACCAGCGACGTACGTTCATCGGTGATCGTCAGGGTGATGTCGCACCGCTGCGCGTCCCCGTGCCGCAGCACATTGGTGGTCGCCTCGCGCACGACCCAGCCCAGCGCCGACTGGACGGACACCGAGAGCCCCGCCGACGACCCGCTCACCCGGCAGTCGATCCCGGCCGCCTCAAGTACCCCTTGCGCACCGGCGAGTTCGACCGCGAGGTCGGCCTCCCGGTATCCCCGTACCACTTCCCGTACCTCTCGCTGGGACTCCTGCGCGATCCGCTGCACCTCGACCATCTGGTCGACCGCCTCGGGGCGCCCCCGCTTGGACAGCTGCACGGCCAGCTCGCTCTTGAGGGCGATGACCGCGAGGTTGCGCCCCATGACGTCGTGCAGGTCACGCCCGAACCGCAGCCGCTCCTCGGCCACCGCGAGCCGCGCCTCGACCTCGCGGGCCCGGTCGGCCTCCCACATCACGGCGAGCGTCCAGGCGCCGCAGCGGGAGGAGACCAGCGAGATCAGACCGCCGAGGACGATCACCAGGGCCTGGCCGAGGAGCCGCCCGTCGTGGACGCCGGCCGCCGCCGAAGCGGCCACCGCCGCGACGGCGATCAGGGCGAGCCGGATGAGGAAGGAGCGAACGGGCACGGCGAACGCCAGGGACGTCGCGTAGGGGACCACGCCGAAGAGGGACGCGAGGACGAGGGTCTCCGCCTCGGCGCCGTCCACGATCTGCAGGGCGATCACCAGGCCCAGGACGAGGACCATGAGCACCGCCGACACGGCGAGATCGCGGCGCGGCATCCCCGCGCGCTTCAGATAGTGGTCGAGGGATGCCCGGATGGTGCGGTTGACGTGCACACACTGCGCGGCGGCGACTGCGATCAGGGTCCAGCCGAGGACGAGCGGAACCGTCTGGTGCCGCAGGCTCAGGCCGACGGGCAGGGAGGCCCAGCTGAGGAAGAACAGCCAGGGCATGGAGTGCCACATGGCCATGCTCTGCAGCTCCACCTTCTGGATCTTGCTGGAGCTCTGCCAGTCCCGCTGCAGCCTTCGCATCCGTCCGACGACCACCGCCGACCCCTTCCTCAACGCCGCGGCTCCCAGCGGAACCACCGTCGTACAGCAAACACCGAGACCACGGTCCAGGCCACAGCGGTGGCGGTGGCGCCGAGAGCGTCCGACGCCGCGAGATTCCCCGTCCAGCCGCCCCGCACCAGCTCGATCACCGGCGAGAGCGGAAGGAGCTCGCAGACCGCGGCCAGCTTGTCGGGCATGACCTCGAAAGGGATGAAGAGGCCGGACCCGAACATCGAGCCGAACGCCAGCGGCATGGCCATGACCTGCGCGGACTCCACGGACCTGCTGAGGCTTGCGGTCACCGCGCCGAGGGCGCCGAACATCACCAGGCCGAGCAGTACGCCGATGACGGCGAGGTGCGGCGCGCTCGGCGCGCCCGCGTCGAGCAGGACGAGGCAGCCGACCGTGAGGACCACGGTCTGGATCACGCCGATGGCGACCGAGGGCAGCGCGGCCCCGACAAGGATCTCCGGGTCCCGCAGCTCACCGGTGCGCAGCCGCTTGAGCACGAGTTCCTCGCGGCGCGCGGCGTAGACAGTGGTCAGCGCGGAGTAGACGGCGAAGAGCAGGGAGAAGCCGATGGCGCCGGGCACCACCACGGATCCGACCGAGAGCCCGGTGCCCTTGAGATCCATGCCGTCCGCGGCTTGGTGCAGGCTGAGCGGCATCACGAGCGGCACGAACAGCGCCGCGAACAACGTGCCCTTGCTGCGACCGAACAGCGTCAGTTCGGCCCGGGCGAGGGCGGCCATCCGCCGGGCGGGAGTCGTCACCGCCTGCGGGGTCACCGTCAGCGCGCTCATGCCACCTTCTCCTTCTCCGCGACGTCCGCCGCGCTCTCGGCGTCCCGCGCGATCCGCAGAAACGCCTCCTCCAGCGATGCCGCACGCACGTCGAGCCTGCCGAGCTCGACGTTCGCGTCCCGCGCCCACAGCAGCAGCCCCGTGGCCGTCCGCTGCAACTCGTGCGTCCGCAGCCTGACCCGTCCGCCGGTGATCTCGTGCTCGCTCACCCCGAGCTCGGCGAGCGGCGGCAGATCCCCGACGAAGTACCCGGTGGGCAGTTCGAAGGAGACGTGCGAGGGCTGCTCGGCCACCACCTCGGCGACCCGGCCCGCGGCCGCGATCCGCCCCTCGTGCAGGATCGCGAGCCGTTCGGCGAGGTTCTCGGCCTCTTCCAGGTAGTGCGTGGTGAGCAGCACGGTCGTGCCGCCGTCGCGCAGGGCGCGCACCAACTCCCAGGTCTCGCGGCGCCCTTCGGCGTCGAGCCCGGTGGTGGGTTCGTCGAGGAAGAGCACCTCGGGCCGCCCGATGAGGGCCGTCGCCAGGTCGAGCCGCCGCTTCTCGCCGCCGGAGAGCATCTTCACGCGGACGCCGGCCCGCTTGCCGAGGCCCACCATGTCCAGGGCTTCCGCGGTGGGGCGCGCGCCGCTGGTGCACGCCGCCCACATCCGTACGGTCTCCGCGACCGTCAGCTCGGAGGGGAAGCCGCCTTCCTGGAGCATCACACCGATCCGGTGGCGCACGGCGCCCCGCTCGGCGTACGGATCGTGCCCGAGCACCCGCACCCGCCCCCCGGCGGGTGGGGCGAGCCCTTCGAGGAGTTCGACGGTGGAGGTCTTCCCGGCGCCGTTGGTCCCGAGCAGCGCGAAGAGCTCGCCGCGTCCGACGGAGAACGAGACTCCCCGGACCGCCTCGAAACCGCCCCCGTACACGCGCCGCAGATCGGTCACGTCGATCACTTGGTCAGTCATGGGACGAGCCTCCCCCGGCCCCGGGCGCCGGAGCAGTGCGCGCTGTCACCGGCTCGCATGACAAATGTCAGAAGCGGGGTCGCAGGTCACATACGTCGCCGGGTCACACACGAAGAAGGCCCCGGTCGCGATGACCGGGGCCTTCTTCAATGGAGCGAACGACGAGGTTCGAACTCGCGACCTCAACCTTGGCAAGGTTGCGCTCTACCAACTGAGCTACGTTCGCATTGCCTCCGACCAGCTCTCACTGATCGGCGCGAGCACCAGCCTACCGCACCCAGAAGGGTGGATCGGTGGGCGATGCAGAGCGGGTGACAGGAATTGCACACTGCGCCTTCCCCCTGGAAGGGGGATGTTCTACTACTGAACTACACCCGCAAGACTCCGTGAGGTTCGGGCCTTTCGGCCTTGCCCCTCGGCGTGCTCCAGACTTTAGCCGACCGTCGGGGGTGCAGGTCAAGTCGGTTGCCGAGGGGCCCTCCTGGCAGGCCATCGGCCGAGGTGGGCCGGGGTGCGGCCGGATCGTCAGTTGGCTGCCTCGAAGGCCTCGTAGACCTTCTTCGGGATGCGGCCGCGCGGCGGGACGTCCATCTGGTGCGAGCGGGCCCAGGCGCGGACGGCCGCGGGGTTCGCCGCCACCGTCGTGTGCCGGTAGGCCTTGCCGGACTTCGACTGCTTGCGGGCCGCGTCCAGGTACGGGGCAAGTACCTTGCGCAGTTTCTTGGCATTGGTTTGATTGAGGTCGATCTCGTACGACTTGCCGTCAAGACCGAAGGCGATCGTCTCCGCCGCTTCCCCGCCGTCGATGTCGTCAAAGAGAGTGACTACGACACGCTGCGCCACGAATATCGGTCCCTTCGTGCGGCTCCACCGACGTTGACGTGCGGCGATGCCGGCTGTCCGGCTGTTATGGGGCACTGTTATGTGCAAAGGATCGGCCAATGCCTTTTCCTTTGTACAGTGCCCGGCATTGCATTGTGAAGCCCGACTAAATCCGCCCGCGTGTCCGGGCGCAATGGCGATGCGTGATCTTTTCCAGGATTTTTCGCGAAGGTGCCCCGTTCGATACGCGAGTATGAGCAGGAACGTGACCGTCCTCACGTAGGTTTCTACGAATCTACGCGAGTAGAATTTTTGTGCGGGTAGTCTGAAGGGACCGCTCAGCCAGCACCACACACCGGGAGTGCCAGTGGCACGCGTCGTAGTCGACGTCATGCTCAAGCCGGAGATCCTCGACCCCCAGGGCCAGGCGGTGCAGCGTGCACTGCCGCGCCTCGGATTCAAGGGGATCGCCGACGTACGTCAGGGAAAGCGCTTCGAACTCGAGGTGGACGGGCCCGTCGATGACGCGGCCCTCGCCCGTATCCACGAGATGGCGGAAACCTTCCTCGCCAACACCGTGATCGAAGACTTCTTCGTAAAGGTGGAGGAAGAGAAGTGACTGCTCGAATCGGAGTCGTCACTTTCCCCGGAACGCTCGACGACCGCGACACCCAGCGCGCCGTCCGCGTAGCCGGCGCCGAGGCAGTGCCGCTCTGGCACCGGGACAAGGACCTGAAGCAGGTCGACGCCGTGGTGCTTCCCGGCGGATTCTCGTACGGCGACTATCTCCGGGCCGGGGCCATTTCACGGTTTTCGCCCGTCATGGAGTCGGTCATCGAGCAGGCGAAGGCGGGGATGCCGGTTCTCGGTATCTGCAACGGCTTCCAGGTGCTCACCGAGTCGCACCTGCTGCCGGGCGCGATGCTGCGCAACAACCACCTGCACTTCATCTGCCGCGAGCAGAAGCTGCGCGTGGAGACGGACCGGACCGCCTGGACCGCCGACTACACGGCAGGACAGGAGATCCAGATCCCGCTCAAGAACATCGACGGCCAGTACACGGCCGACGAGCGGACCCTGGACATGCTGGAGGCCGAGGGCCGCGTCGCCTTCCGATACCTGGACGGCAACCCCAACGGCTCGCTCCGTGACATCGCCGGCATCACCAACGAGGCGGGCAATGTCGTCGGCCTCATGCCGCACCCCGAGCACGCCGTGGAGCCGCTGGTCGGGACCGGCCGCACCGACGGCCTCGGATTCTTCACCTCGATCCTGAAGAAGCTGGTCAACGCATGACTCTGGACACCGTCAAGCACGCAGCCGAGACTCCCGACGTCAAGCTGCCCTGGGCCGAACTGGGCCTGAAGGAAGACGAGTACGCGCGCGTACGCGAGATCCTGGGCCGCCGTCCCACCGGCGCCGAGCTCGCCATGTACTCCGTCATGTGGTCCGAGCACTGCTCGTACAAGAGCAGCAAGGTCCACCTGCGCCAGTTCGGCGAGAAGGCCCCCGAGAACGACGCCATGCTCGTCGGCATCGGCGAGAACGCCGGAGTCGTCGACGTCGGCAACGGCTACGCGGTCACCTTCAAGGTCGAGTCGCACAACCACCCCTCGTACGTCGAGCCCTACCAGGGCGCGGCCACCGGTGTCGGCGGCATCGTCCGCGACATCATCGCGATGGGCGCACGCCCGGTCGCGGTCGTGGACCCGCTGCGGATGGGCGCCGCCGACCACCCCGACACGAAGCGTGTCCTGCCGGGTGTCGTCGCGGGCATCGGCGGTTACGGCAACTGTCTGGGCCTGCCGAACATCGGCGGCGAGCTCGTCTTCGACGCCTGCTACCAGGGCAACCCGCTGGTCAACGCGGGTGCCATCGGCGTCATGCGGCACGAGGACATCCACCTCGCCAAGGCCAGCGGCCCCGGCAACAAGGTCATCCTCTACGGGGCCCGGACCGGCGGCGACGGCATCGGCGGCGCCTCGATCCTGGCCTCCGAGACCTTCGACGACACCAAGCCGTCGAAGCGTCCGGCCGTGCAGGTCGGTGACCCCTTCCAGGAGAAGCTCCTCATCGAGTGCACCCTGGAGGCCTTCGCCGAGAAGCTGGTCGTGGGTATCCAGGACCTCGGTGCGGCCGGTCTCTCCTGCGCGACCTCCGAGCTGGCCTCGAACGGCTCCGGCGGCATGCGCGTCGAGCTCGACGACGTACCGCTGCGCGACTCCACGCTCACTCCCGAGGAGATCCTCATGAGTGAGTCGCAGGAGCGCATGTGCGCGGTCGTCGAGCCCGAGAAGGTCGAGCGCTTCCTCGCGATCTGCGAGAAGTGGGACGTCATCGCCACCGTCGTCGGTGAGGTGACCGACGGCGACCGCCTGGAGATCTTCTGGCACGGCGAGAAGATCGTCGACCTCGACCCGCGCACCGTCGCCCACGACGGCCCGGTCTACGAGCGCCCCTACGCGCGGCCGAAGTGGCAGGACGCCCTCCAGGCGGACGACGCCAACAAGCTTGCACGTCCGGCGAGTTCGAAGGAACTGCGCGAGCAGGTCCTCGCGGTCGTCGCGTCGCCGAACCAGGCCTCCAAGGCGTGGGTGACGGATCAGTACGACCGTTTCGTGCAGGGCAACACGGTGCTCGCGCAGCCCGAGGACTCCGGCATGGTCCGTATCGACGAGGAGACCGGCCTCGGTGTCGCCCTCGCCAACGACGGCAACGGCCGCTACTCGAAGCTCGACCCGTACGCGGGCGCGCAGCTCGCCCTGTCGGAGGCGTACCGCAACGTCGCCGCGACGGGCGCCAAGCCGCTCGCCGTCTCGGACTGCCTGAACTTCGGTTCGCCCGAGGACCCGGACGTCATGTGGCAGTTCGCCGAGACCACCCGTGGCCTCGCCGACGCCTGCCAGATCCTGGGCACCCCGGTGACCGGCGGCAACGTCTCGCTCTACAACCAGACGGGCGAGGCGGCGATCCACCCGACCCCGGTCGTCTCGGTGCTCGGCGTGATCGACGACGTCGCGCGGCGCACGCCGATGGCGTTCGCCGAAGAGGGCCAGCTGCTCTACCTGCTCGGTGACACCACCGAGGAGTTCGGCGGCTCGGCCTGGTCGCAGGTCGTCCACGACCACCTCGGCGGGCTTCCCCCGAAGGTGGACCTGGAGCGCGAGCGGCTGCTCGCCGAGATCCTCATCTCGGGCTCGCGCGACGGCATGGTCGACGCCGCGCACGACCTCTCCGACGGTGGCCTCGCGCAGGCCCTCGCCGAGTCCTGCCTCCGCGGCGGCAAGGGCGCGCGCCTGGTCGTCCCGGACGGCCTGGACGCGTTCACCCTGCTGTTCAGCGAGTCGGCGGGCCGGGCGGTCGTCTCCGTCCCGCGCTCCGAGGAGCTGCGCTTCACGGACATGTGCGGGGCGCGCGGCCTGCCCGCGACGCGCATCGGTGTGGTCGACGGCGACGCGGTGGAGCTCCAGGGCGAGTTCACGATCCCGCTGGCCGAGATCCGCGAGGCGCACGAGGGCACCCTGCCGGGGCTCTTCGCCTGACCGGTTCGGCTCGTACGTGACCGAAGGCCCCACCCGACCTCCCGTCGGGTGGGGCCTTCGGTCATGTACGGCGCGACGTTCAGGGTCCGTGAAGAGGCCGCCCCGGTACCGTGACCTGCATGACTGAGGAGCTGGGGCTGCGCGCGCGCAAGAAGAAGCAGACCGCGTCGCGGATCTGGCGCGTCGCCGTGGACCTCTGCTCCGAGCGGGGCTTCGACCATGTCTCCGTGGCGGAGATCGCCGAGGCTGCCGACGTGTCCAAGATGACCGTCTTCAACTACTTCGGCACCAAGGAAGGCGCGATCGTCAGCCCCATGGAGGAGCACGTCGGCGACCCGGCCCGCGCGGTGCGCGAGCGCCAGCCCGGGGAGTCCGCGGTCGCCGCGATGCGCGGTCAGTTCCTGGGACAGATCGCCGCCCGCGACCCTTCGATCGGCCTCAGCGGTGACCCGCGCGCCCTCAAGGTGCGCCAGCTCATCAGCGAGACACCGACCCTCGCGCACCGCATGGTGATCTTCCACATGCGCAGCGTCCAGCTCCTCGCGGACGCCCTCGCCGCCGAGACGGACGACCTGCTCCTCGCGCGCGTCGCCGCCGCCCAGCTGATCGGCGCCCGCAACGCGCTCATCGTCGAGAACCACGAACGCACCCTCGCCGGTGACCCCCTCGACGAGATCGTGAAGGACTGCGCCGAATCCGCCGAGCGCGTCTTCGGCCAGGTGGAAAAGGGTCTTCGGGGCTACCCCGGGAAGAATTAGGCTCGGCCCATGCCACCGGCCAAGAAGCGCACGCGTCTCTACGACTCCGCCAAGATCCGCACCGCCGTCCTCGCCCAGTTCGGGAACGTACGGGAAGCGGTCGGCACCCTGGAGCCCGAGCAGCTCGCCCTGCCGACCAGGCTCGGCGGCTGGACCGTCCGCGAGCTTGCCGCCCACCTCACGATGGCACTGGGCGGCGCCACCCGCTTCCTCGCCCTGCCGGAGCCGCCGGCACGCGAAGTGCCCCTGCTCGACTGGCCGTTCGCGACCGCCTCGGCCGCCGCGCAGGTCGACGAGGCAGCGCGGGCCTTCGCCGCGCAGGAGGATCTGACCGGGCTGTACGCGCGCACCCTCGCCGACTTCGAGGACGCGCTGCCCGATGTCACGGCGGGCCGCCTCATGCCGACGCGGTTCGGCGCGATGACCCTCGACGACTTCCTGGTCACCCGTACCGTCGAACTCGTCGTCCACACCGACGACCTGAACGACGCGGTGCCGGGCCTGGACGTCCCGTACGACCGTCAGGCCCTGGCAGCCTGCACCCGGCTGCTCGCCGACGCCCTCGCGGTGAAGGCCCCCGGCGGTGCCGTCGAGGTCAGGATCCCGCCGTTCGCCGTGGTCCAGTGCGTGCAAGGGCCCCGGCACACCCGCGGGACCCCGCCGAACGTCGTCGAGACCGACCCGCTCACCTGGATCCGCCTCGCGACCGGGCGTACGGACTGGAAGGCCGCCCTCGACGCGGCGAAGGTCGGGGCGAGCGGGGAGCGGGCGGATCTGGCGGCGCTGCTGCCGGTCATGAGCTGACGCGAGGGGCCCCTGAGGCGGGGGAGGCGAGGCTGCCGGGGACGGGAAGGGAACCGGATCACCCACTTGTCTCGTCACAGCGGCATGCAGAAGCAACGACTGACTCCGACCGTCATGGCCCTGGCCGCCGCGGGCATGCTCACCGCGTGCGGCACCGAGACCGGCTCAGGCAGCGGGTCCGTCGGGTCTCAGCCGAGGCTCTCCGGCGTGCACTGGAACGTCGAGAGCGTCACGGTGGACGGCAAGAAACAGCAGGCCCCGGGCGACGCGTACGTCAAGATCGGCGACAAGGGCAAAGCCGAGGGCAACTACGGCTGCAATGGCTTCACCGCGGACGTGAGGACGGACGGCGACACCGTCGGCTTCGCCAATGCCCTCTCCACCAAGCGGGCCTGCGACAAGCTGGACTTCGAGAACGCCCTCAAGGGCGCCATCGGCAAGGGTGAGCTGAAGGCCGCGGTCGACGGCGACAAACTGACGCTCACCACGGACAAGGGAGACCGCGTGGCCCTCACCTCGAAGCCGGACGCCCCGCTGACGGGCACGAAGTGGAACGTGAACGCCATCGGTGACCGCAAGGCCACGGCCCCCCTGCCGAAGGAAGTGGACGGCAAGGCCCATCTGACCTTCGGCAAGGACGGCATGGTCCGCGGCAAGCTCGGCTGCAACAACGTCTCCGCCAAGGCCGAGGTGAAGGACGGGCAGATCACCCTCGGCGCCCCCCGGACCACCCGCATGCTGTGCGAGGGAGCCGCCGGGGAGACCGAGAAGAAGCTCCTCAAGCTGTTCGACGGCAAGGTGAGCTACCAGCTGAGCCACGCCGGGCTCTCGCTCACCGCCGCCGACGGCACGGTCGTCAGCGCGAACGCCGCCGCGCCGAAGGAGAAGTGACGGCGACGCGGCGGGCGCGGGACTTCAGCAGGAACGCGCCGCCGAGGGCGAGCATGAGGCCGCCGCCGACCGAGTAGGCGAGCGTGGTGTCCGAGTCGCCGCCGGTCTCCGCGAGTTCGGTGGAGTCACCGGCGGGGCGTGCCGCGTTGGGGGTGTCCGCACCGGCCTCGGCGGGGGCCTCCGCGCGGGCCCCGGCGGGGGTTTCCGCGCGGGCCCCGGCGGGGGTTTCCGCGGGCTTGTCCTCCACGGGCTCGGCGGCCGCGGCCTCCTTCGGCGCCGCCACGCCGTCCAGGCTCACCTGCACCGTCGCGGTCTCGGCCGCCGCCCTGACGACCTTGACCTCGACCTTCCGGGCCTCGTCCGTCAGCGTCCCGCCCGCCTTGAGGGCGTCCGCGTCGGCCGGGGCGCCACGGTCGGAGCCGTCGGCGTCCGGCGTCGGGTCGACGAGCGCCGACTTCGCGTAGTCCTTGGCCGGTACCCGGTAGGCGTGCACGCCCTGGATGCCGCCGTCGACGGTGCCGGACTCGTGCCGCAGCTCCACGACGAGACGGTCGTCGCCCAGCGGAATGTCGAGCGCGCGGACGCCGCTGCCCTCCCCGTACAGCGGACGCAGCGTGTACGTCGACGACTTGGCGACCTTCGCGACCTCGCCGCCCGTCAGCCACTTGTTGTGCAGGAGCTCGGGCGAGGTGAGCCCGGCCTCCCAACCGCCGCCGCCCATCGGGGTCTTGTGGCTGGTGCCGTCCTCCTTGCAGCCCGCTCCGAGGTCGCCCTCCGGGCAGCGCAGCCGCATGTGGTGGCTGTAGCCGAAGTTGTGGCCGAACTCGTGGACCAGGGCCGTCATCGACATCTTGCCGTCGGCGCCGATCGGCATCCAGGTGGTGCCGCCGCCGACGGTCCCGAGGGCGAGCCAGTCGCAGCCGGCCTTCTCCGAGGGAAAGACGAGCGACAGGTGGTCGTAGCTGTCCTCGGGGACGCCCTTCGCGGCGAGGGCCTTGCGGGTCAGGTCATTGATCTTGCCGGTGTCGCAGCCGGTGGCCGCGAGGTCGATGTCGACGGGTCCGGTGACGCCGTCGCCCTCGGCGGCCTTGAAGGTGGTCGCACCTCCGGTGACCTCGTTGTAGTACGAGGTGAGGGAGGAGTCGGCGCCGAAGTAGTTGTCCTTCAGGGCGGTTTCCAGCTTGCCCGCGTCCGGGATCCGGCTGTCGGTGAAGTTCACCATGGCGACCTGGACGCGCCGCTCCGGCTCGTCGGCGGCGGGCGCGGGCGCCGCCGCGGCGGCGGTCAGGGCGGTGGCCACGGCGGCCGGTATCAGGCAGAGGCGCGGGGACGGTTTCATGGGGACCTTCCGAGTGGGGGTTCGCGCGGTCCGAAGATCAACTCGGTTGCGTGCCAGGCACGCTAGCGATCACTCGGGCCCCCGCGAACCCCCGGGAAGGCTTCTTAGGCCGGGCTTAAGGCTCAGTTCAGGCAGCGGCTCGCGCCGGGCGGCGGTTCAGACGGCCGGATAGGGGAGCAGCCCCTTGTCCGTCTTCTCCCAGGCCGCCTTCAGCTCGGCAAGGAGACGCGGCTCGCGCGCCGCCAGGTCGGCCTGCTCGCGCTGATCCACCGCGAGGTCGAAGAGCTGGTCCTTGCCGCCCTTGCCCCGGTAGTACTTCCAGTCGCCGCGCCGCAGGGCCCGCTCCCCGCGCACGCGCCAGAACAGCTCCCGCTCCGCGAGCTCCTCGCCCTTCAGGAGGTAGGGCGCGAGGCTGGTCCCGTCCAGCGGGTACGCGGGGCTCGGCCTGGCCCCGCCGATCTCCAGAAGCGTCGCCGTCCAGTCCGGGGTGAACACGGGCTCGTGGCTGACCTGCCCGCCGTCGATCCGCGCGGGCCACCGCACGATGGTCGGCACGCGGATGCCGCCCTCCTGGAGCGAGGACTTGTTGCCGGAGAGGGGCCAGTTGTACGAGAAGCGCTCACCGCCGTTGTCGGAGGCGAAGAACACCAGGGTGTCCCGCTCCTGACCGGACTTCTTCAGGGCCTTCAGGACCTCGCCCACCGACCGGTCCAGGTCCTGCACCATCTCCGTGTACTTCTCGACGGAACCGCCGTCCTGATGCCAGAGCGCACCCTTCTCGCCCGCCTTGATCCTCCGTACGATCTCGGCGCTCTGCTCCGTGTCGCCGTCGGCTATCCACGGCCAGTGCGGGGTGGTGAAGTTCAGATTGAGCAGCCAGGGTCTGTCACCGTGGTCGCGCCGCACGTACTCGCTCGCCCGCTCGGTCAGGATGCGCGTGTAATAGCGCAGGTCCTTGTACTCGGCGTCGCCCTCGTAGAGGTCGTACTCACCGCCGAGCCCCAGCTTCGAGTAGTACTCCAGGGCCCCGCCGAAGTTCCCGAAGAACTCGTCCCAGCCCGACCTGGTCGGCGAGTAGTCCGGCAGGTAGCCCGCGTGCCACTTGCCGATGAGCGCGGTCGCGTACCCCGCGTCCCGCAGCAGCGACGCCAGCGTGGGATGCGTCGGCTCAAGGCCCACGGACTTGTCCGCGATCGGCTCCGCGAGCCCACCCTCCGTACGGCCCGGGAAGCGCCCGGTGTAGAGGCTGAAGCGGGTCGGCGAGCAGGTCGCGGACCCCGCGTAGGCATCGGTGAACCGCACGCCCTGGCGGGCGAGGCGGTCCAGGTTCGGGGTCTTGATGTGCGGCGACCCGTAGGAGGAGAGGTCGGCCCAGCCCAGGTCGTCGCCGAGGACGAAGAGGATGTTCGGCCGCTTGGAGCCGGGCCGCGGGGCGGCGCGGAAGGGCCGCTCACGGGCCTCGGCGGTGCTGGGAAGGCCCGCCGCGACGGCGGCACCGGCACCCACGGCGCCCGCGAAGGCACGTCGGGACAGAGCGGACTTTTCGTGCGATGGCGATGACGAGGACGACGACATGGCTGCGCTCCTGAACAGGGCACGGCGGATCAGCACGTACCCACGGGGGAAGGGCGAGGGGAGGGGAGGTTCAGGCAGCGCGGTGACAGAGAGCGCTCGCGACACGGACCAGGTCGACGTGGCGGCGCTCCACGAGCGTGACCTTCGGGCCACGGAGCTGCTGCAGGGGCATGGACCAGGAGCTTCACGGGGCCCGGTGGACCCTGTCAACGATCCGGCCCACCTGTTCACAAGGGCTTCGTACTCCCCGTACGCACCAGGGCCACGATTACGCTCCGTGCGGGGCCCGTATCCCCAATTCGGACCAGTGGTCGATCTCGCCTACACTCGATGTCGTGCCACGTGGTGACGGTCGACTCAATCATGATCTGCTCCCCGGTGAGAAAGGCCCCCAGGACGCTTGCGGCGTCTTCGGTGTCTGGGCTCCGGGTGAAGAGGTCGCCAAGCTCACTTACTTCGGGCTGTACGCCCTCCAGCATCGAGGCCAGGAATCCGCGGGAATCGCGGTCAGCAACGGCTCCCAGATCCTTGTCTTCAAGGACATGGGCCTTGTCTCCCAGGTCTTCGACGAAACGTCTCTCAGTTCGCTCCAGGGTCATATCGCGGTCGGTCACGCCCGCTACTCGACCACCGGAGCCTCCGTATGGGAGAACGCCCAGCCGACGTTCCGTGCCACCGCGCACGGCTCCATCGCGCTCGGGCACAACGGCAACCTCGTCAACACGGCCCAGCTCGCCGAGCTCGTGGCCGCCCTGCCCAAGGAGAACGGCCGTGCGACCCAGGTCGCGGCGACCAACGACACCGACCTGGTGACGGCTCTCCTCGCGGGCCAGGTGGACGACGACGGCAAGCCGATGACCATCGAGGAAGCCGCCACCAAGGTCCTCCCGGACGTGCAGGGCGCCTTCTCCCTCGTCTTCATGAACGAGCACACGCTGTACGCGGCCCGTGACCCGCAGGGCATCCGCCCGCTGGTCCTCGGCCGCCTGGAGCGCGGCTGGGTCGTGGCGTCGGAATCCGCGGCGCTCGACATCTGCGGCGCCAGCTTCGTCCGCGAGGTCGAGCCCGGCGAGTTCATCGCGATCGACGAGAACGGCCTGCGAACGTCCCGATTCGCGGAAGCGAAGCCCAAGGGGTGTGTCTTCGAGTACGTCTATCTGGCGCGCCCCGACACCGACATCGCCGGCCGGAACGTCTACCTCTCGCGTGTCGAGATGGGCCGGAAACTCGCCGAGGAAGCTCCCGTCGAGGCCGATCTCGTCATAGCGACCCCGGAGTCCGGAACGCCCGCCGCGATCGGTTACGCGGAAGCGTCCGGCATCCCCTTCGGCGCCGGACTGGTCAAGAACGCCTACGTCGGCCGGACCTTCATCCAGCCCTCGCAGACGATCCGCCAGCTCGGCATCCGTCTCAAGCTGAATCCGCTCAAGGAAGTCATCAAGGGCAAGCGTCTGGTCGTCGTCGACGACTCGATCGTCCGCGGCAACACCCAGCGCGCCCTGGTCAAGATGCTCCGCGAGGCCGGCGCCGCCGAGATCCACATCCGGATCTCCTCGCCGCCCGTGAAGTGGCCCTGCTTCTTCGGCATCGACTTCGCGACCCGCGCCGAGCTCATCGCCAACGGCATGACGATCGACGAGATCGCCACCTCCATGGGCGCCGACTCACTCTCGTACATCTCCATCGACGGCATGATCGAGGCCACGACCATCGACAAGCCGAACCTGTGCCGCGCCTGCTTCGACGGCGTGTACCCGATGGACCTCCCCGACCCCGAGCTGCTCGGCAAGCAGCTCCTGGAGACGGAGCTGGCCGCCGGTCCGGCGTCCACGGCAGCGGCCGACGCGATCCGTCGCCCGTAAGCCACCCGTAGTAACGACACGAAAGCTCTCATCCCCCATGCCTGAGACCACTGGTGCCAGCTACGCAGCCGCAGGCGTAGACATCGAAGCGGGCGACCGCGCCGTCGAGCTGATGAAGGAGTGGGTGAAGAAGACGCAGCGCCCCGAGGTCCTTGGTGGCATCGGCGGCTTCGCCGGACTCTTCGACGCCTCCGCCCTCAAGCGCTTCGAGCGCCCCCTGCTCGCCTCCGCCACCGACGGCGTCGGCACGAAGGTCGACCTCGCCCGCCAGCTCGGCGTGTACGACACCATCGGGCACGACCTGGTCGCCATGGTCATGGACGACATCGTGGTGTGCGGCGCCGAGCCGCTCTTCATGACCGACTACATCTGCGTCGGCAAGGTCCACCCCGAGCGTGTCGCGGCCATCGTGAAGGGCATCGCCGAGGGCTGTGTCCTCGCGGGCTGCGCCCTCATCGGCGGCGAGACCGCCGAGCACCCGGGTCTGCTCGGCCCCGACGACTTCGATGTCGCGGGCGCCGGCACGGGAGCGGTCGAGGCGGACCGTGTGCTCGGCCCCGATCGCATCCGTAAGGGTGACGCCGTCATCGCCATGGCGTCGTCCGGCCTTCACTCGAACGGGTACTCGCTCGTCCGGCATGTGGTCTTCGACCGCGCGGGCTGGTCCCTGGACCGCCAGGTCGAGGAGTTCGGCCGCACGCTCGGCGAGGAGCTCCTGGAGCCCACCAAGATCTACTCCCTGGACTGTCTGGCGCTCACCCGCACCACGGACGTCCACGCCTTCAGCCACATCACGGGCGGCGGCCTCGCGGCCAACCTGGGCCGGGTCATCCCGGACGGTCTGCACGCGATCGTCGACCGCGAGACCTGGACGCCCGGCGCGGTCTTCGATCTCGTCGGCAAGGCCGGCCAGGTCGAGCGCCTGGAGCTGGAGAAGACGCTGAACATGGGCGTCGGCATGATGGCGATCGTCCCCGAGGAGTCCGCGGACGCGGCCCTCACGACCCTCGCGGACCGCGGCGTGGACGCCTGGATCGCCGGCGAGATCACCGAGCGCGGCGCACACACCACGGGCGCCGAGCTCATCGGTGACTACGCGAAGTAGAAGTCCGAAAGGGCAGCACAAAACCCGGTCCGGTGTGGTGACCACCCCGGACCGGGTGAGGTGCAGTTGCTACGAGAACTGCGAATACTTCAGGTGCTGCGAATGCAACGAGGTCAAGCGCCGCGGCGCTGCGACGAAGAACCGGACTCGTCGGAAGAGTCCTCGTCCTCGTCGTCGTTATACAGATCCGCGTACTGGGCGTACGGGTCGTCTTCCTCGTCGTCGTCTTCGAACGGCTCGCCATTCGGCGGCTGTTGCGAAGTCGAAGCGCCCAGCTCATTGGCCAGACGCGAGAGGTCAGTCCCGCCGCTGCTGTACTTCAGCTGGCGGGCGACCTTCGTCTGCTTGGCCTTTGCCCGGCCGCGCCCCATGGCTCGACCCCCTCGGATATGGGGCTTGGTGACCCCAGAGTCTTGACACGCGTTCATGATCAGGAACGGGCTCTCCGTGGAGAGGCCGGTCCGTAGGGCTTCCACGGTACCTGCTCCTGCGGCCATACGGTACGTCGCCCGCAGGACGCGCCTCGGCGCACAACCCACGAGGAGCCCTGTCCTCGCTGGTCAACTGCGATTTTAACCTCTTCTTGCCGGGCGACCCGCCGACGGGGGTGAGTCTTGTCTCTCGCGCACGTCGGCGGGGCCCTTCCACGGCACCTCCGAGATCAGCGGACGCGGGCCTCCGCCATCCGCTGCTCGGCGATCCTGTCGGCCGCCGCAGCCGGCGGAATCCCGTCTTCCTTCGCACGAGCGAATATGGCAAGAGTGGTGTCGAAGATCTTCGACGCCTTCGCCTTGCACCGGTCGAAGTCGAAGCCGTGCAGCTCGTCGGCGACCTGGATCACGCCGCCCGCGTTCACCACGTAGTCGGGCGCGTAGAGGATCCCGCGGTCGGCGAGGTCCTTCTCCACACCGGGGTGCTCCAGCTGGTTGTTGGCCGCGCCGCAGACCACCTTCGCGGTGAGCACCGGCACGGACTCGTCGTTCAGGGCGCCGCCCAGCGCGCAGGGGGCGTACACGTCGAGGCCCTCGAAGCGGATCAGCGCGTCGGTGTCGGCTACGGCGGTCACGGACGGGTGCTTGTGGGTGATCCGGTTCACGGACTCCTCGCGCACATCGGTGATCACGACCTCGGCGCCGTCCTCCAGGAGGTGCTCCACGAGGTGGTGGCCGACCTTGCCGACGCCCGCGACACCGACCTTGCGGCCGCGCAGCGTCGAGACGCCCCACAGGTGCATGGCGGAGGCGCGCATGCCCTGGAAGACACCGAAGGCGGTGAGGACCGAGGAGTCGCCGGCGCCGCCGTTCTCGGGGGAGCGGCCGGTCGTCCAGCGGCACTCGCGCGCGACGACGTCCATGTCCGCCACGTACGTGCCGACGTCGCACGCCGTCACGTAGCGACCACCCAGGGAGGCCACGAAGCGGCCGTAGGCGAGGAGCAGCTCCTCGCTCTTGATCTGCTCCGGGTCGCCGATGATCACGGCCTTGCCGCCGCCGTGGTCGAGACCGGCCATGGCGTTCTTGTACGACATCCCGCGTGCGAGGTTCAGCGCGTCGGCGACGGCCGCTTCCTCGCTCGCGTACGGATAGAAGCGGGTGCCGCCGAGGGCCGGGCCCAGGGCGGTGGAGTGGATGGCGATGACGGCCTTGAGGCCGCTGGCACGGTCCTGGCAGAGCACTACTTGCTCATGGCCCCCCTGGTCCGAGTGGAACAGGGTGTGCAGGACGCCGTTGTCTGCTTCGGTCACTGTGGTGACTCCCGGTCAAGTGGCGGCGGTTGGGCGGGCGCCCGTGCGGGTGGCGGGGCCCGATGGGCATGAGACTAAAGCCTGGAAGAACCCGGTGGCCGCGCAGTGCCGAGGATCACCCTCTCCCGGCGCAGCGACCGGTACGGCGGAGTTCGGCCATGGCACGATTTGCAGTGTTTTCCAGCCGGTACGCGGGGGAGGGAGCAGCCGTGCCCAAGGTGTCTTCGTTGGTCGTCCCGTACGCGTCCTACTTGCGCGTCTATGAGCCCCTCGCCGCTTTCCCGGAGCCCGAGCGCGACCACTGGTCCCGCTACGCGCGTCGCACCGACCGACCCTCGTACCAGGACGAACTGAGGCGCTCCCTGGTGGACTTGCTCCCCACACCGCCGGTGCCCGTACCGGTGCACGAGAGCAGCGACGCGTTCGTGGTCGAGGCGGACGGAGTGGTGTGCGTCTGCCCCTGGCGCACCCGGCTGCGCGGCTGGCAGGCCCTGGGGGAGCTGCCGGGGCAGCTGCCGGTCCCGGTGCTCGACGCGGTCCTGCCGCCCGTGGTGCGCCGCCAGACGGCCGCGGACTACGAGCAGTGGCTCGTCCGGAACCCTGACGCGCGCCCCTGGATCCGTACGTCGACGTGGCAGGTGCCGCTGAACTGGTTCGTGCTCGTCGCGGACGAGGAGCGTCAGTTCGAGAAGGGGTACGAGAAGAGGGGCGAGGAGGGCACGGACGGCGAGGGTGCGGAGGCGGCCTGTGCGCCCGTCCTGCGCTACCGCACGCCGATGGTGCAGGCGCGGCGCCGGGTGGCCCGCGGGCTCAGGACGCTGCGGGACACGGTCGACGAAGGGCCGCTCGTCGACGGGCTCACGGATGTGGGCCGGTGGCTCGAGGAGTTCCATCCGCGCTCCCTGGTCGAGCTCGACTACGGCGGGCTCGTGCACGCGCTGACCGAGGAGCAGCTGGACGCGGACCACTCGGCGGCGGACGTGGCGGAGGGAATCGAAGCGCTGCGCAACGGCGACGGCGAGGGTGCCGGCGAGGCGTATGCGAGGCTCATGGAGCGATGGAGGGCGGTCAGGGACCGCCAGTTCTCGAACTGAACGTCGTTCGGGTCTCGAACTGAGCACCGGCCGGTGGCCGAACCGCGCGTCAGCCGGGCGTCCGTGGGTGATCCCCACGTGGCGCCTACACAGGACGTAGGTCCCGATCCGGGCTTTTGTGTCAAGCGTGATGGACCGCACTTACGGGGCCCTTGCGCCCATCGCCCCCCCTCGTGCCAAAATAGGACAAGGAGTCCGGGGAGGGCTCCTTCCGTCCATGTGTGGGCGGAATGCTCAGCATTGCACGCTATGGGGGGTCTGTTGACTCCTGATCGCTCTGTGACTGATCGTCACTGTGGCGTGACTGTCCGCTATGGCATGGTCCATCGGCTTCCGTCGCTGATAGACACCTGGGAGGGCAATTCCATCGGTTTGGCCGACGTGGCTGGACGGATGGTGTAGTTGTAGTGCCGAGGACAAGCCGTTCGTCCTATAACCGACTCGACTCGCGTCCGCCATTTCGGGCAACGCGGGTCAAGGTGCAGAATTTAGAGGAATGAACCGAGAAGGTTCGGTTCTCCGAGGAGGCCGCTCATGACCGCTCGCACCCCTGATGCCGAGCCGCTGCTGACCCCGGCTGAGGTTGCCACGATGTTCCGCGTCGACCCGAAGACGGTGACGCGCTGGGCCAAGGCTGGCAAGCTCACGTCGATTCGCACGCTCGGCGGGCATCGCCGTTACCGCGAGGCCGAGGTCCGCGCACTGCTCGCGGGTATCCCGCAGCAGCGCAGCGAGGCCTGATTTACCGCATAACCGCAGTACCAGGACGAAAAGTACGCCCGCTGCCGGGTCCCCCAACTCGGCCGCACCGTCCGACCCCTAGCTACACACGACGCGGGTCCCGCCCCAACGGGTCCCACGCCTGAGCCTCATGGGTGAGTCGTTTCGATCGCGCTGGACTCCGCCGGGTCCAGCGCGATCTTTTTTGTGCGCCCAGGAGGTGCTGGTGAGCGCCGCTGTGGGCGGGCTTGTTGGTCTCTGAGGAGTGCTGGGGCCACGCTGTGGGGAGGCTGTGGTGCCACCCTTCCGCCGGCCTTGCGGCGCCCGGGCGGACGTCTGGGGGACGCTGCGCGGGGTGGTGCAATTGCACATATTAAATTGACCGGTTGTAGGAGGGGTGTAAGTTCGGGGGTTTCAAAAACTACTTCGGTGACACCCGTCACATGCCGGGAACCTTGTTGCCCGCGACACCTCTGGGCTAGAGGAGATCCCGGATGGCGCAGGGGAGTTGACGGTCGCTGGTTCGACGCGCCTTCAACGCACCCGCGGGCCCTACCCCTCACCCTCCCACCACCGGGGTGGGTCGCGGGTCGGCTTTGGTCACGCGTTCGGGGGACTTTCGTCCTCGGCCGGCTCGCAGCCGCCCTCACAGCCGCTCTGGGTGGCGGAGGAGGTTTCCAGGGCCAGCCGTTCGAGCCGGTGGCAGATCGGGCAGTGCCGGGTCAGGTGGCGATAGCTCGTCGCCGCGGAGAGATGGGCCCGCAGGAGAGCGCGAGTCTCGTGCCGTGCGGACGCCGCTGAAGCCGTCATGCGCCACCTCCAGATGAGGAACCGGTCCCGCCCCGTTCCCTGATGTCTGGGTACCGGCGGAATGTGACGCAGTCAAGATGCCCGCACGCGAGAGGGACCGCATCCGGCTGACGGGTGCGGCCTGCTGTGACGAGGGGGTTCGGTGGTGTGGTGCGAGAGAGGCCGCACCCGCCTGATTGCGGCTTCGCCGCGGGCGCGGCCTGCGCGTCGGTCTTGTGGCGGGCAGGCTCGGAGGGTGTGGCGGCATGCGAGAGGGGCCGCATCCGGCTGGCGGGTGCGGCCCTTCTTTTTCTGCGGTCCTGACGGGATTTGCTGTGTCTGATTGCGGCTTCGCCGCGGGCGCGGCCTGCGCGTCGGTCTTGTGGCGGGCAGGCTCGGAGGGTGTGGCGGCATGCGAGAGGGGCCGCATCCGGCTGGCGGGTGCGGCCCTTCTTTTTCTGCGGTCCTGACGGGATTTGCTGTGTCTGATTGCGGCTTCGCCGCGGGCGCGGCCTGCGCGTCGGTCTTGTGGCGGGCAGGCTCGGAGGGTGTGGCGGCATGCGAGAGGGGCCGCTCCCGGCTGGCGGGTGCGGCCCCTCTTCTACTGCGGTCCTGACGGGATTTGAACCCGCGGCCTCCACCTTGACAGGGTGGCGAGCACTCCAAACTGCTCCACAGGACCTTGCTTTGCGGCGCTCAGTGCTGCGTTGCGCTGCGAGACAGGACTCTACAGCAGCGCAGGCCCGGCGGTCGAACTCACCCAGGGTGCGCGGGTGATCACGGTGCGGCCGCGTCGATCGCCTTCACGATCCGCTTGTCCGAGACGGGGTACGCCGTGCCGAGCGCGTGCGCGAAATAGCTGACCCGGAGCTCCTCCAGCATCCAGCGGATGTCCAGGACCTCCCGCGGCACGGGGCGCCCCTGCGGGAGCTGCTCCAGGAGCCAGGCGTACTCGTCCTGCATCTCGTGGACCTTCTCCATGCGTGACGTGTCCCGCTGGACGTTCGTCGGCATCTGCTGGAGGCGCCGGTCCGCGGCCGTCATGTAGCGCATCAGGTCCGCCAGGCGGCGGATTCCCGTGGCCGTGACGAAGCCGGGGCCGACGAGGGCGTCCAACTGGGTCCGGACGTCCGTGAGGTTGGCCAGGAGCGTCGGGCTCTTCGTGGACTTCAGGCGGCGCTCGCAGGCCTGCCAGGCGGCGAGGACCTGCTGGACCTGGCTCACCGTGCGGACGGTGGTGTCGACGATGTCGGCACGCACCTTCTCGTACAGCTTGCGGTACGACTCCTCGTCCCAGGCGGGCCCGCCGAAGTCACCGATGAGCTTGTCCGCCGCCGCCATCGCGCAGTCCGCGAAGAGCGCCTGGATGGAGCCGTGCGGGTTCGCCGACAGGGCGATCTTCTGGGCGTTCGTCAGCTTGTCGGAGGCGAACTTGGCCGGATTCACCGGGATGTTGAGCAGGATGAGGCGGCGCGTGCCCTTCCACATCGCCTGCTGCTGCTCGGCCTCGGTGTCGAAGAGACGTACGGAGACCGTGCCTGCCTCGGCGCCGTCGTCCACGAGCGCCGGGTACGCCTTCACCGGCTGGCCCGCGCGTCGCGTCTCGAAGACGCGGCTGAGGGAGCCGATGGACCAGTCCGTGAGGCCGGACCGTTCGACGGCCGCGCCCCCGCTCCGTTCGGCGGTCGCCGCGGCGGCCTGGGAGAGGGCCTTGCGGGCCTTCGGGCGGAGCTGGAGCTTCAGCGCCTCCAGGTCCTTGTCCTCGGCGAGCTTCTTGCGCCGCTCGTCGGTGATCCGGAAGGTGATCTTCAGGTGGTCCGGTACGCGGGTGAGGTCGAAGTCGTCCGGAGAGACGGGGACGCCGACCATCCGCTGGAGCTCCCGGGCCAGGGTCACGTGCAGCGGCTCCTGGAGGGGCACCGCCCGCTCCAGGAACGCCTTCGCGTAGTTGGGCGCGGGGACGTAGTGCCGGCGGATCGGTTTCGGCAGGGAGCGGATCAGCTCGATCACGACCTCCTCGCGCAGGCCCGGGATCTGCCAGTCGAAGCCGTCCGCCGTGACCTGGTTCAGGACCTGGAGCGGTACGTGCACCGTGACGCCGTCCGCGTCCGCGCCCGGCTCGAACTGGTACGTCACCTTGAACTTGAGCGGCCCCTGGCGCCACGTGTCGGGGTAGTCGTCCTTCGAGACGTCGCCCGCGCGCTCGTTGATGAGCATCGACCGCTCGAAGTCGAGCAGTTCGGGCTCTTCCCGCTGCTTCTTCTTCCACCAGGAGTCGAAGTGCGCGCCGGACACCACGTCCGCGGGCACCCGCTGGTCGTAGAAGTCGAAGAGCGTCTCGTCGTCGACGAGGATGTCGCGGCGCCTCGCGCGGTGCTCGAGCTCCTCCACCTCGGTCAACAGGCGGCGGTTGGCGGCGAAGAACTTGTGGTGCGTGCGCCAGTCGCCCTCGACCAGCGCGTTGCGGATGAACAGGTCGCGGGAGACCTCGGGGTCGATGCGCCCGTAGTTCACCTTGCGGTCGGTGACCAGCGGGACGCCGTACAGCGTCACCTTCTCGACCGCCATCACCGCGGCCTGGTCCTTCTCCCAGTGCGGCTCGCTGTACGTGCGCTTCAGGAGGTGCTGGGCGAGCGGTTCGACCCATTCGGGCTCGATCCGCGCGTTCACACGGGCCCAGAGGCGGGAGGTCTCCACCAGCTCCGCGGACATGATGAACCGCGGGGGCTTCTTGAAGAGCGCGGAGCCGGGGAAGACCGCGAACTTGGCGCCACGGGCGCCCAGATACTCGCCCCGGCCGCCGCCGCGCTGCTTGGGGTCCTTCTCCTTGCTCTCCTTCGACTCCTTCACGTCCTTCATCCCGATGTGGGAGAGCAGGCCGGACAGGAGCGAGATGTGGACGTGCTGCTCGGGGGCGTCGTCCTCGTTGACGTGGATGCCCAGCTGCTTGGCCACCGTGCGCAGCTGCGTGTAGATGTCCTGCCACTCGCGGATGCGCAGGAAGTTCAGGTACTCCGACTTGCACATCCGGCGGAACGAGGACGAGCCGCGCTCCTTCTGCTGCTCGCGGATGTACCGCCACAGGTTGAGGAAGGCGAGGAAGTCGGACGTCTCGTCCTTGAAGCGCGCGTGCTGCTGGTCGGCCTGCGTCTGCTTCTCGGCCGGGCGCTCGCGCGGGTCCTGGATGGAGAGCGCGGCGGCGATCACCATGACCTCGCGTACGCAGCCGTTCTTGTCGGCCTCCAGGACCATGCGGGCCAGGCGCGGGTCGACGGGGAGCTGGCTGAGCTTGCGGCCCTGCTCGGTGAGGCGCTTCTTCGGGTCCTTCTGCGTCGGGTCCAGCGCACCCAGTTCCTGGAGGAGCTGGACACCGTCGCGGATGTTGCGGTGGTCCGGCGGGTCGATGAAGGGGAACTTCTCGATCTCGCCGAGACCGGCGGCGGTCATCTGCAGGATGACCGAGGCGAGGTTGGTGCGCAGGATCTCCGCGTCGGTGAACTCGGGGCGGGAGACGAAGTCGTCCTCCGAGTAGAGGCGGATGCAGATGCCGTCCGACGTACGCCCGCAGCGGCCCTTGCGCTGGTTGGCGCTGGCCTGGCTGATCGCCTCGATGGGCAGCCGCTGCACCTTCGTGCGGTGGCTGTAGCGGGAGATGCGGGCCGTGCCGGGGTCGATGACGTACTTGATGCCCGGCACGGTCAGGGAGGTCTCGGCGACGTTCGTAGCGAGGACGATGCGTCTTCCCGTGTGCTGCTGGAACACGCGATGCTGCTCGGCGTGCGAGAGCCGGGCGTAGAGGGGGAGGACCTCGGTGAACCTGTAGTTCTTCTTGTTCAGCGCGTCCGCCGTGTCCCGGATCTCGCGCTCTCCGGAGAGGAAGACGAGGATGTCGCCCTTGCCCTCGGCCTGGAGCTCCTCGACGGCGTCGGTGATCGCGGTGATCTGGTCCCGGTCGCTGTCTTCCGCGTCCTCTTCCAGGAGCGGGCGATAACGCACCTCGACCGGATACGTACGGCCGCTGACCTCGACGATCGGGGCTTCCCCGAAGTGCCGGGAGAACCGCTCCGGGTCGATGGTCGCCGAGGTGATGACGACCTTCAGGTCCGGGCGCCTGGGCAGCAGCTGGGCGAGATAGCCGAGCAGGAAGTCGATGTTGAGGGACCGCTCGTGGGCCTCGTCGATGATGATCGTGTCGTACGCGCGCAGCTCGCGGTCCGTCTGGATCTCGGCAAGGAGGATGCCGTCCGTCATCAGCTTCACGTACGTGTCGGCGCCCACCTGGTCCGTGAAGCGGACCTTCCAGCCGACGGCCTCGCCGAGCGGGGTGTCCAACTCGTCGGCCACGCGCTCGGCGACCGTACGGGCCGCGATACGGCGCGGCTGGGTGTGCCCGATCATGCCCCGGACGCCACGCCCGAGCTCCATGCAGATCTTGGGGATCTGCGTGGTCTTGCCCGAGCCCGTCTCGCCCGCCACGATCACGACCTGGTGGTCGCGGATCGCCTCGGCGATGTCGTCCTTCTTCTGGCTGACCGGCAGCTCTTGCGGATACGTGATCTTGGGCAGACGGCTGCCCCGCTCGGCCATCCGGGCCGCGGCCTTGTCGACGTCCGCCGCGATCTCGGCGAGGACGGCGGCTCGGGCATCGGGCTTGCGGATCCGGCGCGCACCCTCGAGCCGGCGGCCGATCCGGTGCTCGTCGCGCAGCGACAGCTCGGACAGGCGCGGGGCGAGGGCGTCGAGGGTGAGGGCAGGCTGCGTAGACATAACGGCGTCCAGGATCTCACCCGCCGCTCGGAGGTGGCGAACCGATTTATCGGGCGGGGCGCCGGGGCACGTACGATTCCGGGCATGTCGTCCCGTACGCGTCTGTCGTGGTGCTCCCTCCTCGGGGTGCTGCTCATCGTGCTCGGGGCGTTCTGCGGGCCCGCCGTGGCCGCGGAGCCGACCGTCGCGAAGCCCAAGGCGTCGGTGCAGGCCGAGGTGTCCGCCGGGGTGCCGGGCTGCGGCAAGGGCGGCCAGCAGGACACCGGTCAGGCACCCGCGGCGCCGCCGCGCTCCAGTTCCGCGTACGAGCTGCTGCCTGCCCTGCACCAGGCCCACGCCACGTCCGGCGCGTGGGGCGTCGGGCAGACCGTGCCGCTGCTGACGCCGGAGCGCGGGCCGCCGCCGCTCACACCGCCCTCTCCGGTCGATCTCTCGATCCTGCGCGTGTAGAGGCCCCCGTCCAGGGGCCCCTTCCATCACGTACAGGAACAGCGAGAACTCCCAGATGCCCAAGAGCGGCAACAACAAGAAGAAGAACATCGCCATCGGGGCAGGCGTGGCCGTCGCCGCCCTGCTCCTCGGCGCCGCCTCCTACAGCGCCACCAAGCCCGACGAGCCCTCCTCGGTCACCGCGAAGGAGGAGGCCGCCGCGGACGTCTCCGCCGACCCGCAGGCCGGGGTCTACCCGGAGCTGGCGAAGCTCGCCCGGCGCGACGCCGGGGACCCCCTCGCCGAGGGCCGCAAGGACGCGCCGGTCGTGCTCATCGAGTACGCCGACTTCAAGTGCGGCTACTGCGGGAAGTTCGCCCGCGACACCGAGCCGGGCCTCATGAAGAAGTACGTCGAGGACGGCACCCTGCGCATCGAGTGGCGCAACTTCCCGATCTTCGGCGCGGACTCCGAGTCGGCGGCGCGGGGCGCGTGGGCCGCCGGACAGCAGGGGCGCTTCTGGCAGTTCCACGCGGCGGCGTACGCCGAGGGCGCCAAGGAGAAGGGCTTCGGGGGCGAGCGCCTGAAGGAGCTCGCGAAGGAGGCCGGGGTCAAGGACATCGGCCGCTTCTCGGACGACGCGGGCAGCGCCGCCGCGAAGGCCGCGGTGAAGAAGGACCAGGAGGAGGCGTACGGCCTGGGGGCCACGTCGACCCCGTCCTTCCTGGTCAACGGGCGGCCCATCTCCGGTGCGCAGCCGGACGAGGTCTTCGACCAGGCCATCGAGCAGGCGGCGAAGACGGCCAAGTCGTCCGCGACGGCGGACAAGTGACCGCCGACGTCGGGTACTTCGCGGCGTTCCTGGGAGGTCTCCTCGCCCTGATCAGCCCGTGCAGCGCGCTGCTGCTTCCCGCCTTCTTCGCGTACTCGATCGACTCGACCTCACGGCTGCTCGCACGCACCGGCATCTTCTACGCCGGCCTCGCCACGACCCTGGTGCCGCTGGGCGCGGCGGGCTCGGTCGCCGGGCGGTTCTTCTTCGGGCACCGGGACCAGCTGGTGCTCGTCGCCGGGTGGCTGATCATCGCGCTCGGCGTGCTCCAGGTCGTGGGCATGGGGTTCGCCTCGCGGAAGATGTCCGAGCTGTCGGGGCGCATCCGGCCGACGACGGCGGTCTCCGTGTACGCCCTTGGCGCGGTGTACGGGCTCGCGGGGTTCTGCGCGGGCCCGATCCTCGGCAGCGTCCTCACCGTGGCCGCGGTGAGCGGGAGCCCTGTCTACGGGGGACTGCTGCTCGCCGTCTACGCCCTGGGGATGGCGGTGCCGCTGTTCGTGCTCGCCCTGCTCTGGGAGCGGTTCGACCTCGGACGGCGGCGGTGGCTGCGGGGGCGCGCCTTCCGGATCGGCCGCTTCGAACTGCACACGACCTCGCTCCTGTCGGGGCTGTTCTTCGTGGCTCTGGGCGCCCTCTTCCTCGCGTACGACGGGACCACCGCGCTGCCGGGTCTCCTCGACGTGGACGACTCGTTCGCCGTGGAGCGGTGGGCCGGGGGCGTGGGCCGCGCCGTGCCGGATGCGGTGCTGCTCGTGGGAGTGGTGGCGCTGGTGGGTGCGGGACTCGCGGTGCGGGCGTGGCGGAGGCGGACGAGTGGGCCGGTTGAGGCCGAGCAGGGGTGAGTCCGTTTCAGGTGTTTTAGCCTGATTCGTATGGCCGAACAGCTTGATCACGAGGAACACCGGCAGGGAGCACACGGCGCTCACGGCGCGCACGGAAGGGCTCCCACCGGGCGTGAGCGGTGGTCGGCGTTCAAGGACTCGCCCTTCCTGCCCGCGGTCGTGCTGGTGTTCATCCTGGCGGCCGCCGCGGGGCTCTTCGCGGGCTCGTACACCTACTCCATGGCGAAGCCGACCCCGCATCACATCCCCACCGCGGTGGTCGGCGCCCAGGAGGCCACGCAGGGCAAGGCCTTCCTCGACGGCATGGAGAAGGCGCTGAACGCCTCCCTGGAGGTGCACGAGTACGACAGCGTCGCCGCGGCACGCGACGCGGTGGCCGAACAGAAGGTCTTCGCGATCCTCTCGGTGGCTCCGGGGGACAAGGTGACGTTCGACGTCTCCGGCGCCTCGGGAGCCTCGGTCGCCCAGCTGCTCGCCGAGGCGGCGCCGAAGGTGGGCAAGGAGGTGGGGGTGCCGGTGACGGTGAAGGACATCAAGCCCCTCCAGGAGGGCGACCCGCGAGGGCTCGCGATCTTCTACATCTCGCTGGCCGCGGTGATCATCGGCTTCGTCGGGGCGATCCAGCTGAGCGTGCACGCCCGGGGGCTGAACCCGGCCGAGCGCATCGCCTTCACCATCCTCTACTCCCTGCTCGGCGGCTTCGTGATCGCGGCGGTGGTGGACTGGTGGCTGGGGGCGGTGGATCTGCCGTTCGTCGAGTCGTGGCTGATCCTGGCGCTGACGATGTTCGCGTCGGGGATGGTCTTCACGATGTTCAACACGATGTTCGGGCGCTGGGCGATGATCCCGACGTGGGGCCTGATGGTGCTCCTGGGCAACCCGTCGTCGGGCGGCGCGGTGTCCTGGCCCCTGCTCCCCTCGGTGCTCGGCCACATCGGGCAGTGGCTGCCGCCGGGCGCGTCGGTGAACGCGCAGCACACGGCGGTGTACTTCGGCAGCCACCAGCACGCCTTCCCGTTCCTGGTTCTCGCCGGGTGGGCGGTCCTCGCGTCCGTTGTGTTCTGGGTCTGGCGGCACCGGCACCCCGGCGGACGGGACAGGCCGGCGGCCCATGCGGCGGCGCCCGCGGGGTGAACGAGCAGGAGTTAGAGGGGGAACGGCGAAGGCCCCGTCCAGCGGACGGGGCCTTCGAAGAGGTGGCTGGGGCCGGGATCGAACCGGCGACCTATCGCTTTTCAGGCGATCGCTCGTACCAACTGAGCTACCCAGCCACGCGATCCGCGTGGAATCGCAAGCGGTCCTGACGGGATTTGAACCCGCGGCCTCCACCTTGACAGGGTGGCGAGCACTCCAAACTGCTCCACAGGACCAAGCTTTGTGCGAGCACTAGTCTCGCACAAGGTGTTGCGTGCCCCCAACGGGATTCGAACCCGTGCTACCGCCTTGAAAGGGCGGCGTCCTGGGCCACTAGACGATGAGGGCTAAGGGCCCACCTGGGCGCTTTGCAGCGCGTCGGGGACGTGAGAAGCATATGGGATGCGGGGAGCTATCGCCAAAACGGTTATCGGGGGGCCGGGGGCCCGCTGTCCGGGGAGCGCCCGGGAGGGGCCGGCGACGGGGTCGCCCCGGGCTGGTTCTCCTTGGGCAGATGGCGGCTGACCTCCGCCTTCGTCAGCCCGAGGCCGCCCAGCTTGATCTCGTCCCAGGCCTGAAGCCGCCGGGTCTCCCGGTCCAGATAGAGGACCGACATCTCCACCGGGTCGGGGTACTTGCCCTCCACCGCCCGAAGCCCGCTGCCACCCGTGGATCCCTCGATGCGCAGCCGGGTCCCGCCGTCCATGACCTCCATCTCCGAGTGGTGGACGTGGCCCGCCAGGACGAGCGGCACCTCGCCGTCCGTCTCCCGCGCGGCATCGGGGTTGTGCGCGACGGCCACGTCCACGGGGGTGCCCGCCGTCTGCTGGTCGCGCAGGGCGGAGGCGAGGCGGATGCCCGCCATCTCCTCGGCGGGCTTGCCCTCCGCCGCCACCGAGCGGTCCGGGGTGTACTGCGGATCGCCCGTCCCGGCGAACCGCAGGCCCGCGACCGACACGGCCCTGCCCTCGTCCAGTACGTGGACGTTCTTCATGCCCTGGAGGTAGCGCTGGGTGCTGGCCGAGTCGTGGTTGCCGCGGACCCAGACGTAGGGGGCGCCCAGGTCCTTGATCGGGTCCAGGAAGGGGTTCTCGGCGGAGCTCCCGTGGTCCATCGTGTCGCCGGAGTCGACGATGACGTTGATGTCGTACTGCTCCACAAGCGAGGCGATGATCGTCCAGCTCGCCGGGTTGAGGTGGATGTCCGAGACGTGCAGGACGCGGATCGTGGACGGGTCCGGCTGGTACGCGGGGAGCGTCGACGTCACGTCGTACAGCTTGGTCACGTTGGTGACCAGGCGCGCCAACTCCTGCTGGTAGACGTCGAACTCGCTCACGATGCTGCGCGCGTTGCCGACCACCGACGGCGCGCTGCTGAGGAGGCCGGAGAACTTCGGCTCCAGGACGGACTTCGGGTTCCACGTCGCGTACGCCGCCGCGCCCGACGCGGCGAGCAGGGCCAGGGCGAGGCCGCCGGCCGCGAGGGCCCGGCGGGGGCGCCGGTAGACCGCGAGGCCCAGTGCCGTGGCGCCCGCGACGACGGCGGCGCAGGAACGTACGGCCAGGTCGAGCGTGCCGTGCCCGACGTCCTCGGCGACCTCGTCCTGGAGTCCCGCGATCCGCTCGGGGTGGTCGACCAGGGCCTGGGCGCGGACCGGGTCGAGCCGGTCCACGTCCACGTCCAGGCGGATGGGCGCGATGTGCGAGCGCAGCTCCAGGGCGCCGAGCGGGGAGACGTCGATCTTCGTGCCGCCGGTGAGTGAGGGGCGCAGCGTCATCCGGGTGTCCATGGGTCCCACGGGGGCGTGCACGCTGCCGACGATCAGCAGGCCGAGCCAGGCGCCGAAGAGGACGACCGCGACCAGGCCCAGGGCGCGTCCGTAGGGATGCGGAGGGCTGATGAGCTCGCCGACCGGATGGGGGTGGCGGGATCGGTAGTGGCGTACGAGGGCGGCGAGCGCACGGAAGTCGCGGGCCATTGGGCCCGTATGCCCATGGGGAGGGGCGGCCATGCGGGGCGGTGGCCGACAATGGGGGTGTGCTGGAGATGACGCGGGAAGAGTTCGAGGAACTGGTCGCCGAGGCGCTTGACCGGATTCCTCCCGAGTTGACGCGGTTGATGGACAACGTGGCGGTGTTCGTGGAGGACGAACCACCGGCCGAGGACCCGGAGCTGCTCGGGCTCTACGAGGGAACGCCGCTGACGGACCGGGGCGAGTGGTACGCGGGAGTGCTGCCGGACCGGATCACGATCTACCGGGGTCCGACGCTGCGTATGTGCGAGTCGCGCGAGGACGTGGTCGCGGAGACCGAGATCACCGTCGTGCACGAAGTCGCACATCACTTCGGGATCGACGACGAGCGCCTGCACGCCCTGGGGTACGGCTGACGGAAGGCGGCAGGTCCGCCCGCCGGTCCGTGTCCTCTTGCGGGGCAAGGGAGTTGGGTAGGGCGTCCCCGCTTCTCAGCGCCTCGGAGGTGCTAGGCCGTGCGCCCGTTGTACGTTCCTGTCCGATTGGCCGCGGCGGCGGTGGCCGTCATGGCGACCGCGGGCTGCATGAGCATCGGCGACGACGGCGGTGAGCCGGGACCCGCGCGGTCCGTCGGCGAGCGCAGCGCGGCGGCCGCCCCCGACGGCGGAGGGGGCACGCCGGGTGCCGATTCCGCCGGTGGCCGCGGCGGTGGCCGCGACGACGGGAAGGGCGGCAAACGCGGCAAGGGCGGCAAGAACGGCAAGGGGAAGGGCAAGGGCAAGGGGGGTTCGGGCGCGCGCGGCGGGTCCGGTTCCGACGCGGCCCAGGCCTCGGCCTCCGCGTCCGGCGGCGGCGACCCCGCCCCGCCGACGGGCGACGGGCGCCCCTCGCCCACCAGGACCAAGCCCGACGCGCCGCGCCCCACGCCGACGCCTGATCCCCCGAAGCCGACCCCGACGCCGACTCCCGAGCCCACTCCGGAGCCCTCGTCGTCGGCGCACGAGGAGCCGAAGCAGGGCGCGCAGCTGGGGGAGCGGTCGGAAGGGCTCAGGGCGCGCGAACCGTCGCCGGAGGCGGGTCCGGCCTGAGGCGGCTCGGTCGGCGGGGGTGGCTCGGCCGGCGGGGGTGGCTCGGGTGACTTGAGGCGGTTCGCCCCTGTCCGAAACCCGCTTCGTCGCAGGTGAGACGAGCCGTAAGGGGTGGAATCCAAGGTGCCCCGGAGGGTGCGGTTTGCCTTCTGGGGGGTTGGGTGCGTATGGTGGTAGATCGTTTGATCCCATTTGCCCGGCGCCGAAAAAGAAGAGCGCCGCGTGGCGCGTACTCTCCCTTGCCGTGGCTGACCGCATAGAGGCGGTCCATTGCGAAATCACGGAGTTGACGGGCGCGTGCCGAGACTCCGGAAGGTTTCGCATTTCGCATGTCCATTTCTCACTCTGACCACGCCGTCCTGCCCGAGAACGAGACGACCGACGAGCTGACGGTGGAGCCCACCGTCGACGCAGCCGAGGCCGTCGAGACGGTCCAGGCCACCGACGTCGCCGACGTCGTGGAGGCCGCCGAGCAGGTCGTCGCGGAGACCGAGGCTGCCGCCGAGGTCGAAGAAGACGCCGAAGAGGCCGAGACCGGCCCCACCTTCGGTGACCTCGGACTGCCCGAGGGCATCGTCCGCAAGCTCGCCCAGAACGGCGTGACCTCTCCCTTCCCGATCCAGGCCGCGACCATCCCGGACGCCCTGGCCGGCAAGGACATCCTCGGCCGTGGCCGCACCGGCTCCGGCAAGACCCTCTCCTTCGGCCTGCCGATGCTGGCGACGCTGGCCTCCGAGGGCCGCACCGAGAAGAAGAAGCCCCGCGGCGTCATCCTCACGCCGACGCGTGAGCTCGCGATGCAGGTCGCGGACGCGCTCCAGCCGTACGGCGACGTGCTCGGCCTGAAGATGAAGGTCGTCTGCGGCGGTACGTCGATGGGCAACCAGATCTACGCCCTCGAGCGCGGCGTCGACATCCTCGTCGCCACCCCGGGCCGCCTGCGCGACATCATCAGCCGTGGCGCCTGCTCGCTCGAGAACACCCAGATCGCGGTGCTCGACGAGGCCGACCAGATGTCCGACCTGGGCTTCCTGCCCGAGGTCACCGAGCTGCTCGACCAGGTTCCGTCCGGCGGCCAGCGCATGCTGTTCTCGGCCACGATGGAGAACGAGATCTCCACGCTGGTCAAGCGCTACCTGAACAACCCGGTCACGCACGAGGTCGACAGCGCCCAGGGCAACGTCACGACCATGACCCACCACATCCTGATCGTGAAGCCGCGGGACAAGGCGCCCGTCACGGCCGCCATCGCCTCGCGCAAGGGCCGCACGATCATCTTCGTCCGCACCCAGCTGGGCGCGGACCGTATCGCCGAGCAGCTCTGCGAGTCCGGCGTGAAGGCCGACGCGCTGCACGGCGGCATGACGCAGGGCGCCCGTACGCGCGTTCTTGAGGACTTCAAGAAGGGCTACGTCAACGCGCTCGTCGCCACCGACGTCGCCGCGCGCGGCATCCACGTCGACGGCATCGACCTGGTCCTGAACGTGGACCCGGCCGGCGACCACAAGGACTACCTGCACCGCTCCGGCCGTACCGCTCGCGCGGGCCGCTCCGGCACGGTCGTGTCCCTGTCCCTGCCGCACCAGCGCCGCCAGATCTTCCGCCTGATGGAGGACGCGGGCGTCGACGCCACGCGTCACATCATCAACGGCGGCGGCACCTTCGACCCGGAGGTCGCCGAGATCACCGGCGCCCGTTCGATGACCGAGGTGCAGGCCGACTCCGCGGGCAACGCGGCGACCCAGGCCGAGCGTGAGGTCAAGGACCTCACCAAGGAGCTGGAGCGCGCGACCCGCCGCGCGACGGAGCTGCGCGAGGAGGCCTCGCGTCTCACCGCGCGTGCCGCCCGCGAGCGTGGCGACGACCCGGAGACCGCGGTCGCCGAGGCCACCGCCGCCGCCGAGGCCGAGGTCGAGGCCGCTGTCTCCGTACCGGAGCAGCCCGCGGCCGCTCCTCGCGAGGAGCGCCGTCCGCAGCGTGACGAGCGCGGCAACTACGAGCGTGAGCGCCGCGACGACCGCGGTGGCCGTTCCTTCGAGCGTCGTGACGACCGTGCGTCGGGTGACCGTGGCGGCTTCCGCGGCGGCGACCGTCGTGAGGGCGGCGACCGTGGTGGTTTCCGTGGTGGCGACCGTCGTGAGGGTGGCGGCTTCAACCGTGACCGCAACGACCGTCCCTCGGGCGGCTTCCGTGGCGGTGACCGTCGCGAGGGTGGCGGTGGCTTCAACCGTGACCGCAACGACCGCGGTGGCTCCGGCTTCCGTCGTGACGACCGCCCGTCGGGCGGCGACCGTGGTGGTTTCCGTGGTGGCGACCGTCGTGAGGGTGGCGGCTTCAACCGTGACCGCAACGACCGTCCCTCGGGCGGCTTCCGTGGTGGCGACCGTCGTGAGGGTGGCGGTGGCTTCAACCGTGACCGCAACGACCGCGGTGGCTCCGGCTTCCGCCGCGACGACCGCCCCTCCGGCGGCCACCGTGGCAGCGACCGTCCGTTCAACCGTGACCGCCGCGACGACCGTCCCGCGGGCGGCTCCGGTGGCTTCCGCTCCGGTGGCCACGACCGCCCGTCGTACAACCGCAACTCGGGCACGTCCGGCACCGGCACGGGCACCGGCTCCTTCGGCCGCCGCGACGACAAGCCGCGCTGGAAGCGCAACGGCTGATCTCTAGCCGCTTCCGCCTGAACGAAGGGCCCGCACGACGTCCACCGTCGTGCGGGCCCTTCGGCGTATCGGTGGCACGCTGGCGGCGGCCGGCAAGAAGATCCGCTCGGTCTGGAGTACGTACAAGGGCCTTTCCCCGCCCGTGAGTTCGGCCGTCCCCCGAGCTCTCGGCGGCTGCCCTGGGCCCGTCGCGGACCGCGCGACGGGCCCAGGAGGCGATACCCGATCGGATGGCGGGGCCTCTGCGGCTATGCTCGTGGGGTGCATCCGCACGGACCGTTAGCTCAATTGGCAGAGCAGTGGACTTTTAATCCATTGGTTGTGGGTTCGAGTCCCACACGGTCTACCGAGAAGGCCCAGTTCGGGGGAGTCCCCCGAACTGGGCCTTCGGTGCGTTCAGGGACGCCCCGCCGGTCGCCCGAACGGCCCCGCCTCGCCTGCGCGCCCGCTGTCCGCGAGTGACGCTGTGCCTGCCAGGTGGACGATCCGGAGGTACAGCATGGGTTCCGTACGGCGGGCTCTCGTGATGGTGCTCGTGCCGCTGCTCGTCGGGGTCTCGGCGGCCTGCGGCGGGTCGGGGGGCGGGTCCGGCAAGGCCACCGAGCGGGCGCGCCCCGCCGAACTGGCCTTCGAGCACCCCGGGGTCCTCGTCAGCAAGGCGCAGCTGGACCGCGTGCGCGCCCATGTCGCGGCGCGCGAGCAGCCCTGGCTGACGGCGTTCGAGCAGATGCGGGACAGCAGGTACGGCGCCGACGACTACACGGCCAAGCCGTACGCGGTCGTCGCGTGCCCGGCCGGCACCCGCGCGGGCCGAGGCTGCGTCGAGGAGCGCGAGGACGCCATCGCCGCGTACACGCAGGCCCTGCTCTGGAACATCACCGGCGACCGCGCGCACGCCAGGAAGGCCGTGCAGATCATGGACGCCTGGGCGCGGGTGATCACCCGGCACACCGAGGCCAACGCGGGGCTCCAGACGGCCTGGGCCGCTTCCTCGTGGGCACGCGCGGCCGAAGCCGTGCGGTACACCTACGACGGCTGGACCGACGGCGAACTCCTCCGCTTCGAGCGGATGCTGCGCAACGCCTATCTGCCGCAAGTGCGTGACGGCGCGGCCGACTTCAACGGCAACTGGGATCTCCTGATGGCCGACGCGACCATCAGCATGGCCGTCTTCCTCGACGACCACGAGTCCTTCGAGAAGGCGGTGACGCACTTCAGGACCCGCGTGCCCGCCTATTTCTATCTGGAGTCGGACGGACCGCTGCCCGTGTCGCCCGCGGGCAGCGGCATCGACACCGCGGAGAAGCTCCAGAAATACTGGTTCGGGCAGAAGACCTTCGCCGACGGCCTTTCCCAGGAGACGTGCCGGAACTTCAAGCACGCGAGCTACTCCCTCGCGGCCACCGCGCACATCGCCGAGACCGCCTGGCACCAAGGCGTCGACCTGTACGGCGAGGTCAAGGAGCGGCTGCGGGCCGCGCTGGAATTCCACTCCGGATACCAGCTGGGCGCCGTGGCGCCGGACTGGCTGTGCGGCGGCAAGGTGCGGCGCGACATGGGGCCCGACACCGAGGTCGGCCTCAACCACCTGCGGGAACGGCTGCGGCTCGACCTGCCGGAGACGGAGAGGCTGACGCGCGAGCAGCGGCCCGAGGGAACGGACGACCTGTTCGTGGCCTGGGAGACGCTGACGCACGCCGAGAACGCGTGAGCGGAAGGCCCCGTTCGTAGGCGGTTCGCCGCCGGTTCGCTTTCACTCCCCCTGATGGCGTAGAGTTGCATTCAACGGCGCGGGGTGGAGCAGCTCGGTAGCTCGCTGGGCTCATAACCCAGAGGTCGCAGGTTCAAATCCTGTCCCCGCTACTAAAGACCGAAGGCCCGGATCCAGAAATGGATCCGGGCCTTCGGTGTTTCCGCCGCCGAGGTGAAGTCGGTGTTCCTGAGCAATACGGCCGGTAACCCGGTCGGCCCACACCGGTCGCCCCACGCGGCCCCTCCGGGAACCCTGAGTGAGTGGGGCAGCGAGGAGGAGACGGCGGGGGCGGCAAGCGTCCCGATGTCCGGCACGAGCGGGCGCTCGTGCGGGCTCTCCCCCTGCTGCTCATCGTCCTCGGCATCGTGTACGACGTGTCGACCCCGCCCAGGTTCACCGCCGTGCCCCTGTTCACCGCGGCCCCGCTCATCGCCGCGCCTTTTTACTCGCTGCTCAGCACCATCCTCATCGGCGTCGCCTCCTGCACCGCCGTGCTCGCCCTGCACTTCAAGACCAGTACGGCCACCGACGTCGAGGCCACCACCGAACTGATCACGGTGGTGACCGTCGCCGTCCTCGCCGTCGTCATCAACCGCGTCGTACGCCGCGGCGACAAACAGCTCGCATCCGCCCGCTCCATCTCCGAGGCCGCCCAGCGCGCCGTGCTGCCGCAGCCGGACCCCCGCATCGGCGGTCTCGATGTCGCGGCGCGGTACGAGGCCGCGGAGGCCGACGCGTTCATCGGCGGCGATCTGTACGCCGTGCAGGACACCCCGCACGGCGTACGCGTCGTCGTCGGCGACGTACGGGGCAAGGGCATGGGCGCGGTGGCGGCCGTGGCCGTGGTGATCGGGGCGTTCCGGGAGGCCGCCGAGCAGGAGACCACCCTGGAGGCGGTGGCGCAGCGCCTGGAGCGTGCCCTCGCGCGTGAAGGCACGCGGCGCGACGGGCTCGACGCCTTCGAGGGGTTCACCACCGCCGTCCTCGCGGAGATCCCGCACGGCGACGGTCCGGTGCGTCTCATCAACCGCGGACACCCGGGCCCGCTGCTCCTGCGCGGCGACGGGCGGCTGTGCGTCCTGTCGGCCACCGAGCCCGCGTTGCCGCTCGGGATGGGCGAGCTCGGCGCCTGGCCGGACCGCGCGGACGAGACGGAGTTCCCGCCGGGGGCGATGCTGCTGCTCTTCACCGACGGGCTCTCCGAGGCGCGTGACGTCCGGGGCGACTTCTACGACCCGGCGGCGCGGCTCGGCGGCCGGATCTTCCCGGGGCCCGGCGGACCCGACGCGCTCCTGACGACGCTCGTCGAGGAAGTGCGGCGCCACACCGGCGGCGGGGGCACGGACGACATGGCGTTGCTGGCGGTGCGGCGGCCCATGTCACCGGCCGTGACGGAAGGACACCACTCCGCATAACAACTGACGTACTGTCAAGGAGATGTGAAGCTCCGGTGTGTGAAGAAGTGGGGGCAACTCGCCCCGTTCCGGCCCTCGGTGTCCCGATAAGTACGGGCCGTGAGCGTTAACGATCAGCCGGAACAGCTTGGAATACCGCCCTGCTGTCTATTAACGTTCGATAACGCAGCGCGGTCGTCCCAGCCGTCACTCGAGTCGGCTCCGCGCGCACGCGCCTAATCCCGAAAGGGAGCCGGGGAACCACTAATTGGGGTGAATCGGGCGTCTGTGCATCCGTGCCAGATGTTCGTAGGAGACCTTCCTGCTCCGAACCCGTCAGCTAACCCGGTAGGCGAGAAGGAAGGAAAGGAGTGCGCCCCCGTGGCGTCCAACCGCCCTGCCCCCCAAGGCGTTTACGTACCGAATGACGACGATTTCGGTGGGTACGACGACAATTCCTGGGAGGAATGGAACCCCACCGAGGAGTCCATCCGTCCCGTCCGCGGCAGGCACCGCGTCCACAAGCGGGGTGGTGGCGGGCTCGCCCGCAGCTCCACGGTCCTCGGCGTAGGCGTCATCGCCGCCGTCGGCGCGGGTGGCATCGCCACCGCGCAGGACGGCAAGCCCCCGGTCTCCATCGCGATGCCGGACCTCTCGGCCGTCACGGACTCGCTGCCGGAGGCCAAGTCGCTTCCGGGCGTGGGGTCCTTGATATCCGACGGCTCGTCAGGCGAAGCTTCCGCGGACAGTGGCGTGACGACCGCCGCCGCGCCCCTCAGCGCCGCGGGCCTCAGCACCGCCGACGCCGAGCAGGGCACCACGGACGCGGGCGAGGCACTGCGGGCCCGCATCATGGAGCAGGCCGAGAACCAGCAGGACCAGGCGGACGACGCGGTCCAGAAGGCCGCCGAGGAAGCCGCCGTCAAGCAGGCAGCCGAACAGGCCGCCGCCAAGCAGTCCGCGGCCGAGAAGAAGATCGCCGCCGAGAAGGCCGCCGCGAAGAAGAAAGCCGAGGCCGAGGCCAAGAAGAAGGCCGAGGCGGAGCGCCTGGCCAAGCTCGCGAAGAGCTACACCCTCCCCGTCGCCTCGTACACGCTCACCGGCACCTTCGGTCAGCCCGGCTCCATGTGGTCCTCCGGCTACCACACCGGCCTGGACTTCGCGGCCCCGACGGGCACGCCCATCAAGGCCGTCCACTCCGGCACCATCAAGGAAGCCGGCTGGGCGGGTGCGTACGGCTACCGCACGGTCCTCGAACTCGACGACGGCACCGAGGTCTGGTTCTGCCACCAGTCCTCGATGAACGTCAGCGCCGGCCAGAAGGTCACCACCGGCGAGACCATCGGCCGCGTCGGCGCCACCGGCAACGTCACCGGCGCGCACCTCCACATGGAGGTCCACCCGGGCGGCGACTCCACCGGGGTCGACCCGGCGGCGTGGCTGCGCGGCAAGGGCCAGTCGATCTGAGGCGACCCGAGATCCCCGGCGGTCCTGGCGACAACCCCCCGACGTCAGGGCTGCCGGTTCGGCATGCCCGCCCACCGCGCGGCCGTTCCCGTGTGCCGCCGTCCCGGTGAATGAAACCGGCATCCCGTTGTGCGGAATGCCGCGGTCCACAAGGGCGTTGATCCCCTCATGACTTCTCTCCGCAAGCTTGGCTCCTCCGACCTCGAGGTCTTCCCGCTCGCCCTGGGCGGCAACGTCTTCGGCTGGACGGCCGACGAGGCGCAGTCCTTCGACGTGCTCGACGCCTACACCGCCGCGGGCGGCAACTTCATCGACACCGCCGACGTCTACTCGGCCTGGGTGGACGGCAACAAGGGCGGCGAGTCCGAGACCGTCATCGGCAACTGGTTCGCCGCGCGCGGCAACCGCTCCGACGTCGTGCTCGCCACCAAGGTCGGCGCCCACCCCGACCACAAGGGCCTGTCCGCGAACACCATCAAGGCCGGTGCCGAGGAGTCGCTGCGCCGCCTGCGCACCGATTACATCGACCTGTACTACACGCACTACGACGACCCGACCGTCCCGGTCGAAGAGGTCATCGGTGCCCTCGACGACCTGGTGACGTCCGGCAAGGTGCGCGCCATCGCGGCGTCCAACGTGACCCCCGAGCGGCTCCAGGAGTTCCTGGACTTCTCCGACCGCGAGGGCCTCGCGCGCTACTCGGTGCTGCAGCCGCACTACAACCTCGTCTCGCGCGACACGTACGAGGGCCAGCTGGAGCAGGTCGCCTCCCGCTCGGGCCTGGCCGCCGTCCCGTACTACGCGCTCGCCTCCGGCTTCCTGACCGGCAAGTACCGCCCGGGCGCGACGGTCGACAGCGCGCGGGCCCAGGGCGCCGGCAAGCACCTGGAGACCGAGCGTGGCCGGCGTGTGCTCGCCGCGCTCGACGAGGTCGCCGAGGCCCGCGGCGCGGAGCTCGCGACGGTCGCCCTGGCGTGGCTCGCGGCCCAGCCGACGGTGGCGGCACCGATCGCGTCGGCCCGTACGGTCGAGCAACTGCCCGCGCTGCTCGCGGTGGGCGAGCTCGAACTGACGGACGCCGAGGTGTCGACGCTGACGGCGGCTTCGGCCTAACCCCGGTAGGGGTTGTACGCGGGGTAGGGCATCGCCGGCTGGGCGTACGGATATCCGTAGGGGTGCGGCTGGGCGTAGGGCTGCTGTTGCGCGTAGGGCTGTGCGTACGGCTGGTGGTGGGGCTGCCGGTATCCGTAGGGAGGCGGCATCGGTACGAGCACGGGTGCCGTCGCGCGGGCCGCGTAGGCGAGGGCGGGGCGCGCGGCCTCGCGGCGCTCCCACAGCGCGTGCAGCAACTCCCGCTCCCGCACGACGAAGTCGGCGCCCGCCTTGCCCCTGCGTCCGCGGTGGCGCAGGAGCGCGAGAGACGTCGCGTACGCCTCGTACTGGGCGACCGCGCGGGCCGCGGCCTTGCCCTGGGTGTACGAGGCGTAGTCGCGGGCCAGGGTGCGGGCGCGCATCGTGCCGAGTGCGTACGGCTCGGGAGCGGTGAGCCAGCCCGCGATCGCGTACGCGGGCAGTTCGGCGCGCACGATGCGCAGGCCGCGCTGCCTGGTCCAGATCGCCAGCCAGGTGAGCAGGCCGAACGCGGGCAGCATGAACGTCGCGTACACGGCGAAGAAGCCGTAATCCCCGAAGCTGGCCGAGCCGTTCCACAGGGCGTGCAGGCCCATCGCGAGGAGCAGTCCGGTGAGCGGGAGCAGGACGCGCCGCCAGTTCCGCCGGTCGGCGCCGAGCGCGGCGATGCCGAAGCCGATGCCGGTGAGCACGGTGAACAGAGGGTGCGCGAAGGGGGACATCACGACGCGCACGAAGAAGGTCGCCGCGGTCACGGACGCCAGCCCGGTCCCGCCGTTGAGCTGGTCGGTGCCGAAGGCGCTGCCGAGATAGAGGATGTTCTCGGTGAACGCGAAGCCGGTGGCGGTCACCCCGGCGATCACGACGCCGTCGACGATGCCGGTGAACTCGCGTCTGCGGAAGAGGAAGACGAGCAGGACCGCCGCGGCTTTCGCGCTCTCCTCGACGATCGGGGCTATGACCGTCGCGCCGAGGGTGTCCGCGCTGGTGGGGTCGGCCGTGGCGGTGGCTATCCAGCGGGTCGCGAAGCTGTTCGCGACGATGGCTATGAGGGCGGCGGCGCAGGCGCCCCAGGCGAAGGCGAAGATCAGATTCCGCCAGGGGCCCGGCTGGACCCGCTGCAGCCAGCGGAAGGCGGCCACCAGGAGCGGCACGGGCAGCGTCGCGAGACCGAGCCCGACCAGGAAGCCCCGCGTGCCGGTCTGCTCCCTGACCAGGGCCAGGATCACCAGGCCCGACAGGGCGAGCAGGGTGACCAGGGCGGCCGCGCGTATCGCCCGCCGCTGCCACCAGCGCGCGTGCCGCAGCCCGGCGGGCCCCGCGGGGGGCATCGGCATCGGGTGAGGGTGCGCTGAACGGGTGGCCACCCGTTGACCCTAACGAGGGACGGGGGTGGGCCGCGACGGTGTCTCGGACCGGGTGGCCGGAGTCTCAGTCCGCCCGGACGTCCGTCCTGCGGAACAGCAGGTCGTGGACGACGTGCCCCTTGTCCAGGCCCTGGCCCTCGAACCGGGTGAGGGGACGGAAGGCGGGGCGGGGCGCGTACCCGCCGTCGGCCTCGGTGTTCTCGAACGCGGGGTGCGCGGTGAGCACTTCCAGCATCTGCTCGGCGTACGGCTCCCAGTCGGTCGCGCAGTGCAGCACGGCGCCGGGCTTGAGGCGGGGCGCGGCGAGGTCGAGGAAGTCGGGCTGGATGATGCGGCGCTTGTGGTGGCGGGCCTTGGGCCACGGGTCGGGGAAGTAGACGCGCAGGCCGTCGAGGGACGCGGGCGGGAGCATCTCGCGGAGCAGGATGACGGCGTCGCCGTTCGCGACGCGGACGTTGTCCAGGCCGTTCCGCTCGGCGAGACCGAGGAGGTTCCCCTGGCCGGGGGTGTGTACGTCCACGGCCAGGATGCCGGTGTCCGGGTCGTCGGCGGCCATCTGGGCGGTGGCTTCGCCCATGCCGAAGCCGATCTCCAGTACGACGGGGCGTTCGCCTTGTCCGGTGCGGAACATTTCGGCGAGGTCGAGGACGCGCTGCCCGTCGATGTCCAGGCCCCACTTGGGCCACAGCCGCTGGAGCGCGTCCGCCTGGCTTGTGGTGACGCGGCTCCTGCGGGGCTGGAAGCTGCGGATCCGGCGCTCGAAGTGTGACCCGGCGGGGTCGGGCGCGGGGCCCTGCGGGAAGCGGGGCTCGCCCTTCGGGCGGGGGGCTCGGGGGTGCTCGGGGGCGGCGTTCGACTCAGACACAGTGGGGGAATTTTAGTCCCCAGCCCCGCCCCTTCCCGACTGCGTCTGTCGGCGGCTTCGCCGCGCAGGGGGCTCCGCCCCCAGACCCCCGCTCCTCGAACGCCGGAGGGCTGGGAGTCCAGCCCGTCCGGCGTTTGAGGACGAACTCGGCGAAGCCGGTGATGAGGGCACGCAAGGCCCCCGCGCCAGAGCGGGTTTTCGGAAAGGGGCGGGATCGGGGAAGGCCCCGCAGGGACCGCCCTACAGAACCGCCAGCACCCGCCGGGCCACAGCCCGCCCAATCGGCAGCGAAGCCGTAGCCGCAGGCGAGGGCGCATTCAGTACGTGCACGGCCCGCGCCCCCTCCCGGATGAGGAAGTCGTCCACCAGCGTCCCGTCACGCAAGACGGCCTGCGCCCGCACCCCCGCCGCCACCGGCACGAGATCATCCGAGGTCACCGCGGGCAGCAGCCTCCGCACGGCCGTGGTGAACGCCTCCTTGGAGAGGGAGCGCCGAAGCTCCCCGGCCCCGTACCGCCAGTGCCGCCCGGCGAGGCGCCAGGACCCCGGCCAGCTCAGCGTCCCCGCCAGCTCCCGTGGCCGCACCACACCCCATCCGTACCCCTCGCGGGCCAGCGCCGGCACCGCGTTGGGCCCCACATGGACGCCGCCCCCGATGCCCCGCGTCAGATGGACCCCCAGGAAGGGGAAGGCCGGGTCCGGCACCGGATACACCAGGCCCCGCACCAGATCGGGCCGTGCCAGGTCGAAGTACTCCCCGCGGAAGGGCACGATCCGCATCCCGGGGTCGTCACCGGCCAGCATCGCCACCTGGTCGCACTGCAGTCCCGCGCAGTTGACCAGGACCTTTCCCCGCACCACCGAGCCGTCGGCCGTGCGGACGGCCACCCCGAGCGCCGCGCGCCGGTCGATGCGGACGACCTCCGCGCCGTACCGCACATCGGCCCCGGAGGCGTCCGCGAGGTGCTCCGCCACCGAGCCGTAGTCACAGATCCCCGTGCTGCCGACCTGGATCGCGGCGAGGCCCCGCACCTCCGGCTCGTACTCCGAGATCTGGGCGGGGCCCAGTTCCCGCACCGGAATGCCGTTCTCCCGGCCGCGCTGGACGAGGGCGTGCAGGCGGGGCAGCTCGGAGCGCTCCGTGGCGACGATGAGCTTGCCCGTGACCTCGTGCGCGATGCCGTACTCCGCGCAGAACTTGACCATCTCGGCGGCGCCCCGCACCGCGTACCGCGCCTTCAGGGAGCCGGGGCGGTAATAGATCCCGCTGTGGATCACCCCGCTGTTGCGTCCCGTCTGGTGCCTGGCCGGGCCGGGCTCCTTCTCCAGGACGGTGACCCGCGTCCCCGGCGCGGCACGCGTGATGGCATACGCCGTCGACAGACCGACGATCCCGCCGCCGATCACCAGCACATCGCAGTCGTACGCCACGGCCCGGACCATCCCGCATCACCTCCCACCCCGATAGTGCACTGCGCCACTGACAACGCCCTCAAACCCGGGGAGGACCGCGGGGTTACAGGGTGCGGAAATGCTGTTGCCGTTCCGGCGGCGCGCGGATGCGGAGGGTGCACGGGAACGCGGACTACGCGGGGGCCACGAGCAGCGGCCTCGCACGCTCCCGCAGCTCCACCACCCGCGGCTCGTCCCCGTACGGCTCCAGGCGGTGCAGCAGGTCCTTGACGTACTCCGTGGTCCGCGCGGACGAGATGCGCCCGGCGACCTCCAGGGCGCGTGTGCCCTGCTCGCAGGCCGCGTCGAGATTCCCCGACTCCAGCTCGGCGACGGCCGACACCACGAGCCGCAGGCCGTGCGAGCGCACGAACTCCTCCGTCGGCCGCGAGAGCGCCTGTTCCGTGAAGCGCCGCACCTGGCGGGGCGCCTTCAGGTCGCGGTAGCACTCGGCTGCGTCCGCCGCGAAGCGGTCGTACCCGTAGAAACCGAGCCAGGACGGGTCGTTGTCGCCGTCCCGGGCCCGCTCCAGCCATCCCTCGGCCGCCCGGAGGGCGGCTCCCGCCGCCTGTGCGTCGTTGGCGCGCGCGTGTGCGCGTGCCTCGACGAGCCGGAAGAAGCTCATCGTGCGTGCGGTGGCCAGGCCGCGGTTGCGCTCCAGGGCCGCCTGCGCGAGGTCGACGCCCTCGTCGCCGAATCCGCGGTAGGTCGCCTGGAGGGACATGGAGGCCAGGACGTACCCCCCTAAGGGCACGTCGGCCGCCGCGCGGGCCAGGCGCAGGGCCTGGATGTAGTAGCGCTGGGCTGCCTCCTGCTGGCCTGTGTCGAAGGCCATCCACCCGGCGAGCCGGGTCAGCTCGGCCGACGCCCCGAAGAGCGAGCGGCCCACCTCGTCGGAGTACGAGCCGAGCAGCAGGGGCGCCGCCTCCACCCGCAGGCACTCCGGGACCATCGACGAGCGCCAGTCGCCGCCGCCGTACTTGGAGTCCCAGCGCCGGGCGTCCTCGGCGGCCTCGCGCAGCTTCACCACGTCGCTGTGGCCGACCTTCATCGGATGTCCGCTGTTCGCGCTGTCGGCGCCGTCAGCGGGGTGCCCCAGCTCGCGGGGCTCGTCCAGGATGACGTCGCGGGCGACCGAACTGTCGGCCGGGGTTATCAGCCAGCGTGACGCCGGTGTCGCGTACGCGCTCACCGCGAAGGAGCCGGCGAGCGACTGCCAGATGCCACCGCTGCCCGCGCGCCTGCCCGCCAGATCGAGGCGGTAGAGCTCGGTCGCCGACTTCACGGCGGCGCCCACGTCGCGCGGGAAGGCCAGGCCCACCTCAGGCGCCGGATCGGCGTCCGCGAGCCCGATCTCGTGCAGCGGAACGGGGCGGCCGAGCTTCTGCCCGATGGCCGCGGCGATGAGGTGCGGCGCGGCACCCTGCGGCACCATGCCCTTGGACACCCACCGGGCCACCGACGTCTTGTCGTATCGAAGCGTCAACCCGCGTTGAGCGCCGAGGTCGTTGACCCTGCGCGCGAGTCCCGCATTGCTGATTCCCGCGAGGGCGAGAACGGTGCCGAGTTTCTCGTTCGGCCCGCGTTGCTCCCTGGACATGCGCCACCCCTCGACACAGACGGCTGCCGTGCAGTGGCTTGACCGCGCGGCATTCGTGCTGCGTTCCCCCAGGGGCAGCGGCGTCCGCGACTACGACCGCCGTGGCCCGGAACCTCGGCCGCAAGAGCATTTGGCCGAGCCCCCAGGTATATGCCTCCGCGAAAACATCAGCACACACAGCGTAGTTCGCCGAATCCCAAGCGTTAAGAGGCGCAGTTCCGTATGGCGAGATTGTTGCCGGTAGGGGAGCGGGGGAGTGCCGGGGTGTGCTCCGGGTGTGTGGCCGTGCGCCTGCGTGTGCGCTCTTCACCGGCCACAAGGGGAGCGCTTCCATTGACGGTGCGTGGGTCGGCCCGCTGCGCTGGAGTCAGTGGGCTGGGGGACACCGCCGCCTCCATCCCCGCGGGCGGCGGACCGGTCCGGGGGGCGAACGCCGCCTCCCGGACTGTGTGTTGCCGATGACGGTTCCTCCGCGCGTGTGCCAACCCCCGATTTGGCTGAAAATCGCCTCTTCGGACGCCGGGGTCGTGCGCCCCAGCGCAAAGAACGCGCCGTGGTCGCGCCTTTCAAGTACCGCTCCCTCGCGGCAGATTAACGGGAGCGTGAGCACCCCCGTAGCCACTCCCGCGCGCCTCCTTCGTGGCAGCATGGGACCCCAGTTCTTCGATGCACTGGTTGTCCACAGCCTGTGGAGGCAACGATGCGGTGGTTGGTGGGGTGGAGCAGCACTGCCGTGAAGCCTGCGGTGGTGGGCTCGGCCGGAGCCACCGGTGAGAACGGCGAGACCGTTCACCCCGTGGGCTCCCAACTCCTGTGGGGTGACCCGGATCCGCTGTGGGCGGTGGGTGACTGGCGCGCCGACGAGGTGCGCACGGTGCAGGCGGACGAACAGACGCGCATCGCGGTCCTCGGCACCTGCGGGGCGAGCGACGAGCAACTCAGGGTCGGCCTCTTCGCCGCCCGGGGCGGCGCCCTGCGGCACCTGACCGCGTGGTCGGGGAGCTACACCGCGGTCGTCCAGGTCGGCCGGCGCGTCATGGTCGCCGGTGACCTCGCGGGCGCGCGCCCCGTCTTCTACACCCCCTGGGCCGAAGGCACCGCCTTCGCGACGGCCGCGCTGCCGCTCGCCGACCTCATCGAGGCCCACCTGGACATCGGCCACCTCGCGGCGCTCCTCGCGGCGCCCGATGTGCCGGAGGCAGTGCACGACTCGACGCCCTACCAGGGCGTGCGCCGTGTGCCACCGGGGCACGCCCTGATCCTGCGCGCCGGCAGCAGGGAGATCGCCGGGTACGAGCACGTGGCGTCCCTCGCGGTCGCCGCGCCCGCGGCCGACGCGGACACCGCGGTGGACGGCGTCCGCGACGCGCTCGTGGAGGCGGTGCGCGCCCGCCTCGGCGCCCCGCGGCACGTCCCCGGAGCATCGGAGGTCGACCCCGGCCCGGTGCCCGGCATGGGCCCCGCCGAGCGGCGCGCGGCCCGCGGGATGCCGGTGCCCGGCATCGGCGCCGACCTCTCCGGAGGGCCCGCTTCGGGCACGCTCGCGCTGCTCGCCGCGGGGCTCCCGGGAATGCCCGGCACCGTCCTCGGCCATGGCACCGGTGCGGGGGAACGGCTCCTCGCGGTCACCTTCAACGACCTCGCGAGCAACGGCCGCGAGGCCGAGCTCGAGCGGGCGGGCGCCATCGCGGCCAACCCCCGCCTGCACCACGTAGTGGTCACCGCGGGCGAAGAGGCCCTCCCTTACGCGGACTTGGACGGCCCTCTGACGGACGAGCCGAGCGCCACCCTCGTCACGGCACAACGCCACCGCGCGCGGCTCACCTCGGGCAGCGCGGACCACTTCACGGGGTACGGCGCACGGCAGGTGCTCGACGCGCATCCGGCGCGCCTCGCCGACCTCCTGATGGACCGCAGGCGGCGCCATCTGGTGCGCCCCGTGGCGGCGTTGGCGAAGGCCGACGGGTCCCCGGGCTCCGTGATGGTCCCCGCGCGCGTGTACGGCGCCGCGCGCAAGCTCGCCCGGATGTCCTACCGCGCGGGCGTCGACTCGCTCGCCGAGCGTCTTCGTCAGCGCCGGTTCGACGAGCCTGGCGGGGCGGTGGGGGCGTCCCTCGCCGCTCTCGCGTGGGCCAGACCAGGGCCCGCCGCGCGGTGGCTGACGGGCGAGGCCCTCGCTGAAGTATCGGTTCGCCTCCAGGACACGACAGGACGTCCCGGCGCAGGACCCGGCCAGCGGCCCGGCGAATTCCGGGCCCGCGCGGCGCTCGCCCGGCACGCCGCCGACCTGCGCGTCCTCGAACAGGCGGCGGAGGTCCGCTTCCAGCGGCTGCACGCGCCGTTCCTGGACAACCAGGTGGTCCGGGCCTGCCGCGCGCTCCCCGTGGCCCTGCGCGTCCAACCGGGGGCGCGGGCGGCGATCCTGCGCACGGTCCTCGAAGGCGCCGGGGTGGCCGACCTGCCGTCCGGCTGGGGCGCTCCGTCCCACGCATCGTCCGCGGCGGCGGCGCGGACGGGCCTGCGGGTGGCGGTGGACGACCTCCTCGCCCTCTTCGACACGCCCCTGCTCGCCCAGGCGGGCCTGGTGGAGGCCCGCGTCGTCCGCAAGGCGCTGCGGGCGGCGGCCGAGGGAGAACCACTGCCGCTGGACGGCCTGGCGGACCTGGTCTCCACGGAGCTGTGGCTGCGCCGGCTGCTGTCCCGCAGGGGCACGTGCTGGACGGGTACACCCGCGCGGCAGAGAGCCGTTCCCACGGGGAGTGTCGTGCCGCAGCGGGGGGCCCTGGGCGCGGGGCGCTGACCGCGGCATCCGGAGCCGGGCCGCGGAGACCGCGTCGAGCGGCTCGCCAAGGGAGAGAAAACCCTCGCGCCTCAACCCGCACGACCGGCGAGAATGACCCCGTGCGGTACAGAATCCTGGGCGCCACCGAGGCGTACGACGAACAAGGAGCGCCCCTGCCCGTGGGGGGCCGAAGGCTGCGCGCGCTCCTCGCCACCCTCGCACTCCGCACCAACCGCACGGTCCCCGTGGAAGCCCTCATCGCCGAGGTATGGGCCGAGGACGAGCCCCCCACGGACGCTCCGGCCGCCCTCCAGGCCCTCATCGGCCGCCTCCGGCGCGCGCTGGGCAGGACCGCCATCGCATCGGACCCCGGTGGCTACCGCCTCACCGCCGCCCCCGAAGACGTCGACCTGCACCGCTTCGAACGCCTCGTGAGCGAGGGACGGGCGGCCCTCGGACGGCACGACCCGGCGTCAGCCGCCGACCTCCTGGGCGAGGCGCTCACCCTCTGGCGCGGCCCCGCCCTCGCCGACCTGCCCGACCGCGGCGCGGCCACCCGCCCCGAAGCGCTGCTCGCCGATGCGACACGCGCGCGTGCCGAGGCGCGGCTGCTCCTGGGCCACGCCTCCGACGTCGTACCGGAGCTGAGGGAGCTCACCGCCGCCCAGCCGTACGACGAGACGCTGCACGCCCTCCTGATCCGCGCCCTGCGCGCCGCGGGCCGGGGTGCCGACGCCCTGGCCGCGTACGAGAACGCGCGTCGCACGCTCGCCGACTCCCTCGGGGCCGACCCGGGGCCGGAACTGCGAGCTCTGCACGCGGAGTTGCTCGACCCGGGCCCGGCGGGGAGCGTGGGGGGCACTGCGGCTCCTCAGAGCGCGGCGAGTTCGGCGAGCGTGTCGAGTCCGGCGGGACCGGTGGGCCCGACCAGCCCAGTGGGCCCGAGGAGCCCAGCGAACTCGACGGGCCCCGAGAGCCCGGCGAACCCGGATCATCCGGAGCGCCGCGAGCGGCCTCGACGGACAGGCAACCTCCGTCCCCGCCTGACCTCTTTCGTCGGCCGGGAACCCGAACTCGCCGCCATCCGTTCTGACATGCGACGAGCACGCCTGGTCACCCTCACCGGCCCTGGCGGCTCCGGCAAGACCCGCCTCGCCGAGGAAGCCGCCGCCGGGCATCCGCAGGCATGGCTGGCCGAGCTCGCCCCGCTCGACCATCCGGAGGCGGTGCCCGGCGCTGTCGTCAGCGCGCTCGGTCTGCGCGAGACCGTGCTGATGACCAGCGAGCTCTCCGCACTGCCGCAGGGCGACCCGACCGCCCTGCTCATCGAGTACTGCGCCCCGCGCAGCCTGCTCCTGCTCCTTGACAACTGCGAGCACGTCATCGGCGCCGCAGCCGACCTCGCCCAGACCCTCCTCACGCACTGCCCGGACCTCACCGTCGTCGCCACCAGCCGTGAACCCCTCGGCGTACCCGGCGAGTTCGTCCGCCCGGTCGAACCCCTCCCGCCCGACCCGGCGCACCGCCTCTTCACCGAGCGCGCCATGGCCGTGCGCCCCGACTTCGCCCCGGAGAAGGACACCGAGGCCGTCGCCGAGATCTGCCGCCGCCTCGACGGCCTGCCGCTGGCCATCGAACTGGCCGCGGCCCGCCTGCGCCTGCTCACCCCTCGGCAGATCGCCGACCGGCTCGACGACCGCTTCCGCCTCCTCACCAGCGGCAGCCGCACGGTCCTGCCACGCCAGCAGACCCTGCGGGCCGTCGTCGACTGGTCCTGGGACCTCCTTGAGGAGTCAGAGCGGACCGTCCTGCGCGAGGTGTCCGTCTTCGCGGGCGGCTGGGACCTCGCGGCGGCCGAGGCGGTCTGCACCGGGCCCGCCGCCGACCTCATCGGCGCCCTGGTGGACAAGTCGCTGCTCATCGCCGAGCCCACGGCCAAGGGCGACATGCGGTACCGCATGCTGGAGACCATCCACGAGTACGCGACCGAGCGGGCCGCCGAGCGGCCGGAGCTCCGCACCGCCGCGGCCCGCCGGCACACCGAGTACTTCCGCGCGCTGGTCGAAGAGGCGGAGCCCCTGCTCCGTTCGGCCGAGCAACTCCCATGGATCCAGCGCCTGGAGACGGAGCTGGACAACCTCCGCGCGGTCCTGCAGCGCACCATCGGCTCGCGCGAGGAGGACGACGCTCTGGCGATCGTCCTGGGCATCGGCTGGTTCTGGTGGCTGCGCAACTACCGCCGGGAGGCCATGGAATGGGTGACCCGTCTCCTGGGCCTCGCACCGCCGCTGCCGTCCGAAAGGCCTGACGGCGGCGCGGACCGCCCACAGGACGAGCCCCGCCACTGGTCGTGGCTGAGCCTGCGCCTGCTGCACATCTTCCTGGAGGTGGACTCCAACCCGTCGGACGCCATGGCCGAGGAGAGCTACCGCGCGTACGTCACGGAGGTGCGGAACGCCTTCGCGCATCCGGTGCCCGCGGCGGCCCGCTTCCCCGGCCTCATCTGGCCGTTCACCACCTTCTTCCTCGAAGGCTCGGATGCCGCGAGGCCCGCCATGGACGAGGTGGTCGCCAACTGCCGCAGATACGGCGGCGACTGGGAGATCGGCGTCAGCCTGATGTTCCGTACGCACCTGGCCGTCGACGCCCCGGGCAATCTCCACGGAGTCGACGAGGACCTCGTCGAGCTGCGCGAGCTGGCCGGGCGCACGGGCGACCGCTGGATGCGCGCCCAGGTGTCCAGCGCGGCGGGCGAGGCCGCGATGGCACGCAGCCTGCATGACGAGGCGCGCGCCGAGTACGACGAAGCGCTGCGCCTTGCCTACGAGGTGGGCGCCTACGCCGAGACGCCCTTCCTGCTCGTCCGGCTCGCCGAGATCGCGTACCGCGAGGGTGACCGCGCGGTGGCGGTGAAGATCCTGCACGAGGCGGGGATCGAGGCCGACCGCTACGGGGTGGCGGACTCCCGGGCCTTCATGCGTCTCCTCCAGTCACTCATGGCGCTGGAGGACGGTGACGTACCCCGGGCCCGCGCCCTGTTCGAGGCGTCCCGCGACGAGGCGGCGCGCGGCACACCGCCGCCGCAGTTCGACGCGGCCCTGAAGGGCGTGGAAGCCAGGATCGTGGCCGCCGAGTCCGGTCCGGAGCAGGCGCTTCCGCTGCTCGCGGAGGGCCTGCGGGCGGCCCTCGACCACCATTGCGCTGAGGTGGTCGTCGCCGGCCTGGTCGACGGCGGGGCCACCCTGGCCGGCCGGCTCGGCGAGCACCCGCGCGCGGCCCGCCTGCTCGCCTTCGGCGCCCGGCTGCGAAGCGGCCACCCGCGCCCGATGCCGGAACGCGCCGAGGCCGATGAGACCAGGGCCGCGGCCCTGGCGGCGATCGGCCCCGAGCGGTACGAGGCGGAGTCCGCCGCGGGCGCACGGCTCACCGCGGACCAGGCGCTCGCGGAACTGACCCGCACGGCACCGGCCTGAGCCGCCCGCGGTCTACGTACAGCGGAAGCGCGACTGTGCCCAGTCCGCGAGTGCGGCCGAGGAGAACGGCGAGTGCGGCTCGACGACCAGCCGGATCGTCTTGCGGCCGGTCAGGTTCACCTGCACCGGCACCGCCCGGTCCCCGCCCTTGACCAGCGGTGACCGCCACAGCCGTGTGCCGTCGCCGAAGACCGAGAACCGCACCTTGCCGAGACCCATCGTCATGTCGTCGACCCCGACGACCGCCTCGTACGAGGAGCATGCGCGGTTCAGGTCGATGGTGACGGAGGACTGGCCGTGGACGGTCACGCCGTGCCCGTACTGCTGGTCGGCGATGGACATGCCGGAGCGCTGCCAGACCCAGCTGCTCTCGCCGAGCCGCATCTCGGGCTTGGTTCCGTCACCGACGATGCCGTACCGCAGCTCGCTCCACTGGTAGACCGCGGGGGCGGGTGGTGGCGGAGGCGGCGGCTTGGGCTTCGGCTTCGACGGCGTGGGAGTCGGTGTCGGCTTCGGCTCCGGGGCCGGGTCCGGGGCCGGGGGCTTGGGCTTCGTGGTGGGCGTCGGGGTCGGCTTCGGCTCGGGAGCGGGCTTCGCCGGAGGCTTCGGTTTCGGCTTCGGTTTCGGCTCGGTCTCGGCGACCGGCTGCTCGGGTTTCGGTTTCGGCTTCGGGGGTGGCGGCTTGCTCGGCGCGGCGGGCTCGGCGGCCTGTGGCTTGTCGGAGCTCGGCAGGTCCTTGGGCTTGTCCCCGCCCGCGGTGAGGGCCAGCGCCACGGCCGCTGCCGCGACGACCACAGCGGCGGCGATACCGGCTTTCGCGGGCGCGCCGAGCCCCTCGGCCGCGGCACCCCCGCCCGCCGCGCCACCGGACGAGCCTCCGCTCGCCGCCGCCGCGCCCGCCGCACCGGCACTCGCGGCGCCACCGCCGACGAGGGCGGCCACCTTCGCGTACCCGGCGGCGCCGAACCAGCCGATGACCGCGATCGGCACGACCCCGGGAATACCGCTGGCGACTTCCTTGATCTGGCCCGCGGCCAGGCGGCACTTGGCGCACTCCTCCAGGTGCTTGCGCAGGCCGCGCTCGGCCCGGGTGCGCAGACTGCCGCGTGCGTAGGCGCCGAGCCGGTCGGCATACCGGGCGCACTCCTCGTCGGCGGTGAGCGTGGTGCTCACATGGGCCTGGAGATACGCCTCCTTCAGGCCTTCGCGCGCCCGCTTGGCGAGCACCCGGGTGCCGTTGGCGTCGAGCCCGAAAAGCGTGGCGACGTCGCTCGGGGACTCGTCCTCGACCTCCGTGTGCCACAGCACGGCCTGCCAGCGCTCCGGCAGGCTCCGGAACGCCTGCATAGCCATGGACTGCTCGGCCTCGTGCATCGCGCGCACGTCGGCGCCCAGGTCGAGCGTGTCGTCGTCCGAGACTTCGGAGCTGCGCGAGGCCTGCGCGGCGAACACCGCGAAGTCCTCGACCAGTTGCTCCCGCTTCGCGGACTTCGTCCACCCGGCGGCGACACGGCGCACCGTGGTGAGCAGATAGGCGCGCACCGCGTGCTCGGGGCCGCTGCCGCCGCGGACCGCCTGCAGCATCCGCGCGAAGACCTCGGCCGTGAGGTCGTCGGCGGTGTGCGCGTCACGGCAGCAGGTGCGGGCGTACCGGCGGACCGCTTCGGCGTGCCTTCGGTACAGCTCTTCGTAGGCGGTGTCGTCGCCCGCCCGCATCCGGGTGATCAGGTCGCTGTCGGCCGGCGGGCCTTCGCCCCGAAGGCCTTCACGCTGCGGTGGAACGCTCGGATCTGCGCCACCGGGGGCCCCGGGGCCACCGACGGCCGCGGGCCCGCCTTGGTTCGGCACCTGTCGGGGAGGCAGCCCCACGGCTTCCCCGTCCGAGGCGGAGGACGACTCGTCCCGCCCGTCACCACTCATCGCGGAAGCCCCCGCTTGCACACTCAGACCCGGCCATCCGGGAAAGACTGCCACAACGTTCCGCTACGACGGACGGCGATGACGGTCAACCACCCTTCCGGGGCGACTTCCCGTAATCGAGCACTACCGTTCACTCATTCGGGGGAGGCTCAACCGCCTTGTGCAAAGCGGCAGTTGAGCCTCCCGCGTGACGAACTTGTGCAGACCCTGTGCTGCTGTGCCGCTGCGCTGCCGGCCCGTTGTGCTGCCCTTGCGCATACCGCTGTGCTGCTGACGTGCCGCGTCAGACCGTGGGGCGCGAGCGCAGCCCTTCCAGCAGGATGTCGAGCAGCCGCGAGGACGCCGCCGCCTGCTGCGCAGCGTCCGGCAGCGAGGGCGCCGCCGTCGCTATCACCAGGAGCACGTCCGACACGGTCACGTCCGCGCGCAGCTCGCCCGCCGCACGTGCCCGCTCCACGAGACGCCCGACGACGTCCAGGAGCGCGACCGCCCCGGGGTCGTCGGCCGCCGACTCCTCGGCCGGGGCCGAGCGCTGCTCGACGAGCCGCAGGTCGGGGCCGGCCAAGGCCGCCTGCCGCTGCTGCGGCACGCGCGCCTCGTCGTCCCGTACCCCCGCGACCTCGTCCGCCACGCCCACCCGCAGCACCTGCGGCGGCAGGAGGCGCCCCGCGCCCGACGCGACGGACGTCCGCAGGAAGCGCGACAGCGCCGACCACGGTTCGTCCTCCTGACCGAGCGCCGAACGCGCCTGGTCGGTCAGCCGGGAGGTCTCCTCCTCGGCTATGCGCCGCACCAGCACGTCCTTGCTGGGGAAGCGGCGGTAGACCGTGCCGACGCCGACCCGTGCGCGCCGGGCCACGTCCTCCATCGGCGCGCCGTAACCCAGCTCGCCGAAGACCTCGCGCGCCGCGCGAAGCACGTGCTCGAGATTGCGCTGTGCGTCCACCCGCAGCGGTGTCGAACGCGGTCCGTCCCCCATGTCGCGTCCGTTCCCGCTGGTGGCGACGGCTGCTGCCGCCGCCGTGCTCGAAGTCCAGTGAGATTCCTGAATATGCATATGCGTTCCCCCGGTAATGACGTCTCCCCCCGGAGACACTCCCCGCCATTGACTAACCGGAGTGTGAGGAGCATGCCCGGCCCCGAGCCCCGTAGCCCGACCCGACGAGCGCATCCCCCGACACCCCGACGACACACGAACATAGTTGAGCCAGAGTCAATTCAGAAGGGGCTGGTTCCGCACGGACCGCCCCCCGATCGGAGTACGCACCGATTCCGACCCGATTGCACCCCCTCGCCTTTCCCCTCTTCCCCTCGCTGACCTGCGGACCTTTCCCGCGCGGCGCCAAGGCCCCGACGGCGCGTCGGGCACGATGACCGGTCACACAAATTGTCGAGCCTGTGGACAAACGCAAGAGCTGGGTGCGTCATGGGATGGTGAAGGAACCTGTGCGCATTCTCGTTGTGGGCGGCGGATACGTCGGCATGTACACCGCGCTGCGCCTCCAGCGGAAGCTGAAGCCGGAGCTGAAGCGGGGCGAAGCGGAGATCGTGGTGGTGACGCCCGATCCCTATATGACCTATCAGCCGTTCCTGCCCGAAGCCGCGGCCGGCTCCATTTCGCCGCGCCACGTCGTGGTCCCGCTCCGCCGCGTCCTCGACAGATGCCGCATCGTCATCGGCCAGGTCGAGTCGGTCGACCACGCCAAGCGCACGGCCTCCTTCACCACCCTCGCCACCGCGGACGAGGGCTCGGGCGCCGTCGAGATCACGTACGACGAGATCGTCCTGGCCCCCGGGTCCATTTCGCGCACCCTGCCCGTCCCCGGCCTCGCCGAGCACGGTGTGGGCTTCAAGACCGTCGAAGAGGCCATCGGCCTGCGCAACCACGTCATCGAACAGATGGACATCGCCTCGTCGACGCGCGACCCCGCGGTCCGCGACGCGGCCCTCACCTTCGTCTTCGTGGGCGGCGGCTACGCGGGCGTCGAGGCACTCGGCGAGCTGGAGGACATGGCCCGCTACGCCACGCGGTACTACCACAACGTCAAGGCCGAGGACATGAAGTGGATCCTCGTCGAGGCCTCCGGGCGGATCCTCCCCGAGGTCGGCGAGGAGATGGGTAAGTACACCGTTCGTGAGCTGCGGCGACGCAACATCGACGTGCGTCTGGAGACCCGTCTCGACTCCTGCGAGGACCGGGTCGCCGTCCTGAGCGACGGCGCGCGCTTCCCCACCCGCACGGTCGTGTGGACCGCGGGCGTCAAACCGCACCCGGTGCTCGCCGCGACCGACCTGCCGCTGAACGAACGCGGCCGCCTCGACTGCACCGCGAAGCTGACGGTGAACGGCGCCACGCACGCGTGGGGCGCGGGAGACGCGGCAGCCGTCCCCGATGTGACCGCGAAAGAGGCCGGCAGGGAGTGCGCCCCCAACGCCCAGCACGCGGTGCGCCAGGCCAGGACGCTCGGCGACAACATCGCCGCGTCCCTGCGCGAACAGCCCCTCAAGGAGTACACGCACAAGTACGTGGGCTCCGTCGCCTCCCTGGGGCTGCACAAAGGCGTCGCACATGTCTACGGACGGAAGTTGAAGGGCTACCCTGCCTGGTTCATGCACCGCGTCTACCACCTGAGCCGCGTGCCCACCGTCAACCGCAAGTCCCGGGTGCTCGCCGAATGGACCCTGTCCGGCCTGTTCAAACGCGAGATCGTCTCCCTGGGGTCGCTCGAGCACCCGCGTGCGGAATTCGAACTCGCGGCCGGGGGCAGAAGCCCGAAGGAGTCCTCCTGACCGGAGGCAGGAACTCCCCGCACGACACCGGCGTCTGACGGATGTCAGTCCGGTCGGCCAGACTGTTCGTGTGACCATGGGCGGGCCAGGACCGCCGGAAATCCCCGCCCGATCCAGAAGCGACATCACGAGGCCTACCGCAGTGAACTTCACGCGCTGGAGCGCCCGGCTCCCCGGAACGCAGCGCCGCGCCGCGGCGCGCACCGACCTGGGGATCTCCCCGCCACAGCGAGCAGAGAGCTCCGTGCCCGCGGCCCGCGTCGAGGGAGGCCCGGAAGGCACCACCCTCACCCCCGTCGCCGCGGGCGTCGACGAGCTGCCCACCCGTGAGGTGCTCGACCGCATTCCGGCCCTCGTCGCCCTGGTGCACGGCCCCGACCACCGCATCGCGTACGTCAACGGCGCGTACGCCACCGCCTTCGGCGACCGACCCGTGGGTGAGCCCGCCCGCGACGCGCTGCCCGAGCTGGAAGAGCTCGGCCTGCTGCCGCTCCTCGACCAGGTCCTGCGCAGCTCCAAGCCGCGCACGGTCAAGTCCCGCAAGGCGGCGAGCGGCCGGTCGTACACCTTCACCTGCACCCCGGTGACGCTCTCCGTGAGCGGCTCCGACACGGGGCTCAAGGACGACGGTGTCCTCGTCTTCGCCGCCGACGTCACCGACCACGCGGAGGCAGCCGAGCGGCTGCGGGCCAGTGAGCGCACCCAGCGCGAGACCGCCGTCACCCTGCAACGCTCGCTCCTGCCGCAGGAGTTGGAGCAGCCGGACGACCTGCGTATCGCCGCCACGTACCAACCGGGCGGCACGGAGGCCGCGGTCGGCGGCGACTGGTACGACGTGATCACCCTCGGCGGCGGCCGCACCGCCCTGGTCATCGGCGACGTCATGGGCCGCGGCGTCCGTGCGGCGGCCGTCATGGGCCAGCTCCGCACGGCCGTGCGCGCGTACGCCCGCCTCGACCTGCCCCCGCACGAGGTCCTGCAGCTCCTGGACGGCCTCGCCACCGAGATCGACGCGATGCAGATCGCCACCATGGTCTACGCCGTGCACGACCCGAACGAAGGCAGCCTGACGTACGCCTCCGCCGGGCACCTGCCGATCCTCGTACGGGACGAGGGCGGCACGATCCACCGCGCGGAGGAGCCCACGGGTCCGCCGCTCGGCACCGGCGGGTGGCTGCACACCTCGGGCTCGGTCCCGCTGGGCCCCGGCTCGACCGCCGTCCTCTACACGGACGGCCTGGTCGAGCGGCGCAGCGAGGACATCGACGAAGGCGTCGCGTCACTGGAGCGCGCCCTCGCGGGCGCCACCGGCACACCCCAGGTGGTGTGCGACCGGCTGATCCGCGCCCTGGGCGTGACGGCCGACCACGACGACGACGTGGCGGTACTCGTCCTCCAGCACCCGGCACGCACCGGCCTGAACGCCGAGCTGTTCCGCAACGCCGCCCTGGAGCTGCTCGGTGGCGTGGAAGCGGCGCCACGCGCGCGTGCCTTCGCCACCGGAGTCCTGGCCAGCTGGCGCTTCCCGCCCGAACTGCACGACCTGGGAGTCCTCGCGGCCAGCGAGCTGGTCGCCAACTCCCTCCAGCACGGCACCCCGCCGATGCGCCTGCGGCTGCGCCGCACGGACCGCCGGCTGATCATCGAGGTGACGGACGGCGACGACCACCTGCCGAGGCGTCGGCGGGCCGAGCCCGCGGACGAGGCGGGACGCGGCATCGCCATCGTCGCCACGATCGCCTCGAACTGGGGCTCCCGGCGCACACCGGGCGGCGGCAAGGCGGTCTGGTGCGAATTCGCCCTGCCGCGCGCCCAGTGACTAGGAGTTCGCGGGTACGGGCTCGGGGGCGCCCTGAGCGACCACCCGGCTCTTCGCCATGTACGGCTGGTTCTGCACCGGACTGAGCTGCTTGCCCAGACGTACGGCAAGCACCGTGATGCCCAGCGAGAACAGCAGGAACGTCACGATGTACGGCCCGTGCAGCGCGGCCCCCATCGGACCGCCGACGGCGGGGCCGACCGCGAGCGCCAGTTGCTTCACCAGGGCGAAGGCCGAGTTGTACTGACCGACCATCCCGGCCGGCGCGAGGTCGGCGACCAGCGGCGCGACGGTCGGCGACAGCATCGCCTCACCGAGCCCGAAGAGCGCGTACGTGGAGATGAACGCGGCGGTCGCCATGGCCTGGCTGCCGTGCCCGAGCCCCGCGTACCCGGCCGCGAGCCACGCGACGGCCCAGATGAGACCGACGGCCGCGATCACCCGGGACCGCTTGCGCCGCTCGACGAACTTCAGGACGGCGAACTGCGCGATGACGATCACGGCCGTGTTGGCGGCGAGCGCGATGCCGAGCGTCGACGGCGAGATCCCGGCCGCCTCCACGCCGTACGCGGAGAGCCCCGACTCGAACTGTCCGTAGCAGGCGAAGAAGAGCACGAAGCCCAGCACGCACAGCTGCACCATCGCCTTGTGCCGGAGCAGCACCCGCAGACCGCTCTTCGGTGCCGCCCCGTCCGTGGGCACGGCGTCCTGGATGGACGGCGCGTGCGGCAGCCGAACGGTGAGGACGATCCCCGCGAGCACCAGGAACATCACGGCCTCGATGGAGAAGAGCGTGATGAAGCTGTTCGGGTCGTGCTCGTCGACGATCTGCCCGCCGAAGAGCCCACCGATACCCAGCCCCAGGTTCTGCAGGAAGAACTGCATCGCGAAGGCACGCGTGCGCGTGGTCGGCGTCGAGCACCAGACGATCATCGTGGCCAGCGCCGGCTGCATCACCGCGGTGCCCGCACCGAGGAGCGCCGCCGAGACGATCGCCGTCGGCTCACTGTTCGCGAAGCCCAGGGCCAGGGCACCCACCGAGGCGGTCAGCGCGGCTCCCATGAGTACGGGGAGCGGGCCGCGACGGTCGATGACGCGCCCGGTGACGGGCAGGACGATCAGCGCGGCCATGGCAAAGGCGGCGAGCACGATGCCCGCCGTACCGGCCCCAAGATCCCGCACCTGCGCCACGTAGACGTAGAGGAACGGAACCGTGAACCCGACACCAAACGCGCTCAGCGCGCTGCCTACCTGAATACGACGCATCGCTGCGCCCATCGCCCTGGTCACTTTCACCTGCCTTAGGAGTTAGACGTGAAGACTTCGAAGCTAAAGTTAGAGTCTAAACAATACACACAGAAGAACTTCAACGCCAAGTAAGGGCGTGCCATACTGCGGCCATGGGTGACACTCCCGGCCCCAGTGAGCCGACTCTCGAAGAGCAGATCGCCGCCTACCAGCGGGAGTTCCAGGACCTCGACCCCCAGGTCGAGGAGATCGTCTCGGCCCTCGGCCGCCTCAACCGGCGGATGAGCGTCGCCTACGGGCGACAGACCGCGACCCTCGGCATCAGCAACGCGGAGTGGGAGGTCCTCAAGGCCCTGGTCCTCTCCGGTGCTCCCTACCAACTGGGACCCGGCGAGCTCGCGAAGCGCCTGGGCCTCACGCCGGCGGCCATGACCCACCGCATCGACCGCATGGTGGCGGAGGGCCTGGTGACGCGGGACCGCGACGAGTCCAACCGCGTACGAGTGATCGTCGAGCTCACCGCGGAGGGCCGCGAGAAGTGGCTGGAGGCGATGCGCCTCGCGACGGTGTTCGAGGAGGACCTCCTCCAGGACCTGTCCCAGGAGGAGCGCGGGGCACTGGGCGAAGTGCTGACTCGTCTGCTGCGCAGGGTGGAGGACGCCCAGCCGGACGCGGGCGGACGCCTCACCGACCTGGACTGAGCGCCCCACCACGGCGTTTGACAGTCACCCCACGGATCCGTAAGGTTCTTCGGGTTGCCACGGAGCCGTAACGGTTCTGCGACAGCACCTCCCGCCGCTGAGACGCGGCAAAACAAACTCTGCACGACATCCCCCCGGGAACGATTTCGGCATGTCCGAATTCAATTCCAGGACTCGATTATGAGTAACCGGGAAGAGCCGCTAGAGTTTGAGACGTCGGAACGGCCCAACAGCCGGGAAGACAAGCCCCGCTGACTGGGAATCAGGCCCGAAAGGATCTGATAGAGTCGGACTCGCCGGAAAGGAAAACGCGAAAGCCGAAAGGCCGGAGCGGGAACCGGAAAGGCACCGAGGAAATCGGACACGAAAGAGTCTGATAGAGTCGGAAACGCAAGACAGCAAGACAAAATGAAACACCGAAGGGAAGCGCCCGGAGGAAAGCCCGAGAGGGTGAGTACAAAGGAAGCGTCCGTTCCTTGAGAACTCAACAGCGTGCCAAAAGTCAACGCCAGATATGTTGATACCCCGTCTTCGGCCGTCATGGCCGGGACGAGGTTCCTTTGAAGAAAACATCAGCGAGGACGCTGTGAACCGGAAGATTATTCCTCTTCCTGGTTCCGCTCAACGCGGATGTGCACCGGATTA